>JAAYKB010000144.1 GCA_012522615.1 Clostridiales bacterium
ATTAACAGAAGTTGTGGGTATTTGTTTAGGAGCGGTTGGATTTAGCTTATAGATTTTAATGAGGGAAAAGCGAGGTGGATTGTCGTGGCAATTATTGCTTGTCCAGAGTGCAGCAATAAAATATCAGATCGTGCGGAGATATGTCCACATTGTGGTTTGCCACGGCGTTTTTTCATATTACCAAACACAGTTGTCATACCTTCACAAGATAAATTTTCCGGTGATTATAAGAGCATTAAATCAATGCTTATCGCATTTAGTAATGACTGGCGCAGTATATTCGATGCAAAGAGGTATATCTCCAGATCCGAAGCAAAAGATTTCTTTGACAGATATTCCAAGTATATTACTGTACTCAATGAGCCTATGGTTCATGAATACATCCGGTCAAATTCCGCAGCGATTGGATTTACTGTTGTGCAGGCGCAGAAGTTTCTGAATCTGATGGCACGCTTTTTTCCGATGATAGAAGAACACAATGATACATTCATTGAAGAAAAACTTGTTTTGGAAAAGGATTATTTTGATAATATCTTAAAGTCGGTTGATCCAAATGTTATGCTCGATGATGAGCAGCGGAGAGCCGTTGTCATGGACGAGGATTATTGTCTGATAGTTGCCGGAGCGGGTGCCGGAAAAACTACGACGATGGCCGCTAAAGTAAAGTACCTTGTTGAAAAAGAGGGTGTTGCGCCTTCTGACATCATGGTTATTTCATATACGAATAAGGCTATTGACGAGCTTCGTGATCGGATTAATAAAAAGCTGGGTATTCCTGTTGAAATCAACACTTTTCATGCTTTTGGCTACAGCCTGCTGAGGAAGGGTTCTGATATTCCGCCGGTCATCAACAATTGGTCGTATAAAATAATTTTTGAGTGTATCGAAAAACAGATATACACAAACAAGCGGCTGCTTGAAAATGTGGTTATGTTTCTTGGCTACTACTTTGACATGCCAGATGATGCCCTTAAGTTCGATTCGCTGAATGATTTCTGTGAGTACCGTGCAGCTCAGGATTATGAAACATTAAAGAGCCGACTTGGCGAATATAACATTTCTGTCATCAACGAAAGGACCAAAAGGGTCAGTACTATTACGGGTGAATATCTTCGCTCACAGCAGGAAGTCCAGATAGCCAACTTCCTCTATATGAACAGCATAGAGTATCAATATGAGAAGACATATCCCTACACCATTGCCGGAGCAAGAAAGACTTATACCCCAGACTTCTATATTCGGCAAGGTGAGCTTGAATGCTACATAGAACACTTCGGTATCACCGAGCAGTATCGAAGTAATGTGTTCAGTCCACAGCAGCTCAAAAAATATATTAAAGCTATTGTGGGCAAACGGCATATTCATAAACATTGTCACACGGAACTTATCGAAACCTATTCGGCATACAGCGATGGACGTCCTCTTATAGAACATCTGAAGGAGGAGTTGGAGAGACGCGGCTTTATTCTTACTCGTCGGTCGGATGTGGAAATATACCATAAACTAGCCGAGACATCAAAAGACAAGTATGTTTATCGCCTTATTTATTTTACTATCGAATTCATTGAGAAGTTTAAATCTAACGGGTATGAAATCGAGGATTTTGATCGGCTTAAGGCGAAACAGAAAAATGTAAGAACAAATCTTTATCTGGATATTGCGAAAGAAATCTATATGTTTTATCAGAACCGGATGCGTGAGAACAACCAAATTGACTTTGCCGATATGATTAATGATGCGGAAAAAATGCTGCGGGAGATTAAAGACAGCGACTATAAACCATCGTACAAGTATATTATCATCGATGAATTTCAGGATATTGCAAGACAGCGTTTTAATTTGACGAAATCCCTTGTTGATGCGACAGGAGCAAAAGTTATAGCTGTGGGCGACGACTGGCAATCCATCTATGCTTTTGCCGGTTCGGACATCACACTTTTTCAAAAGTTCCTTGAATTGATGGGTGATGGTAAAGAAATGCATATTACGCATACATACCGCAACTCACAGGAATTGATTGATATAGCTGGTGGCTTTGTCCAGAAAAATCCCACACAAATTAAAAAACGGCTTATATCCCCAAAATCGCTGCCAAACCCAATTGAAGTCCTTGGTTTTGACGATGGAAAGGGATACAGAAAAAATTGGTGCGATACTATTGAACGCGCCGTGGGCCGTGTAGTCGAAGAATATGGCGAGCAGTCGTCCATTCTTATGATTGGACGTTACAACTTCGATAGAGATCAGCTTATTAGATACGGCGAATTTACACCGCTGAACGATGAGGACTTGCGGAGCAAAAAATATCCGAAAGCTAAAATTAAGTTTCTGACTGCTCACAGTTCAAAGGGACTCGGATATGACAATGTAATCCTCGTAAATATGATAGATACTAAGTTCGGATTTCCAAGCCAGCTTGAAGACGATCCGATTATGAAATTGGTCGTTCACTATGATACTTCTTTGCCATTTGCGGAGGAACGTCGGTTATTCTATGTTGCCATGACACGGACAAAAAATAAAGTTTATATGGTTACGGCGCAGAATCGGCCTTCCCGATTTGTGCTTGAGCTAATTCGTGACTATCATATTCCTCATGACACTACCATCAGCGATAAGATTAATAATATCTACGCAATGAAGTGTCCAATCTGTAAGGCACGCCTAAAGTACGAGAAAAATAAGAACTATGGCCTCGGTCTTTATATGTGCACGAACGATCCAGAAGTCTGTGATTTTATGACAAACAGCAAGGAATGTCCTGCGGATATATACAAGTGTCCAGAGTGCTCCGATGGTTATATGATTGTAAAACGCGGTAAAGAAAAGGACAAGTTCTTTTATGGGTGCACAAATTTCAGAAAGACACCTTCATGCGGGGCATTTGCGCAGATTGCTTTAACCTGTATTAATGACTTAAACATTCAAAATCCCGGCGGTAGATATTAAGGAACGGCGGGAGCAGGTATGGGATGTTTGGGTTAGCCTGGCAGTGCATTTGATTATGAATCGAGAAGGATAAATGATATGAGAAAATGGCTGAATCTATTTTGGAAAAAAGAA
>JAAYKB010000145.1 GCA_012522615.1 Clostridiales bacterium
TCTTTTTAAAAACCAGACCGTTTGTCGGCGGCGTCCAGGTGATGGCGTTTGCGCCCGCCTCAATGGTTTCGAGTATGCTGTCTTCGGTAGGCCCTCCGGTGGCAATAATGGCGAGCTGAGGATAGCTTTCACGAATATTTCTAACAAGGTTCGCCGTATTTGCGGCAGCCGAAACATTGACGATTTTTGTTCCCGCCGCAACCCGGGCTTCGATATCGTCATGTTCGGACACTACCGTGACCACCACCGGAATGTCGATGCGGCGGGTCAGCTCGCGAACCGTCTCGTTTTTGGTGGGAGCATTGACGACAACCCCCATGGCGCCTTGAAATTCGGCATGCAGCGCGAGGTCGACAACCCGCATGCCCTGGGTCAGTCCTCCGCCCACCCCGGCGAAAACCGGCATGTCGGCCGCCTGCATCACAGCCTGTGTGATAAGGGGCTGGGGGGTAAACGGATAAACGGCGATAACCGCGTCGGCGTTGCAGTTCCGTATAATCGATACATCCGTTGTGAAAACCAGTGAGCGGATACGCTTGCCGAAAACACGGATTCCCGTGCAGTTCTGTATACATTCCGGGACACGGAGCATAAAGCTGCGGAGATTTCCCTGATACTCAGGAATATAAGGTGCGTCCATTATTTTCCCTCCTTAATATGACCGGCGTCAAAACGGGGGTTTTTGAATAGAATAATTTTACTCGCTAAAACAGCATATTAAAAGAGGAAAATGTAAATATTTTAAAAATTTTATTCTTACGTTTTACATGGAATTATATTGGTGATATAATTAACAAAGCGAATCAGTTTAATGAAAGGACCCTCTGATTATATGAGAAAGTTTATCGAAATCAACCCTCTTGAACTGCGGGATAACGTGTTTCGTCAGATTGGACGCGACTGGATGCTGGTTTCCGCCGGAAACAAAGGGAATTTTAACACAATGACCGCAAGCTGGGGCGGAATGGGCGTTTTATGGAACACCAACGTCTGCTTTGCTTTTGTACGCCCCTCGCGCTACACCTATGAGTTCATGGAACGCGAAAAATACTTCTCGCTCTCGTTTTTCAAGGACGGGTACCGCCGCGCGCTGCAGTTTTGCGGTTCACATTCGGGCAGGGATACCGACAAGATGGCGGGGGCCGAGCTTACCCCTGTGTTTGACGCCCAGGCCCCTTATTTTGAGGAATGCTGCCTCTCTCTTGTATGCCGCAAGATGTATTTTCAGGATATTGACCCGGCAAACTTCATCGACCCGACGATTAAAGCCAACTACCAACAGGACGACTACCATCGAATGTATGTCGGCGAGATTATCAAGGTGTTAAAAAATCAGGAATAGCCGGATTTCCCGCCTGTATGTCGGCATACAGGCGGTTTTTTTATGATCTTATCATCATGCGTAAAGCGTATAATATCAGCAGGTGGGCGGGGTAGAAGAAATAGAACGGCCAGCGCATCGACCTGCCTTTTTTTCCGTTATACAGCAGGATGGGCAGGGCGGACAAAATCGAGTAAACCTGATAAGGCCCGCCCAGCTTGATATGAACCGCGTATACCGACAGAATGGCGAGCGGAGGTATTTTTCTCAACAGGAAATACCCGAGTATGGTAAGAACGCCGATAACCGAATAGTCGGTTCTCAGCAGGCTTACCGCCTTTGCCGCCGCGGCAACAAAGCATATACACAATATCAACGCGATTACCGTAAGCAGGTATTTCTTGCCAAAGGCGGAAGATGAATTCTTTCTGATAAACAAATCAATCGTCTTGTCGATAAGGGCTATCATTGCCAGTCCCACAAAAAGGGTGAAAAAGACATTCTGTTTTTTCAGATTGAATATGCCGTTGTACAAAGCCATATCAAAGGGCGCCTCGGAAACCAGCGCAAACACAAAAAGCCGCATAAGATACCGTTTCAGACTGCGGGTATGAAAGTACCCCTCGACAATCAGAAAGCAAAAGAGCGGGAAGGAAATCCTGCCGATAATCCGCATGATGATATAAATCTGCTGATGGCGGACCAACACATAGGCGGTATGGTCGATAAGCATGCAGGACAGCGCGATGCATTTAAGACTAAAGGAAGTCAGGATGCCGCGCTGTCTGAGTTTTGACATTTCAAATATCATGTAAAAGCCTCCCTTCTCCGCAAACCGGGCGGGAAATCATGCCTGTTCTTGGGCGTCCGGCCTGGCCGCTTCAAGGGCTTCGCGCAGGGTGTTGAGCGGGGTCATCCCTTTGAGGACTCTGACCGAGAGGTAGGGCTTGGCGCCGGCGCTTATCATCACCCTTCCTTTAAGGGCGGACGACATGCGCGAGCCCACCTGCATATCAAGACGCCGCATATATAAAAGCAGGCAGTCATGCTGCTGCTTGACCTCGTATATACCTATATCGGCCGCCATATTGCGCAGCATGGCAATGTCGATAAGCCCCTGAACCGCCTCGGGCGGTTCTCCGAATCGGTCAATCAGCTCGTCATATACGTCCAGGGAATCTTCATGCGAGCGTATATCGGCAATCCTGCGGTAGATGTCAAGCCGCTGGGCGGTGGAGGAGATATAGCTTTCGGGGATATGCGCCGTTATCTGCAGGTCTATCAGGCATTCCGCCTCGCGGTTCATGGACGGGGTCCCCTTTTCCTCGTTGACCGCCTCGCCCAGCAGACGCAGGTACATCTCATAACCCACAGCCTCCATATGCCCGTGCTGCTGCGCGCCGAGAATATTGCCCGCCCCGCGTATTTCCATGTCGCGCATGGCAATCTTGAAGCCCGCGCCGAATTCGGTAAATTCGCGTATTGCCTCAAGCCGCTTTGACGCGACATCGGTAATCACCTTTCCCCTCACAAATGTGAGGTAGGCAAAGGCGCGGCGGGAGGAACGCCCTACCCTCCCCCGGAGCTGGTGAAGCTGGGCCAGGCCGAACCGGTCGGCATTCTCGACAATCAAGGTGTTTGCATTGGGTATATCGACTCCGGTTTCGATAATCGTGGTGCAAACAAGCACATCTATTTCATGGTCGAGCATCTGGCGCCAGATGTCCGAAAGCTGCTCCTCGGTCATCTTGCCGTGCGCAAAGCCGACCCGCGCTTCGGGTATCCGCATCTGGATTCCGGCGGCGCAGCGCTCGATTGTTTCGACGCGGTTATGCAGATAGTAAACCTGTCCGCCCCGCCGAAGCTCGCGCCTGATGGCGTCGGTAACTATGCCCGAATCATATTCCAACACATAGGTCTGGACCGGATACCTGTCCTGCGGCGCTTCCTCGATAACCGACATATCACGGATTCCGCTCATGGCCATGTTGAGGGTGCGGGGAATAGGCGTCGCCGAGAGGGTCAGCACATCGACATTGGGCCAGGCCTCCTTGAGCCGCTCTTTTTGCGCCACCCCGAACCGCTGTTCCTCGTCGACAATCACCAGCCCCACGTCACGGAGCTTTACATCCTTTGACAGCAGCCGGTGTGTACCCACAACAATATCGATTTCGCCCCGCTTGAGCTTCTTGATGATTGCCTCCTGCTGTTTTGCGCTGCGGAAGCGGGACAGCATCTCAATGCGTACGGGAAACCCCTCAAACCGCCGGGTTATGGTGTTGAAATGCTGAAACGCCAGAATGGTGGTGGGAACAAGCACAACACACTGCTTGCTCTGGGTAACGCATTTGAACGCCGCACGCAGGGCAACCTCGGTTTTTCCAAAGCCGACGTCGCCGCAAAGCAGCCTGTCCATCGGAACCTCTCTCTCCATGTCGGCCTTGATCTCCTCGGCGCACCGGAGCTGGTCCTCGGTCTCCTCGAATTCAAAACGGCGTTCAAAATCATACTGCCACTCTCCGTCGGGCTCGAACGCAAACCCCTTTGAAGCCATGCGCTTGGCATACAAGGCGATCAGCTCGCGGGCAATATCCTTTACGGCCGAACGCACCCTCGCCTTGGCTTTCTGCCACTCCTGCCCACCAAGACGGTGCAGCCGCACGTTTACGTCGTCCTTTGTCCCGATATATTTTGACACAAGGTCAAGCTGGGTCACCGGAACATAAAGGGTGTCCCCCTTGGCGTATTGTATCTTTATATAATCCTTGACAATACCCTGCACCTCAAGCGGATGTATGCCCTGATACAGCCCGATACCGTGCGCGGCATGCACAATGTAATCCCCCGGGGTGAGTTCGGACAGGCTGTGTATCTCGGCGGCCTTATCGCGCTTGGTTCGCCGGGGTTTTTTCCGCACTCCGCTCACACGCCCATGGGTGATGACCGCCAGATTGGCGTCGGGATACTCCATTCCAGCCGAAAGCCCGCCCCTTATGACAAGCACCCGGTTTTTAACCGGAGCGTCGGGCGAGGGGGCATACAAGGCGGGGATTCCCCGCTTCACAAGATCGCTTGCAAGGGTTTCCGCGGTTTTTTCCTCTGCTCCCGCCAGAACAATGCACGCCATATTGCGGTTAAGAAGGTTTTGCAGATCCTCGGTCAGCAAATCCATTCCGCCGGACCATACAGGAAGTTGTCGTGCGTTTATATTATACAGGGAGTTTAGTGTGATCTCGCCGGAACGAGCAAAGGCTTCAAGCATGATACAGCCGCGGCTTTCAAGCTCGGACTGGACGCCGACCGAATCCATCATATATTCGGTCAGCCCGCGGCAAAGCTGTCCCTCGGCAAGAAGGGACTTAATATCCTCGCCGAGCTGCCATTCGGTGGTGCGGAGCCGTTCCCTGACCCGCGTCCTCTCTGATACAAACAACAACGCCCCGTCCGAATAGTCGAACAGGGTTGCGGGCTTTTTGTATATCAGGGGGATATATTTGTCATATGAGGCGGGATGTCCTCCGCCGCGAAGCAGCTCGCAGTCGGCCATCAGAATTTCGCGGGCGGCCGCGGCGTTTTTGCCCCGCAGCCCTTCGGCAAGCTCCTCAATATTCGAAGCCAGCTCGTCCGGACGGTCGGGCATGATTTCGGCGGCGGGGGATATCGAAATTTCCTTAAGGGGTTCTGTGCGCCGTTGGGATAAAACATCATAATACCAAATGGTGTCGACCGTGTCTCCCCAAAGCTCGATACGCACGGGGGACGGACAGCCTGCGGGGAAAATATCGATAATGCCTCCCCGGACCGAGTACTGTCCGGCGCCTTCAACCTGTTCGCAGCGCTCATATCCCGCGGCGGCAAAGACGGCAGGCAGATCTTTCTCCGGCAGGGCGACCCCGGCTTTAAGAATAAGGGTGCGTGACGAAAGCACCGAGGGCGGCAGGGTAAACTGCACCGCGGCCTCGATTCCCGCGACCACGATATCATAATCACCCGACACTATCCCGGCAAGCACGCCAAGCCGCTGCTGCTCATATTCACGCGAAGCCGATTCGACACTTCTGAGCGACAGCTCCCGCGCCGGAAGCAAAAGCGGCTTTAATCCAAAGGAGGCGGCATCCTCGAAAACCCGGGCGGCCTCTCCCTCATCGGCGACAATCAAGACCGCCCGCCGATTCAATACGGCCGACAGCGAGGCTATAAAGTGCACCTTGTGGATATGTCCGAGTCCGGTTACGGCGGCGGGCAGCCTGTCGGCGCGAATATCGGCGCATAGCGATTGGAATGCCGGCAGACCGGTCAGACCCTTGCTGAAAACATTCAATTAAGTCACTCTCGTTCCTTGTTCGGTTTTACTTTGAATAAAGATTCATTGCGCCGTCAATATCGTCCTGTACAATCATGCAGGCGGCCTGAGCAGCGTTGTCGACGGCTTCCGCAACCTTTTGCAATTCCTCTTTAGTGAAGCGCGAAAGAACCCAGTCGGACAGATCGTATTCCGGCCGCGGCTTTTCACCGATGCCTATTTTAATCCTGGGAAACTCCTCGCTGCCGGACAGGGAGATAATGCTCCTCATGCCCTTCTGTCCTCCGTCGCTGCCCTTGCGCCGGATACGGACGGCTCCCACCGGCAGGGATGTGTCGTCGAAGATAACCAAAACCTGTTTGGGCTTGAGCTTGTAAAACCGCATTGCCTGAACGACGGCTTCCCCGCTGAGGTTCATATAGGTCTGGGGCATCATCAGCAGAACATGGCGGTCGCCTATCCTGCCCTTGCCGCAGAAGGCTCTGAACTTCACGCGGTCAAGCTTTACACCCAGCTTTTCGGCCAGAGCTTCAACCGCCATGAACCCCGCGTTATGGCGGGTTGCGGCGTATTTTTTCCCCGGATTGCCAAGGCCGACAATCAGAAAGTCTATCGGTGAGGATTTAAATTTTCCGAAAAACATTGGACAAACTCCTTAATATATCAAATGTACTAAAACATGAACACCAAAACAGGGCGGGATGTAATTCACCCCGCCGTTTTACCAGTGTTTTTCTAGTATAGATTTAAGTACCGGAAAATGCAAGCAAAAAAGCATGAAAAA
>JAAYKB010000146.1 GCA_012522615.1 Clostridiales bacterium
AAGATTCAAGTATAAATGCCTGACCTTCCCCCATTTCCAAAGGCTTCGCGGGGGCACGTGTTTCAAAACAAAAAAGCGCACGCAAAAGGCGGGCGGAAGAAATCCGCCGTTTACCCTTCGCATGCGTTACAAAAAACAATTTTTTGCAAAGCAACCATTGTTTTGCTACGACAATCATGATATAATCATAACCGTCATAGCGCCTTAATGGTTGTGAAGGGTGCCTATCTCACCTTTCGCAGGGCTGATGTGTTGCCGCACATCAGTCTGCTATGACACTTTTTTATTTAAAGCTTAAGAAGGAAAGCTTTCAGGAAACTTCCCGCCTCGAATATATTAAACCATGTTTTTACATTGTTGTCAAGATATTTTTGGGGAATTGTGGATTTTTTTATTTTTATTTGTAATACACGACGGGAGCGGGCATAAACATTGAGGGAGGGGCGGATATGGAATCCGCCCCTCGGATTTAGATATTAGACATTAGACATTAGATGTTAGACGGTTAGATGTTGGGTGGACAATGCGGGCGGGTGTCATACCCGCCCGTATATTTTATATGTGGGGAAACGGTTGCGGTATAGAAAAAACGGTTGCGGCCGGGTCGCAAACCGTGTATATTTATATATGTAATAATGTCAGACTTATTCCGGTTTATGCACACGAAAGGAATGTACTTTATGACGATAGCCGATATTAGAAAAATACTCAATGCCGAATTGATAACAGGGGAGGAGCATCTGGGCGCCGAGGTTCATAACGCCTGCGGAAGCGATATGATGAGCGATGTGCTTGCCTTTGTCAAGGACCAGTCGGTTTTGCTGACCGGTCTTGTAAATACACAGGTGGTACGCACGGCCGATATGATGGATATGGTCTGCATAGTATTTGTGCGGGGCAAGGGGCCGAACGACGAAATAATCGAGCTTGCGAAAAAACGCGGTATCGTATTGCTGAAAACCTCGCTGCGCATGTTCCCCGCGTGCGGACTGCTTTTTGAGGCGGGACTGCGGGGATAGAATAAACCGGAAAGAACAGAGGTTGAAAAATGAAGCTGCACTTTGATGTGCCCGGAGATGATTTTACACGTGCCGGAGAAGCGTCGGGTCAGGTTAAAAGAAAGCTCAAGAGGCTCGGGTTCCCTCCCGATGTTATTCGAAGGATTTCGATAGCAGTTTACGAGGGCGAAATCAATATGGTTATCCATGCCGGCGGGGGGGCGGCGGATATTGAAATCCTGCCCGATCGCATTACCGCGGTTTTGACCGACCACGGCCCGGGAATCCCCGATGTCGAGCTGGCCATGCAGGAGGGCTGGTCTACCGCGCCGGACAATATCCGCTCGCTCGGATTCGGGGCGGGCATGGGGCTGCCAAACATAAAGAAATATACCGATATGCTTGATATTGACACCGAGGTCGGCAGGGGGACCGTGCTGACAATGACGGTGTTTGTAAACCGGAAGTGAAACAAGAAATAAAAACTCGGCGGGGGTGAGGTTAGATGGACCGCTTTTTCCATTCGGTCACGCTGGACAAGGATCTGTGCGTCGGCTGCACAAACTGCATAAAACGCTGCCCGACCCAGGCGATACGCGTGCGCGCGGGCAAGGCGCAGATAATTTCCGAGCGTTGTATCGACTGCGGCGAGTGTGTGCGCGTATGCCCCCACCACGCAAAAAAAGCGCGGCATGACGGTCTTGAAATGCTTGATAAATTCAAATATACGGTTGCCCTGCCCGCCCCCGCGCTGTACGGGCAGTTCAACAGGCTTGATGAGATAGATTATGTGCTGCACGGGCTTAAATCGCTCGGCTTTGACGATGTTTTTGAGGTGTCGCGGGCGGCCGAGATTGTGTCGGACGCCACCCGCCAGCTGCTTGCCGACGGCAGGCTGAAAAAGCCGGTCATCAGCTCGGCCTGTCCCGCCGTGGTGCGGCTGATAAGGGTGAGGTTTCCCGATTTGTGCGAGAATGTGCTGCCGCTGCGTTCGCCCATGGAGGTGGCGGCAAGGCTGGCAAGGGAGCAGGCTGTCAAAAATACCGGACTGCCGCCCGAAGCTGTCGGGGTATTCTTCATATCCCCCTGCGCCGCAAAGGTCACGGATGTGAAGGTGCCAATCGGCATCGAGCGTTCGAATGTGGACGGGGTGCTGGCAATCAGCGACATCTACCCCAAGCTGGTAGGCTGCATGAACAAGCTTGAACAGGTAGAACCCATAGCGCACAGCGGGATAATCGGGGTCGGCTGGTCCTCGATCGGGGGGGAGGCCGCCGGATTGCTCAACGAGAACCATCTCGCGGCCGACGGTATCGAAAACGTGATAAAGGTGCTCGAGGAGCTTGAGGATGAAAAGCTTCAGGAGCTTGATTTTATTGAGCTTAACGCCTGCTCGGGGGGCTGCGTCGGCGGTATATTTGCCGCCGAAAACGGGTATGTCGCCCGGGCGCGGATACATAGGCTTCGCAAGTACCTGCCGGTTTCCTGCAACAGGCTTGACGACGCGGGGGGGCTCGGCGGGCTGAAATGGACGCAGCCGCTGGAATACGCCCCGGTTATGACCCTCGCCGAGAATGTCGAGGACGCCATGCGGATGATGGGCGAGATAGACGCGATTGCCGCCGAACTGCCCCAGCTTGACTGCGGCTCCTGCGGCGCACCGACCTGCCGCGCGCTTGCCGAGGATATTGTCAAGGGGCTGGCGCGGGAAACAGACTGCATCTTCCTCATGCGGCGGCAGATTCAGGATATAGCAAGCCAGCTTTCGATGCTGGAGGGCTCTGTTCCGCGGGAGGCAGGCGCTCCCAAAAAACAGAAGCAGAATAAAACCGATTCAAAATAACACGGATTTGAGGGCTGAAAATGACGGTATCCGAGCTTTCCGAAAAAATGGGGCTTGAAACCCTTGTCCCGGGCGACCCGACAAGGCGGGTCACCGGAGGATATACGGGGGATCTTTTAAGCTGGGTTATGGCAAGGGCCAACGAGGGGGACGCATGGATAACCGTCATGGGCAGTATTAATTCGGTTGCGGTGGCCGTCCTGACCGAGGTCGCCTGCATAATACTTTCGGAGGATTCGGCTTTGGACGAGGACGCCCGCGTAAGGGCGGAAAAAGAGGGGATTGCGATACTCCGCAGTTCCGAAACCGCCTTCCGGCTGGCGGTCGAGCTTGACAGGCTGCTGGGTTAAACGACCGGATTTTATGTCGTCAAGAAAAAATACGGAAAGGCATGATGTGTTTATGAAAGTCTATTACGACCTGCATATCCACTCGTGCCTTTCTCCGTGCGGGGACGAGGATATGACCCCGAATAATATCGTAAACATGGCGCGGCTGGCGGGGCTTGACATGATTGCCCTGACCGACCACAACAGCTGCAAAAACTGTCCGGCGATTCTCAAGGTGGCAGAGAGGGCAGGAATTGTTGCCCTCGCTGGCATGGAGCTGTGCACGGCGGAAGAATGTCACGTTGTCTGCCTTTTCCCCGACATCGGCGCGGCGATGGAGTTTGACGCAATGGTCGAAAAGACCCTGCCCCCGATAAGGAACAGACCCGACGCCTTCGGGGAGCAGGTCATCATGGACGACGGTGACAAGGCGGCGGGCAGCTATGAGACCCTGCTGATAACCGCGTCCTCGATAAGTATAGACGATGTCGCGCGGATTGTCGGCGAGTACCGGGGGATTGCCCTTCCCGCCCATATCGACCGCCCGTCATACAGCGTTATTTCCGCGCTGGGTACGGTGCCTGAAGCGGGATTTCGCGCGTTCGAGGTTTCAAGGGAGGGGGATCCCGACCGACTGGCCGGTGTATATCCCGCGTTGCGGGGGCATCCTATTTTGTGTAATTCCGACGCCCATGAGCTTTGCCGGATTCAGCAGGCCGAACCGTGGCTTGAGCTGGATTGCGCCCGACCCGAGGCCTTGATCGAGGCGCTTAACGGCAATTTGAAGGGTTGGGGAAGATAAAAATGAAAATAATTGTCGAAGATTCATAAAAAATATAAAAAGGCGTATTTCCTCTTTTCAGCACGGACGAAAGATTGTATACTTAGATTGTTTGGGCTTTTGGCAAAATGAAAGCAACTCGCTCTGTGAAAGGAGTACCTGAATGACACCGACATTTCTACAGTTTTTGTCCGATGTTGCCGCAAATCCGGCCCTGCTGGTTACCGTTCTGCTTACAATCGGGGTCATATTTGTTAACGGCTGGACAGATGCGCCCAACGCGATTGCGACATGTGTTTCGACCAGGGCAATCAGTCCCAGAGCGGCTATAATGATGGCGGCCGTCTTTGATTTTCTCGGGGTTTTCGTGATGACGTCGGTCAACGCGACGGTTGCTCAAACGGTTTATAATATGGTTGATTTCGGCGGCGATTCGCATAACGCGCTGGTTGCCCTGTGCGCCGCCCTTTTTGCGATTGTTGTCTGGGCGGTCGCGGCATGGTATTTCGGCATCCCGACCAGCGAAAGCCATGCCCTTATCGCCGGACTTTCCGGCGCGGCGATTGCCCTTCAGGGAGGATTCGGCGGTATTAACGGTTCGGAATGGGTCAAGGTTTTGTACGGTCTTGGTCTGTCAACCGTGCTCGGGTTCGGTTCGGGCTGGGTTATCACCCGACTGACCGCCTTTTTATTCCGCGGCTTTGACAGGCGGAAAACCACAAAGTTTTTCAAATCCGCCCAGATAGGCGGCGGGGCGGCCATGGCATTTATGCACGGCGCCCAGGACGGGCAGAAGTTTATGAGCGTTTTTCTGCTGGGCATGGCCCTCAGCAAGGGGGACGCCGGAGCTTCAAGCTTTGAAATCCCGGTTTGGCTGATGATACTCTGCTCTGTTGTTATAGCGACCGGCACCTCGGTCGGAGGATACCGAATTATCAAAGCGGTCGGCATGGATATGGTAAAGCTGGAGCCGTATCAGGGCTTTTCGGCCGACCTCGCGGCGGCGGGCTGCCTGCTGCTGTCCTCGCTGACCGGTATTCCCGTCAGCACAACCCATACCAAAACAACGGCAATTATGGGGGTGGGCGCGTCAAAGCGGATATCGTCGGTTAAATGGAGCGTTGTCAAGGAAATGGTTCTTACATGGGTTTTGACATTCCCCGGCTGCGGACTTATCGGATTTTTGATGGTGAAATTGTTCGCGTGGCTGTTTTAAACGATATATTCTTTATTTACTAAACCGGAAGAACAGAAAGGAATGGTCATGATTATGGCTCGCAAGCAGGAGTACGATTATTTTCACATGTTTACACGCGCGGCCGAATACTCGGCGCAGGCGGCGGACCTGCTCAAGAATGTTTTGAATAACTTTGACCCCGACGACCTCAAGGAGAAGATGAAGGAGATGCATGCCATCGAGCATGCCGCCGATATTGCCAAGCATGATATGAACAAGGAGCTGGTGCGCGCCTTTATAACCCCGATTGAACGCGAGGATATAATGATGCTGACACAGCAGCTTGACGACGTCACCGACGCGGTTGAAGACGTGCTGCTGCGTCTTTATATGTTCAATGTGCTGTCGATACGGGATGAGGCGCTTGAATTTGCCGACACGATTTACAGGTGCTGCGAAGCCATGGAGGAGATGATGGGCGAATTCCGCCATTTCCGCAAGTCGGGCTCGATATCGGCCGCTATTGTTGAGATAAACCGCCTTGAGGAGGAGGGCGACGCCCTCTATACCAAAGCGGTGCGCAGGCTTTATATGAGCTCAAAGGACGCGGTTGAGCTGATGATCTGGAGAGAGATATTCGACCGGATGGAAAAATGCTGCGACGCGTGCGAGCATGTTGCAAACGCGGTCGAGAGCATAATTATGAAGAACACCTAAAACCGATAGGTAGACGTGCAATAGTAAGCGGTCCTGCACATTAGGGTGCAGGACCGCTTTTAAAATCGGCTCTATCAATAGTTGGGGCAGCCCATAAAATGAAACCGCATGGATGAGGTGGCTTTTACACCACCTCATCCATGCGGTTTTACTTAACAGGCTTCTCAACTGTCGGGCTTTAAAGATTCTCGCGACGCGAAGCAATCTGTCCTACTTGCTTTTAATCGCGGCCTGGGCGGCGGCAAGTCTGGCAATCGGCACGCGGAAGGGCGAGCAGGAGACATAGTCCAATCCGACATTATGGCAGAACTCAACCGACGAGGGGTCGCCGCCATGCTCGCCGCAGATGCCAAGCTTGATGTTGGGGCGGGTTGACCTGCCCTTTTCAACGGCCATCTTAACGAGTGCGCCGACACCTGTCTGGTCAAGACGGGCAAACGGGTCGGATTCGTAAATATTATTGTCATAGTAGGCATCGAGGAACTTGCCGGCATCGTCACGGCTGAACCCAAAGGTCATCTGGGTAAGGTCGTTGGTGCCGAAGGAGAAGAACTCGGCCTCGGTTGCAATCTCGTCGGCCGTAACGGCGGCGCGGGGAATCTCAATCATGGTGCCTACGTAGTATTTCATCTTCACGCCGGCGTCTGCAATCAGCTTGTCGGCGGTGGAGGTTACAATATTCTTGACGAATTTGAGCTCCTTGATTTCGCCGATAAGCGGAATCATGATTTCGGGTTCAATATTGAATTCGGGATGCTTTTTATTTACATTGATTGCGGCGTTGATAATTGCGGTTGTCTGCATCTCGGCGATTTCGGGATAGGACACGGTAAGGCGGCAGCCGCGGTGACCCATCATCGGGTTGAACTCATGCAGAGAGGAGATAACCTCCTTGAGCTGGGCAACCGTGATATTCAGATCGCTTGCAAGCTCGGCAATATCCTCCTGCTTGGTGGGGAGGAACTCATGCAGAGGGGGATCGAGAAAACGAATGGTCATGGGACGGCCTTCAAGAACCTCGAACATCTCCTCGAAGTCCCGCTGCTGATAGGGCAGTATCTTGTCAAGCGCCTTTTTACGTGATTCGACATCCTTGGCAACAATCATTTCGCGCATAGCCTTGATACGGTCGCCTTCAAAGAACATGTGCTCGGTGCGGCAAAGGCCGATGCCCTCTGCGCCGAACTTGACGGCCTGGGCGGCATCGCGCGGGGTGTCGGCGTTGGTGCGTACCTTCAGCTTGCGTGCGGCGTCAGCCCATGACATGAAGCGTCCGAAGTTGCCCGAAATAGATGCTTCCACAGTGGGGATGGCCTCGCCGTAGATATTTCCGGTGGAACCGTCAAGAGAGATATAGTCGCCCTCTTTGATGGTTTTTCCGCCGAGTGTAAACAGCTTGTTTTCTTCATCGATCTTGATTTCGCCGCAGCCCGAAACGCAGCAGGTACCCATTCCGCGGGCAACAACGGCGGCGTGTGAGGTCATGCCTCCGCGAACCGTCAGAATACCCTGGGAAACGTCCATGCCCTCGATATCCTCGGGAGAGGTTTCAAGGCGGACGAGGATAACCTTTTCGCCCTTATCGGACCATGCCTTGGCGTCGGCGGCGGTGAATACGACACGTCCGCAGGCGGCGCCGGGAGAAGCGGGCAGACCCTTTCCGATAACCGCAGCCTTTTTCAGGGCGTCGGCGTCGAACTGGGGATGGAGCAGGGAATCAAGCTGCTTGGGCTCGACACGCATTACGGCTTCCTGCGCGGTTATCATGCCCTCGGCAACCAGGTCGACGGCAATCTTTAACGCGGCTGCTGCTGTGCGCTTGCCGTTACGGGTCTGGAGCATGAACAGCTTGCCCTCTTCGATGGTGAACTCCATATCCTGCATATCGCGGTAGTGCTTCTCAAGACGCTCGGAAACCTCGAAAAACTGTTTGTATACGTCGGGCATGATTTCCTGAAGCTTTGATATCGGCATCGGGGTGCGGATACCTGCGACGACATCCTCGCCCTGTGCATTAATCAGGAATTCGCCGAACAGCTTGTTTTCACCGGTTGCGGCGTTGCGGGTAAATGCCACGCCCGTGCCGGAGGTGTCGCCGGTGTTGCCGAACACCATCATCTGCACGTTTACGGCGGTACCCCAGCTGTATGGGATATCGTTCATGCGGCGATAGTAGTTGGCGCGGGGGTTGTCCCATGAACGGAAAACAGCCTTGACCGCTTCCATAAGCTGAACCTTGGGGTCGGACGGGAAGTCGGCGCCCTTCTGCTGTTTATAAAAGGCCTTGAATTTTTCGGCCATCTGCTTCATATCTTCTGCGCTGAATTCGGTGTCCAGCTTGATACCGCGCTCTTCCTTCATCTCGTCGATAATCTTCTCGAATTCCTTTTTGGAAAGCTCCATAACGACGTCCGAGAACATCTGGATAAAGCGACGGTAGGAATCGTATGCAAAGCGGGGATTCCCGGTCTTTTTTGCAAGTCCCTCGACCACGATATCATTTAATCCGAGATTGAGGATGGTATCCATCATACCCGGCATGGATGCGCGTGCGCCGGAACGTACCGATACGAGAAGCGGATTGACGGCGTCGCCGAACTTCTTACCGGATTCTTGCTCAAGCTGACCGAGCGCCTGATAAATCTGGGATTCGATTTCTGCGTTAATCGAACGACCATCCTCGTAATACTGTGTACAGGCTTCGGTCGAAACCGTAAATCCATAAGGAACAGGCATACCGAGGTTGGTCATCTCCGCAAGGTTTGCGCCCTTGCCGCCGAGAAGCTCGCGCATGCTGCCGTTGCCCTCATTGAACATATACACAAATTTGTGACTCATAAGAATTTTACCTCCTAATTTTCAGCGCTGCATACAATCCGATTGCTGATTTTAAGCGCCCTGTATACAATCGTACATTGTATTATACCAAAACAATATAGATATTTCCATAAAAAAATCATCTTTGTATATAAATTTTCCATTTGTACAAAGAATATAAACTAAAACGCGAAAACTCTGTCGTTTATTTGCAAAAGGCTATTGAAATATCGGGATAATTTTGCCATAATATTGAATGAAGGGTGGTCATAGAAATGAATTTTCATGGCAAGGACATTAAAATCTTTTCTGCGAACTCACATCCTCTTATGGCAGCAAGGATTTCCGAAAATCTGGGGCTTCCGCTCGGACGTTCGGTGGTTAAGACCTTCAGCGACGGGGAGATTTCGGTTTCTATCAACGAATCGGTTCGCGGGTCGGACGTTTTTGTCGTACAATCCACATGCGCTCCCGTAAACAACCATCTCATGGAGCTGCTCATCATGATTGACGCTTTCAAGCGGGCGTCGGCCGCCCGTATTACCGCCGTTATACCCTATTTCGGCTATGCAAGGCAGGACCGCAAGGCAAAGGCGCGCGACCCCATTTCCGCCAAGCTTGTCGCCGATCTTATCACAACGGCGGGAGCCGACAGAGTACTTACTATGGACCTTCACGCCCCCCAGATTCAGGGTTTCTTTAATATTCCGGTGGACAACCTTGTCGGATCTCCCATCCTCGCAAATTATTTCCGCGATATAATCGGAGACAAAAACGATGAATATACCGTGGTATCACCCGATTTGGGTTCTGTGACGCGGGCCCGCAATTTTGCCGCCCGGCTTGACTGCCCGATTGCCATTGTTGACAAACGTCGGCAGCGCGCTAATGTCAGCGAGGTTATGAACATAATCGGCGATGTTCGCGGAAAAAAGGTGATACTGCTTGACGATATGATTGATACCGCAGGAACCCTTTGTAATGCAGCGGATGCAATTATTGAAAAGGGAGGCGCCCAGAGCGTGGTCGCCGCCGCGACACACGGGGTACTGTCGGGTCCCGCGATTGAACGCATTAAAAACAGTGCGATTGAAAGGGTGGTGCTGCTCGACACCGTGCCGCTCAGCCCGGAAAAACAGCTTGACAAGATTACTGTTCTGCCGATTTCCCCGGTGTTTTCCGAGGCGATTGAACGCATCTATGAGGATAAGCCGGTTTCAATCATGTTTGTATAATTGAGATTTTTTGTCTTCAGT
>JAAYKB010000147.1 GCA_012522615.1 Clostridiales bacterium
GGCGCCGGACCGATATGTGTAATCAGCCTTACAAAGCTGTTGTTCGCCCGGAAGATGACGCCGGTAAAGCCCAGTCCGGAATCACCGCCGCTCTGGACAAATATGGTTACGGTTTCTCCGATAAATCGATTCAGATTTTCGATGAAATTATCATTAAATGTTTCGGCTTTCAAAATGTTTCATCTCCTAAAGCAGTCAATCAGTATATTATATGACCGAAATAAATATCATGTCCCGATTTATCACAGGGCAAAAAGACAGAATCCTCCGGCGTTGACGCCGGGGGATTCGATTAATGTCGGGATAATTGCTAAACAGCGTTATGAACAAAGGATGCGATTTTGTCAAGCGGGATGTCGGTTACCGAACCAACACTGTTATAACGGCCTCCGTAGAAATCATCCGATCCTCTGCCATAGCAGTCGTCGTTATAGCTGCCGTAATTTCCATCATTACGGTCATCACAACATCCCTTACGGTTGTAGCCTCGTCTGTTATTGCAGGCGTTGCCGAGCGCACAGCCGGGAGCAGGGCCGATTGCGGTAATCAGGCGGACAAAACACGGATTAACAAACAGAATAACTCCGGTAAAGCCTGAACCGGACTGGCCGCCGCTTGTGGTGAAGATTGTAACGGTTTCCCCGACAAAACGACTGAGATGTTCTACAAAATTATCGCTAAAAACTTCGCCGTTCATAAGTTCTCTCCTTAAATATATTGATGACAAGCATCTACTACAATATATGAGAGAACATAAGACTTGTCCCCGGAAGTTTAAAAAATAAAAACCGGGCTACCCACATATATGAACAGAGATCCGAGTCATAAAATTAGACCGCTGACGTGTACCTTTGTCAGCGGTCTGTAATGTTGCAGTTAAAAGTCCTTTTTTACTAATCCCTGCGCTTTTTAAAGATATCCATGATGCTTGTAAAGTCTTCATCGTCGGTTGTGGATGCCGGAGCAAATCCGCCGTTTTGCAGGATCGAGTCGGAATTTGGGGCTTTGTATGAACCGTCGGTTGAAAATCCGGTGGCAATGACCGTAACGCAAAGCTCATCATCAAGGTTTTCATCAAAAGCGGCGCCCCAGATAATATTTGCATCGGGATGAGCGGCACGAGAAATCATGGTGGAGGCAAGCTCAACATCTTCAAGGTCAATATCGGGCGAGGAGGTTATGTTGATAATAACGCCTCTTGCACCGTCGATTGAGGTTTCGAGCAGAGGACTCGAAATGGCCGTTTTGGCGGCCTCCTCCGCCTTATCCTTGCCCTCGGCGCGGGCAACGCCCATGTGGGCATATCCGGCGTCCTTCATAACAGCCGTGACATCAGCAAAGTCGAGGTTTACAAGTCCGGGGATTTTTATAAGCTGAGATATGCTCTGGACGCCCTGGCGAAGCACATCATCGGCTACCGCAAAGGCGTTGGCAAGCGTGATTCGCTGTTCGCTGACCAGCTTTAGTCTCTCGTTGGGAATTACAACAAGGCTGTCGACATGCTCGCGCAAAGCCGCAATTCCGTTTTCAGCCTGTTCCATACGTCTGCGTCCTTCAAAAGCAAACGGCTTGGTTACTATGCCCACCGTAAGGATGCCGATATCACGTGCGATTTCCGCGATTACAGGAGCTGCGCCCGTTCCGGTTCCGCCGCCCATACCTGCGGTTAAAAATACCATGTCGGTACCCTTAAGCGCGGCGGCAATCTCATCACGGCTTTCCTCGGCAGCGCGCTGTCCCTTTTCCGGGTTGGAGCCCGCACCGGTTCCCTTTGTGAGCTTTTCGCCGATTTGAATTTTATGTGTAGCCTGTGACATGGCGAGCGCTTGACGGTCGGTGTTTATTGATAAAAACTCAACGCCCTGCACCCCGACGCGGACCATACGGTTGACTGCATTTCCGCCGCCCCCGCCGATACCGACCACCTTTATCTGAACACCATCCACAAAATCATTATCAAAAGCAAAACCCATGTGAATCTTCCTCTCAGCTTATTATTCCTTAATCCCAAACTATCATGATTACGGGGTTTTGAAAACCGCTCCGGTTTCTGATATTATACAAAATTAAACTTTCCACGATTATTACTTAATTCTAACATGAATAGAAATCAAATTCAACTGTTGCTCAAGCTTTTCGTGTAAAATATTTAAAAAACTGTATATTGATTTGATACCCTTGTCATATAAAAAGGATTACTATTGGCTTTGGGTCGAGGTGGTCGCTTCTGTAGGGCTGGAAGTGGTTGTATCGGTAAGTAACTCCCTTGGCGTGAAAACCGCTTTTTGATTACTTTGGGTGAAGAAGCGCAGATCGATAACCCCGTCAGCAGAATCGCCGTGCTTTTTAAGCACGCGGTCAAGGGTCGATGTGGCAAACTCAAGCTTTTCCTGAAGATTAACATCGCTTCCTATTTTAAGCTCAATACTGCCTTTCCAATACAAAACGATATCGGTGTAACTTTTCAGGTTTGCTTCCCACACATCTGAAAGGTTTGTGGTTTCAAATGTGCCGTATAGGGTGTTGATTATGTCGCGGGTACGTGAATTTACGGTAAGGCATCCAACCCCTCCGTTTTCAAGAACCTCGCAGGTAAACTTCCTGTAATCGTCTGCCCGGTCGCTGTCCTCGGGCAGCAGTTCAAGTCCCTTGCCGTTTTCTCCGATAATCAGCCAACCGTTATCCCATTTAACGATGCCGACAGGCGTGGCTTCGGTAATCGATATTTTTATCTCGCTGAACGAGGTGTTTTTAACCGTTACCGTCTCTATATAAGGAAAATGCTTTAATATGTTTTCGGCGGTCTTTCTTTTATTGACAAAAAACAGGCTTTGTCCTACAAACAGCCCGCTGGCCTCGAGAATCTGGTCGTCCGAATAATGCGCGCTGCCCTCGACGACGATGGATTTAATGCCGAAAACGGCGGTTTGTTCTTCACGGGACGGATTCTTTGGCTTTGACGAGGAGCGCACCAGCATAACCGATATGGTCACGGCGGTAATCATCATAATCACGATAAACACCAAAATGGCGACGCGTTTTTTATTAATACGGCGTTTTCTCCTCCCGCCTTTGCGTGAGCGGCCGGCTCCGCCGGACGGGGACGAATTGTCTTTTCTCTGTGTGCTCATAATTCTCCTCCGCCATAATCTGAAATCGCATTCAAACCGAATAATGATGGGCTTCAGCAAGCATTTTATCTTTGATTTTCATCAGCCGTGTGGTGGCGCTGCGCTCGTTCTCGTCAAGCTTCATGGTGATATACCGTATAGTCTCTTCATATCGTGGTATCATGACATGCTCAAGCGCATTGACACGACGGCGAGTCTTTTCGATTTCGGCAGCCATAAGCTGGCATGACTTTTCAACCTCGGCAAGCCGCAGCATAGACGGCAGTATATCGCTGAATATCTTAACGGAGGCGTCAAGGTCGCCCGAGGTAAAGGCATATCCATAGGAATAAATGTCATTTTGGTTCGACGAGCTGAATTTTACATTAAACAGCGGAATCATAACGCTCATGGCGTTTTTGCGGTCAATCTCCAGTTCGACATGCTGTTTGGGATTGAGCAGGGCGGTATCAAGCACCTCCCGCTGCATCAAAGAGCCGGCAATCGCCATATGCGCGTTTGCCTCCCGAATGGCTTTTTCGACCTGCCTGCGAAGGGACTTGTTCTCTTTCACAAGCTCGAGAAACTGGCGCATCAGCTCATCCCGCTTGTCCTTGAGGAGGCGGTGACCACGGCGCGCCGTCACAAGCCGGCGTTTAAGGTTTGTCAGCTCCATTCGGGTCGGATTCACATTGATTACGGCCACCCTTTACGTCACCTCAATCCTTTGGGTAATACCTGTCGAGGATGTCCTCGCTTATACGTTTAAGCTCGCTGCGTGGCAGCATTTTAAGAAGCTGCCAGCCGATATCAAGTGTTTCCTCAATGCTTCGGTTGGCCTGATAACCCTGCGAAACATATTTCTTTTCAAACTCGTCGGCAAAAGCGGCGTAAATCTTGTCAATATCGGTCAGGGCGGCCTCGCCGAGAATGACCATCAACTCCTTGGCGTCCTTGCCGCGGGCGTAAGCCGAAAAGAGCTGGTTCATGGTGCCGGAATGGTCCTCCCGCGTTCTGCCTTCTCCGATACCTTTGTCCTTAAGACGGGACAGGGAGGGCAGTACATCAATCGGGGGAAGTATATTTTTGCGGGTCAGCTCGCGGCTGAGAATAATCTGCCCCTCGGTAATATAACCGGTAAGGTCGGGGATAGGGTGGGTTTTATCGTCCTCGGGCATGGAAAGAATGGGGATCATGGTGATGCTTCCCTTCTTGCCGTGCTGGCGACCCGCCCTCTCATACAAGGTTGCAAGGTCGGTATACATATAGCCCGGATAACCGCGGCGGCCCGGAACCTCCTTGCGGGCGGCGGAAACCTCGCGCAGGGCGTCGGCATAGTTTGTGATATCGGTCAGGATAACCAGAACATGCATATCCTTTTCAAAAGCCAGAAATTCGGCAGCCGTAAGCGCCATCCTCGGGGTTGCGATACGTTCGATTGCCGGATCGTTGGCAAGATTGACAAACAAAACGGTACGGTCGATTGCTCCGGTTTCGCGAAAGCTTTCAATAAAGAAGTTGGCTTCCTCAAAGGTGATACCGATTGCCGCGAAGACAACGGCAAACTGCTCGCCCTCGCCGTGCACCTTCGCCTGGCGGGCAATCTGGGCGGCGAGCTGGGCATGGGGCAGACCGCTTGCCGAGAAGATGGGCAGCTTTTGGCCACGAACCAGGGTGTTCAGACCGTCGATTGCCGAAATACCCGTCTGTATAAACTCCTGCGGGTATCTGCGGGCGGCAGGGTTCATGGGGGTGCCGTTGATGTCAAGCCTTTGTTCGGGAAGAAGCTCCGGACCGTCGTCAATCGGACGGCCAAGGCCGTCAAAAACCCGTCCTAGCATATCAATAGAAACGCCCAGCTCCATCTGTCTGCCGAGGAAGCGAACCTTGCTGTTTGAGAGGTTAATTCCGGTCGAGCTTTCAAAAAGCTGGACAAGGGCATTGGAGCCATTGACTTCAAGAACACGGCAGCGGCGTTTTTCGCCGTTTTCGAGTTCGATTTCACCCAGCTCGTTAAATTTGACATCCTCGACGTCGCGGACCAGCATAAGAGGACCCGCGACCTCCTGGATGGTTCTGTATTCCTTAGGCATTAGTATTCCTCCTTAACAAGGCTGAGACGAATCTCCTCGTCCAACTGACCGAGAATCTGCTCGTATTCGGAGTCAACCGAATCCTCGGTGACGTATTTGAAACGCCCGATATGCTCGCGAACCGGCAGGCTGGCAAGCTTTTCAATGTCCGCGCCCGAATCCAGGGCCGCGTTCGCCTTATCGAAATAGGCGAGAACAAGCTGCATCATGCGATACTGCTTTTGCAAAGAGGTGTAGGTATCGACCTCATGGAAGGCAAGCTGATGCAGAAGGTCCTCGCGGACCGAGCGGGCAGCCTCCATCTTAAGACGGTCGGGCGCCGACAGGGCGTCCATGCCTACCAGACGGACTATCTCCTCGAGCGCGGCCTCGTCCTGCAGTATACGCATGATACGTGTGCGCAGGGTCATCCAGTCGGGCGCGACATTGGATTCGTACCATTCCGCAAGGGAGTCAGTGTATAAGGAATAGCTGGTAAGCCAGTTGATGGCGGGGAAATGACGTTTGTACGCAAGCTGTGCGTCCAGACCCCAGAAAACCTTTACAATACGGAGGGTGGCCTGGGAAACCGGCTCGGAAATATCGCCGCCGGGAGGGGAAACCGCCCCTATTGCAGAGAGAGCACCCTCGCGTCCGTCGGAACCCAGAGCGATTACGCGGCCTGCCCGTTCATAGAACTGTGCAAGAC
>JAAYKB010000148.1 GCA_012522615.1 Clostridiales bacterium
GGTACATACACATTGTTGTAATAGTCTTTCTGATCGCCGTTGATGGTTTGAAAATCCTCTTTGGTGGCGGCAATAGCGGTTTGGGACAAAAACATCACAAGGAACATCATCAGGGCAAGAATAGCTGCCAGTTTAGTCGCATGTTTACGCATATGGTCATCTCCTTACTATGTATTCCTACTTAAATACTCCTTTAAATATTCCGCATGGAAAAACAAAAATAACCGGCCAAAATTTTCATTTTGGCCGGTTACACTATTAGCTCCAAATACTGCAAGTGTCCAGATACACAGTATTCTTCATCGCGCCCAATATTTTCATATTATATTTTGTCAATAATATAGCACGACTAAAAACCGTTGTCAAGAAAATTTTAAAAGTTTGAAATATTGGTGAAATATTTCAAATATGTATTTTTTATGTTTTTATTTAACACTGATTAAAAATATAGTCTGGTTTGGGAAGATAATATAAAACCGTATAATAGTTTCAACCAGGTACGCCGGATGGATATATGGAGATATAACCGAACCAACGAGCCGACCAAGCCGGTTTCCCCGCCGACAGGAGATACCGACAACTTGATTTTCTGGTCGGTGTTGTGTATGGCAGCGCTGGGAATGCTCGGTGGTTTGGCAATCATTCGTCCGAGAATCAAAAATCGTTGTGATTAGGTCAAACGGCATAAGCCGTGTTATAATCATAAGCAAATGCTATAATGAGGGGCGGCGCTGTTAAGCGCCGCCCCCTTTTTGGCTGTATACAAATATAATAAAAGGTTAAGATAACTCCAGACACTAAATAGTTATTATAATATCAAATTTGGAAATCCTCGACAGAGGGATGCCGCTTCACATCGGGGAAACGTCCCGTCCTCAGACGATACAATGCAGTGGCGCAAGCGCAGACAGCCGTCGCGCATAAGAGCGCCAACCCGACAATCTTTAAAAGCATACGTATTGCGAATCCCATGGTAACACGTCCTTTCACCGGCCGGAAGAAACCGGATTTGAGTATATACCCTGCTATCTACTATTATAATCCATTTTTAGAAATTTACAATCATTTTTTTATTAATTATTGATTAATAAATTTGAAACGACTTGCAAAATTGACCGTGTTTTTGTCATATTAAAAAAAGCTGTTCTCGTTCGTTTGCAATATTGACATAAAAATACGGTTGTAACAATGGTTATTTTATTATATAATAAAGTACTGAATTATAGCTATGGAGGGTTTTGGTCATTGGAGCTAGTATATCTTGACAACGCGGCTACGACAAAGGTATGTCCTGAAGCGGCAAAAAAGGCTCTTGAAATGATGACAGAGTATTACGGAAACCCTTCTTCGCTTCATTCGCTTGGGGTGCAGGCCGAGCAGATGGTCGGCGTCGCCCGCAGGCAGGTTGCAAAGCTGATGGGATGCGACCCCGAAAATCTGGTGTTTACATCTGGGGGGACCGAGGCAAACAACCTTGCGATTTTCGGGGCCGTCGAGGCCAGACGGCGCGACGGCAAGCATATTGTAACCACCGCCGTGGAACATTCGTCGGTTGCCGCCTCCTGCAAGGAGCTGGAGCGGCGGGGATATGAGGTCACCCGCCTTGTGCCGGACAGCGACGGGACAATCACCCCCGGGCAGGTCGCCGAAGCCTGCCGCGAGGACACGGTTCTTGTCACCATGATGTATGTAAACAACGAAAACGGCGCTCGGTTTCCGATAGACCGGATAATTTCCGCCGTTCGCCGTGCGGCGCCCCGGGCGCTTATACATTGCGACGCCGTACAGGCTGTCGGCAAGCTGCCGCTGTCCGCCGTGAAGATGGATATCGATTTGATGACGGCAAGCGCACACAAGATTCACGGCCCCAAGGGATGCGGAGTTCTGTATATAAAAAAAGGGGTTCGTATTCTGCCCCGCCTTTTCGGGGGAGAGCATGAAGGCGGTATGCGGGCAGGTACAGAGGCGGTATCGCTGATTGCCGCTTTCGGTGCCGCGGCCGATGCCGTACCCCATCTTGACCGACAGCAGAGCTTGTATCTCTCCCTCAGGAAGCGTCTGTCCGACGGACTCGCCGATATAAAGGATGTGGTCTGGCTGTCGCCCGAAACCGCGGTTCCCTATATAGTAAACATATCGGTTCCCGGCATAAAAAGCGAAACCATGCTTCATTTTCTGGCACAGCGCGGCGTTTATGTATCCAGCGGCTCAGCCTGCTCAAAGGGAAAAAGAAGTCCGGTATTGACTGCTCTCGGACTGCCCGAGCGTGTTATCGATTCGGCTTTGCGTATCAGCTTTACACACACCAACACGCCGGATGATGTTGACAGGTTTCTTGAAGCCCTGAAAGAAGGGGCTTCGACATTGATGCGGCGCTGACCCAATATATCCCGACACATCGTTATTAACCAAGCTACAGGCGAAAGGCAGGAGTATGAAATGTCTGATAACAAAAAGAAACTTCTTGGCGTGCGTTTGACAGAACTGGGCGAGGATACCCCCGAAACCCTGCGGATTATTGAACAGGCACGCGCAGGGATGGGCTTATCGTCCGAGGACAAGTATGATTTTGTTGATGAAATCATGGCTGAACATAAATCGCGCCCTGCGCCCACACCGGAGGAGGCCCAACCCGAACCCCCGAAGCCTGAACCCGTTGTTTCTCTCGGTTCGGTCGCAAGCGGCGAGATACAGCCTGAACATATAACGATTGACAATACCGACGATACGGTCAAGCCTGACCGTGAGGATACGGAAGAAATCCCGATTGCCGATATGCCGCAGGAGGTATGGGAATTACCCGACGAGCGGTCAACCGGACGGAGGATTCTGGACAGGGTTATTTATATATTGAGCGGTGTTATACCGGGGCGGGGGGATCCGCCGCTTGAAATCGTGCGCAAATGCGTTTTTATCGCCGCCCTGATAACATTTATTGTATCTCTGTCCTATATCGTCAACGATATGGTTATCGTACCGATGAAAAATGAAGAGGTATATAACAGTCTTCGGGAATTATACAATCCCGACAACCCCGCCGAGCCTCCGGCCGATTTTCCGAAGGAGAAATACCCCGAAGGGATATCCGACTCCTTTAAGGCCTTATATGCGATGAACGACCAGATTCGCGGCTGGCTAAAATACTCTGATACCAACAAGAGCTGGCTTAATATCAGTTATCCCGTGATGTATTCGGGCGACAACAAGTATTATCTTAACCACGATTTTCAAAAGGCCGAAAACAAAAACGGAGCCCTGTTCTTTGACGAGCGCACAAAACTTGAATCAAAGTACGATAAAAACCGTGTGCTGATTGTCTACGGACACAACATGGTGAGCGGGCAGATGTTCACCCCGCTTAATAAGCTGATGAACAATCTGAATTATATGCGTTCGGCGCCGATTGTTTCGCTGGATACCCTTTACGAACGCGGCGAGTATATGGTGTTTGCGGTTATGCTGTTAAACACGCGCGAAAAGGACGGGCCTATGTTTCAATATCTCCGTACCAGCTTTGCGGACGATCAGGATTATATGAACTTCATTGCCGAAATACGCGCACGCTCGATATATGATTTCAACGGGGTGGATGTTCAGTCGAGCGACGAGCTGCTTATCATGTCGACCTGCACAACAAAAAGCGGGGCGCATTTTGATGAAGGCAGGTGCGTGGTTGTCGCCAGAAAGGTGCGTCAGGGCGAAACCGTGGCGATACGCGCCTCGGACATTGTTAAAAACAATGATGTCATTATGCCTCTGGCATGGTATGTCAACCAAAAGAAAACCCCGCACAAATTCTATACCGATTCGGGTTACACCCTTCCGACCTCCAAGGTGACAACCTCCTACAACACAAGTCGGACCGGCGATTATGAACCCACAACCTATCCTCCGACCCAGCCCAGCA
>JAAYKB010000017.1 GCA_012522615.1 Clostridiales bacterium
ACTTGCGAAAGGGCGATTGTCAGTACCAAAGCGATACTTAAAATAGAACGCGATTTCTTGATAACATTTTTCAACCTCAAACAACTCCTTTTCTGTTTATATTTTTAACCGACTATTCCAGAACGTTCAATGCCCTGAATAAAATACTTTTGCAAAAACAAATATATAAGCAACGGAGGTATAACAAACAACAGCGCGCCCGCAAATATGATGACCGATTCGGTCAGACCGTCATTATGACCGATAAGCTTGCTGATAGAATTTTGGTGTACAGTAGCACGCAGTGAAACAAGCTTGGATGACAGCAATTGTACACTTCGGTACATCATTTCCGCATAGAAATAATCATTCCAATACCAAACCAGCGACAGCAGAGAAACGGCAAGAAATCCTGATCCTGCATTTGGAACCATTATTCTGATAAAGGTATGAAATTCGCCGCACCCATCAATTCTTGCCGCATCCTCAAGCTCCTTAGGGAGTTTTCTGAAAACCTGGGAAAAAACCAATACAAACAGTCCCGACTGGAGCCCTGCCCCGGTTATGGCAGGCAGAAAATATGCCCACGGGGTGTTAAGGATATTATATGTTATCGGCGTTCCGCCGTTGAAAACTCCCAAAAGAGTTCCTATTCCAAAAAAATCAAAATTTTTCATTTGAACAAATCTGGGGATAATGTAGGTCTGCAGCGGGGCAATCAAGCTTAATACCGCAACAACTACACACGGCGCAGTTATTTTCAGCCGATACCTTCCTAACGAATAACCCGCAAATGAACATGAAATAACCGAAAAAAGCGTGGAACCAATCACCAAATAGCCTGTAGAAAGAGCAGTTTTTCCAAAATCCATATATTCCCACGCCGTTTTAAATGCTAAAGTTGATATGTGACTTGGAATCCAAACAATGCTGGAATTCAGCATATCCGACGCCGGTCTGATTGCTCTTGATAACATTACAAGCATAGGATAAAGAAGAACATACGCCATCCCTATAAAAAACACTGTACGAAATATGATAAAAACGGCATGGCTAAACTTCCTCTTTAACCTGATAGTGTCTCCGGCACGTATTACCGACCAAAAAGACGGCGTTTTATAGTTTTGCTTAATCATTTTATCCCCCCTGTTCTACTAATCAATGAATACTTTCTTTTTTGTCAGTTGGTAGATTATTCCGAGCAGCAATACTATAAGAAGAAAATAGAATACGGCCGAAGCTACCGCTGTGCCAAGGTGCATATTATTAAACAATCCTAAAATATTGCTCATTACAACATTTCTTACATCGGTGAAGCTGGCAATTACGGTATAAACAAACACAATAAAGGTTGTCGGGGCGACCACAGGGAAGGTCACCGTCCAAAACCTTTCCCATTTGCTGGCGCCTTCAATGTCGCAAACCTCCATATACGAATCGGGAATTGCCTGCAACGCTGCCAAAAACAATATAATCTGCAAGCCTGATTGCCATGTTAAATCAAAAATCTGTGAAGCGAATCCGGTAAACGAATCAACAATACCTCCCTGTATTCCTAATGAATACAAAACCGACTGTACCGCATCGGTCTGGAAAATATGGGTTTCCTTAGATTTTGAAACAACTGAGAGAAACGCATCTTCCTTCAGAACTTTTATTATTATTCCCGATGATACAATAACCGGCAGGAAGAATAATGAACGAACAAGGCTGCGTCCTCTGAACTTTTGATTCAGCAATACTGCTACAAACATTGAAAAGACAATTATTATAATAATGCTTAATGCCAAGTCCTGAAGGTTCGAAACAATGTTTCTTATGTAGTTCGGGTCCTTAAATAATATATAGTCAAAATTTTCCCATCCCTTAAATGTGGTTTCGACTCCATTTACAACGATTCTTACATCACAAAACGACCACCAGAATGCTCTTGCAATAGGGATAATGAAAAAATTAATCATGCCGAATATCCATGGAAGAAGAAAAACCGTCCCAACCAGTTTTATTTTCCTTTCCAAAGAAAAACTTTTTCTTTTAAATAACTTATTTGTTATTTTTGCAGCGCTCTCGGTTTTCATACAGACACCCCCTTCTAAACAACGGTATAGCTCGTAGCTTTGATATGCACCCCGTCGACTTCACGATCCTCCGAACCGTGATTTATGTATAAGGTAATGTTGTTGCTATACCTGATTATAGACACCAAGCCCTGTCTTTTAAAGCTTATAATCCTTGAACCGCCAATCTTTCTATAAAGGGAATCCATCTCCTTGTATTTCTCGATAGCATCGGATAAATAAACTTTATATGAACTTCCGGCAGAGCCACCGTAATCGGTATCTAATATCACCGGTTCATCATTATAATGCAACGCGTATTTTAAAGAAGTTCCGGTTTCTAAATGGCTTAAGAAATATTCTCTGGATGGATCTATAACGTTTATTGCCTTGCCCGAATAGCCGATGCTACCCATAACAGCCATTTGATAGAAGGGCACATCCTCATCAAAAAGCACATATTTGCTGGAGCTTACAGGTAAATCCGATATGAAATCGGCAAAAGGCAGCATATAATCATTCGGGTATGAGAACGACAGCTTTGCCCCAGTTTCTTTCGCTATTTCAAACGCTTTGATATACTCTGCCTTAGCCCTGTCACGCTGGTAGCCGGATTTGGTAAAGTCAGAGGAAAGCCATGTGTTTTCATCGACAAAGTGTATTCCTTTGACTTCGTAAGCCTTTACAGATTTGTTTACCTCTTTCATAATTTTAGAAAAGTTTTTCGTTTTTACGAAATAAACCGGTTTTGCCGTTGTGCTGGCATAATCTGTGTTAAGCGAATACGGTTTGTATGTTATGGAATCAAAGGTCAGGCCCGACAGCACATCCCATAATGTCGAGTATCCGTTACCGCTGGTCGGCATAACACTCATATTTTCGCTTAGATAAAGAGCAATACCATTTTTATATGAATCGCTAATCAGCTTTTTGAAATCGGACTTCTTTCCCAGAAATCCCGCAGGCTTCAAGCTGGTCTGCAGATTTCTCTTAAAATAATCCTTGTTATACTGCAACAGGTTGACATTAAGGTTTGTTGCTCCGTTTAAAGTAAAGTCTGATATTATGGTCTGGGCCTGCTTGTAGGTTGTAATCGGGACATTTCCTGTATGGATGAATCCAAAGAAGGATTTCTTTTTTTGGATACCGCAGTATAAATCAATGTTAAGAGAGGGCTCGATTTCAGTCTTTTTCTGGGTAATACCTTTTTGTTCTAACGAGCTGCGATATAAATCAACCAATCTTTGCAAGCCATCTTCGCAGTTGTCGGCAAAAGTATACTGAATCGTATATTCGGGAATAGCGACGGGATCAACCGCAATGTAAAGGGCCTCCAATCCGAAGCCGCTGACCGGGCGGGTTTGGGCTGTCCTGTAGGTCACCGTGGTGCTTATACGATTATAAGATGTGTCTTTTCCTGCAATAGCCGCTTCAAGCGAAGCCAACTCGGCGCCCTTTTCAACCTCTGCCAGAAAACCATAATTATTCTTTACAACGCCAAACACAGCCAGGGCAAGTCTTTGTTCATTACTTGTCTCTCTTGGCTGATACAGTGAATAATCTCTTCCGTAAAACGGCTTGCTATAATCATAGCAGTTGGTTTTTCCGTTATTCATGTATATAATCGCGCCGCTGCCGTCAGGAACCAACATAAACCCTTCGTCGTTCATATCTCCTGCGCCTAAGTACGGTAAAAATGATATCGTGCCAAGCTTATTATCTTTATTCTCTTTTATATCTGAAAACAATATGCTTGCATTTAAGCCCCTGTCGTTCAGTATATACCTAACAGGTATATAAAAGCCTTCCGAAGGGAATTCATAATTAACCAAAACACCGTTATCGATTTTTTTGATTGTATAAGCTTGTCGTGAAATGCAGGACACAAAGCTGTTTGTGACCTTTTGCTGGCGCTTATCAGTGGTGTATGAAATAATCATCTGTGATCTCAAATGGGTCCTGAAGGCACCTGCTGCAACGGTATCGTCTTTGAAATTTAAAGGATTGGCGGTGACTTCGTCACCACTGTTTTTATTTTTTATTCTGATATTACAGTCTGTCGTATTGATATACATAATATAATTGCTGTTTTCTTCAACAAGTGTCTCCCCGTCTGTTATCGGCAGGTCGGTGCCTGTTTCAATTCTCTCTCCATCGGTGGTTGCCGCAGACGGAACCGCATAAATCAAACTTATCAATACTATTACTGCAATAAGCACATATAATCTCTTAGTTCTCATAAATCTGCAATTCCCTTCATATTGAGAGATAATCAAAAGCCTGCGTTAAGACGGTATACCAGTTCTCGAATAACCGTCTCAATAAAACTGACAAACTGGATAGACAGATTGAAGATTAAGAACAGCAAAAACACAAATATCAGCATACCGAAGATTGTTATTAATACTGAAAAAAATGCACGCACAAAGCCAAACATCTGCAAACCCTTTACGGCAAAGAACATAAGAATATATGTATATGTCGAAGCAATAAACGTGATATATTGTAAAAACATTCCTTCGTCTGCTGTTAATACATTTGAAAGAAACAAGAGTATAAGGTTGCCGATAATTACGGGGATCTGTGCGTACCCTATGCAAATCCATAAATCTTTGAGTGATGCGACCCCGGTCAAGAATGTTGAGCTGAAATAGTTGCTAAGAACGAAAAGCAACAGTACGCCAATTGTTGTAGATAAGTGGAACCAAATATTAAAGTCGTTTATGTTTGTTATTTGAAAACTAAATCCGGTATATAAAAACAGTAAAACCGAGGTGAAGAAGTATAGTGCATAACATGAGTTGCCGATAGCGAGAGAATGTTTTTTGTTATAGCGCAATTCTTCAAAGCCTTCAATCGGATGCAGCATAATAAACATGAGATATTTGAGTTTTCCCGAGCTGTCGAGTACAATCTTTTTTCTCGGAGTTTCTTTATAACGTTTTCTTTGTATAACGATGTAGATAGTTACTAATATCGCAATTACAACTATGGTTGTCATTGCCCACTGGTAATTATTCCTCATAAACCGAATTCTTGCGCTCCTGAATACGTTTGAGTAATCGCTTTGGGAATATGAAGATTTGAAATACTCCATAGCTTTTTTATAGTTGCCCTTGTCGTATTCAACCTTGCCCAAGACATTATATGCAAGCTCGTAACCCATGCAGGTTTTATTGATTTTTAAAGCATAGTCATAGGCCTGGTTATAGCGCCCTTTAAGAGCATTTGTCTGGCAATTTCGCACATCGCTTCCGAATTCCGAAGGCGCCATGATTGTAATATTGCACAGACCTTTATCCAAGACAAATAATCTGTCACCGCTTGCGCGGATGGCTACAGGGTTTTCAAAGGTGCCGGACTGTTCACCCGAACCCCCGAAAACATATAGGAGATTCCCGTCAGAATCATATTGAAATATTTTTTTTGTATTTATATCTATCGCCGATATAAAACCCTCATCGTCAACCGCGATAGCATTAAATGATGTATTTGCATTTGGATATCTGTCTCCGAAGCCGGTTTTGGTTTTCAGTACATTTTGTCCGGCAAAATTTATTTTGCGTATTGTTTCCTTTCCGCTCTTGAGTACGCTTACACACGTATAAATAAATCCTTCATGAATGTTTATATTACTGTATTCCGGAGGTAAGTTACGTCTGCTGACATCAATTTGTCTTTCGTTCAATATGTATGTTCTCCAAAAATTGTCAACGAGTAGAGCAGCCGTAATTTCCATAGGGTTCGGGCCGAAATACTCCATGAATTCTCCGCTTTGATTCAGTTTCACTAATCCTCGATACTCATTTCCTACAAGAACGTATATATACCCGAGAGGGTCTGTAACTACTTTCAACGGAAGATATTGACCCGCGGCCGTTTCAAGACCTGTTTTCGGTCTGTGGTAAACCTTTATTATATCCCCGTTTAAGTTCATTTTTACAATAGCCTGTCCCATGCGGTCGGCAATATAAAAATCTCCTTTTTCATCTATCCAAAGCCCCCTGGGTTCAACAAACTCAAAGTCGTCAGTATCTTTGAGGACAATTTCTCTGGAAAGCTTATACTGCTTATCTAATTCATATACCGTTTTGGTAGTGGAATCCAGAATATATATATTACCGTTATAAACCATCATATCTTCGGGCGTCACAAGACCAAAGGTACCGTAAATAGTCTGCTCGGTATGATACGGCGGCGGACATGCCAAAGCCTGATTATGGTAATCATAAAAATATGATTTGCCGGTAGGTTCACCAGTGGCATTAACAACCGAGGTTAGTATTACAGCAAGCAAAACGGAAAATATAACTGCAACAGCTAACTTTCTTTTCAAAGACTCTTCCCCCTAACCTTTTATACCCGAATGTGTCATTGTATCAATGACGATGGTTTGCGAAATAATAAATATTACCAAAGGCGGAATCATCATAATAACTGATGCAGCCGAACCCACACCGGCTCTTGCGATACCGGCTGTTGCAACCTGACCCAATGCCGCCGGCAGGGTTTTATACTGTTCGCTGTACAGGACATTTCCCCCGGAAGACATCCATATTGCCTGAAATTCAAAGATAAGCATGGTAAAAAGCGACGGCTTTATATTTGGCATGATGATGCTCCACCATACCCTTATCTCATTCGCCCCATCAATTCTTGCCGACTCAAGTATTGTGTCCGGTATTATTTCCAGATAGTTTATACAAAGATAAACGCCAAGCGTACTGCTTAGTGCAGGCAGAATAACACCCCACATATTATCTATCAAACCCAGCTGGGTCATCACAACATACTGCGGTATACCGGTAATCGCGGGAGTAAACATCAGGGCTAGTGTGATAACAGACAAAAACACTTTTTTACCCGGGAAGTCATGCTTTGCCAACGGAAATGCACTCATTGCTGCAATAAAAAGATAAACAACCGATGTAATAGCAGCAATAACAGTGCTGTTGAAAACATATCTCTCGAAAGGTACCCACATATTGGATAGTACCACGCTTAAATCCTTATAATTGTCAAATACAGGATTTATCGGGAAGAATGGAGGCGGAAAGAGAAAAAATTCAGTTGGGGGCTTGAATGATGAAGCAACTGCATACACAAACGGTAATACCATAAACAGCCCTATAAGAATCAAAAAAAATGATAGTGTTAATGTTCCGCCCAATGAGCGCGTTTGCTTACGTTTTGTCATAATATAAGTGCCATCCCTTTCTGCCAGCGGTTGAAAGCATTTTATCTCAACCCAAGAAACCAGGTTCAGCTCCTGAATAATCTGAATAACGACTTCTTACATACTACAACCAGAATAAACAAAACGACGCCGATTGCAGAAGCATAGCCCATCTCATACCGCTGTGTAGCATAGTCGGTAATATAATTAATTATTGTCATGGTTGAATAGTTCATGGATGTGTAACCACCCGTTAATGCCTGAGTAACATCGCCGACCGACAGAGCGCCTGCTATCTGGATTACCGCTCCGAAAAGCAGCATGCTTTTCATATTCGGAATGGTTATATACCAAAGTCTCTGGAATCGGTTTTTAATTCCGTCGATAATACCGGCTTCATATTGGCTGATATCAATTGATTGGAGACCCGCAATAAACGAAAGGAATCCCACTCCGAGCGATAACCAAATCTGTATCAGTATTACTATGGTCATATTATATTTTGCGTCGGTAAGCCATTGTATCGGTTCCTTGATGATATTCATATTCATCAAAAATGAATTTGCAATACCGTACTGGTCACCGTTAAACAGATAAGTCCATATAAAGTAAATATTTCCCGAAATAGACGGAGCATAAAACACAACGGTCATAAACACACGGAATTTACGGGGCATTTCATTTATAATCCACGCCATGATAAATGCAAATATGTAGCTTATAGGACCGTTAACCAATGCAAAAAACAATGTATTCTTAAGTGCGATAAGAAAGGTCTGATCTTCTATGAAAAGTCGCTGATAATTAAGCCATCCTACCCATTTGGGAAACTCAACCATATTAAAATCCGTAAAGCTCAGCACTATAGCCGCCGAAACCGGTATTACAATGAAAAACAGAACCAGCGAGAAAAACGGAATAAGCATTAAGTAACTGACCCATGAGGACTTTATACGATGTGCAAGGCTATACTTATGTTTCGAATTTATCATAATCAACCCATCCCTATCGGTAACTCGTTGGCTTGAAATCAAACTCCAAGCGCTTACGTTCCAGCTCCATATTCACCTGTTCGTTCCATTTAAGCAGTTCTTCCCTTGCATTACCGCCCGAAAGCACCGTGGTTAAGAATGCATTGTTCAATGCTCTTCCTAAAAAATAGCTGCCGGGAATCTGGGGAAGCGTTTGAATAACATCAACTTGCGATTGTAACACATCCAGTTGCTCTTGGTTCCAAGGTAATTTGGAAATTACATTAATATTCGCAGGTGTATAGCGTCCGGATGCACCTAGAAGTGATTCCTGCCGATTGCCGAACCATGTCTGCGTCTGTGTACTTGTCCACCACTTTATAAACTCCCATGCTTTTTCGGGATTTTTAACCGACTTAAACATTACGCTGGCCGTCGAGCCGACAAGCTGGGTGTTGTTAATTTTACCTTGCGAATTCTTAGTACCGGGAATCGGCACCATTGACCATAAACCTTTCAGTTCCGGAAGAGTATACGACAGGTTATTATACAGCGCATAATTATCAATAAACAGCGGCATTTCTCCGGTACGGAACCGGCTTACCGCATCATAGCTTTGCGGACAGCTATAGTCGGTAAAAAGCCTTGTTGCAAAAAGCATGGTCTCATGCGCAATCTCGGAATCCAATGCGGTGGTTTTAAAATCGTCCGCATAAAGTTTGCCGTTGTTCTGGTAGAGCATGTTTAAAAATAACGACTGAGCAGAGGCAATTGCGCCGATACCCATCTGCATGTGGTTCTGGTTCAGAATAGGAAGGGTTTTTTCGGTAATTTCCTGCCAAGTAGTGGGAGGCTCCAGCCCCAGTTCGTCGAGTATATCGTCCCGACAAAACATGACAAGAAAGGACATCGTCTCGGGTACGCCATAATAACCGTCATGATACTGGTATGGAATAAAGGCCGACGGTATAAAATTTTCTCTTATGCTTTCAAAATCATCGAACGATGATAAATCATACAGGGCATTTCTGATTGCATAATTCATCAAATCGGCGTCGCCGCATTGTAAAGCGACCTCAGGACCCTTGCCTGCAAGATTAGCTTCAATAATAGAACCATTGACAAGCTGCAACTGCACACCGATTTTTTTCCTCGGTGTAAAGTCATTATCTATAAGCTGTTTTAAAATTGTAGCCTGATCCCTGCCTGTATTTACCCAGACCTTTACTCCATGGCTATCAGAATCGGAAATCATCGTATAGTCAACCTTAAACGAGGTCATAAAACGATCAAATCGATACTTGACTTCACCGAAAAAGTCCGGGTTATCCTTTGGTATCTCCGTATGACCGGATGAAAAGGTGATTGAATCCAATGTCAATGGCTGTTCTCTTAACGACATAATCATTGAACCGATTGAACTGATATGCGACTTTAATACGGATAGTCGATTGGATTTGGTTATTGAGCGGGGATTTTTTATAATCGCATCTAATAGCCTAATCGCGTCATACAGGGTGCTAAAGCCCATCTGCGATTTGTATTCTTTTCTCTCGGTTGACAACATCTCAACTATTTTTTCAACATGTTTTTTCTCGCTTTTGAGATCACTAAGAAGATTCGGCATCAGCTCGGTCAAGCTGTAGTCACGATATGAGTCGGGTGTGCTGCCGGTTACCATAATAATCTGCCTGTACGTGGTGTTTAACGAATTAACAAGCTTGTTGATTTCACCGAGAATCTTTCCTCTGTTGCCCAAAACACACTCGAGGGATATAATATCACCGGGTTTGAGGTGTACATAGTAATCGCCGATATATTCCGACTGCCAATTGCTTTCATATTTAAATGCTATTTTATTCGCTTCGGCAAAAGGGGTTTCCCCGTTAATCACCAGCCGTCTGTATACATTGCTCTGGTTTGAAATACCTTGTCTGAATCTAAAAGAGATTCTATATAATGCCTCCGTCTTTATAAAGCCGCTTGTATCCCAAGACGCGGTTTCGCCAGGTATCTTCCAGCTATCCCCGCCGAGGATATTCAGCTTTGTATTCTCCAGGCTGAACGGTTGAGTATAGGGACTTGACATATCATTACGGGGTATTAAAAACATGGTAGACGCCGTATGGATGTTTTCTGCCTCCATTGTGATGGAATCGCCGGAATATTTGGGAATATCTTTGCGATTTTCAAGGTACTCTTTATATGTAGGAAGCCTCTCCGGAGGTACAAGACAAAGGTTTTTAAGACCGATTATACCCCCGATGAACTCCAAAGTAATGGTGTGGTGACCGCTTCTAAACAAAAACTTAAACGGTTCTTCAAACAATCTTTCGGTATCAACCGCAATATATTTTTGCCAGTCGGAAAGTACAACCATGTTGGGAAGCATATCATTTCCGTTTAAATCGCTTTTAATCGGTTCTTCCTGTTTCCAAAGGCGATTTAACTCCATGATACCTGCTTCTTTAAAGGGTAACTCTCCATCTATATAAAATCTAAATGATATCGGATTTACTCCCGAATCAATCGTCGAATATTCAAATTTAACATTAAAAAGACCGTCAGAAACCAAATCAACCGGAATAACGATTTTGCTGTTCGTTTCGGTTGTTTTAATCGAACCGTCATTCAAAATTTCTATATTCTGTGACAACTCATTGTCTAGCTTATCAGACGAAAGTTCGTATGTACTGCCGGATACATCATTTCCTTTAAAAGTATCAATATACGCATCATAACCGACCAAATCGGAGCTGTTCTGCCGAATTGTTTCTACCGAATGGTCAGCCGCCGTTTGCTTATCTGTACCCGAATTATCAGCGTAAGCGATATGGCTAATATTAAATATAAATATAGACAAAACTAAAATAAGCGCTATACCACGATTGATTCTCATGAAACCTCTCCCGTTTCAATCTCAGTAATAAAGGTTGAAATTCCCAACCAGCTACCCTATTTTTGATGAGAATTTCAACCTTTATATACTTAACTGAGACTATACCTTATTTCCCCATATATTGTTGCAATATCTTATTATTAGCTCTTACAGACTCTTCTATTTCAGGCTTACATGATTCGATTACGGTCTGGAATGTCTTTGTCGCCTCGCCATATACTACTTCATTAAGGAAATCATTTATTACGCTGCTTCCGCCGATGCCATATATTTTATCTTTAGGATCAATCTGCCTTTTATCCAGTAATTCATTTGTATATCGCAAGGCCTTCTTTTCATCCTCGGTAAGATAGCTGTCAAGAGCGCCGAATTCAGGCTGTTCTTTTTCAATATTTTTTGCAATGAGAGCCTCTAAGCGGATATACTCGGCAGCACCGACCGGATTAACAGCGGCTGCGCAAATGCAATATCCCCAAACCTTCTCCTTCGGAATAATTTCTTTGTCTCCAAGAACATCCAGCACATATATCGGAGCAATCCTGAGTTCATCTCCGCCGCTTTCTTTTGAAATTGCATACATAGCCGCAAAATCGCTCAAATAGCAGGATGTCATGGCATCGCTTCCACCCGGGAACAGGGTTTTATAGTTGTCAGAATTGTAATCTCTTCTAGGCCCGAGAGGCAATGTCTGATAGAAATCAAAAAGCTCGGTCTGCCACTTTGACCAACGCGTGTCATTCCAATCAACATAGAAATCTCCTGACTTAACGTCCCTCTTAATGGGTAGGTAATAGGAGTGCTTCAGGAAAAATCCGGTGTAACCATACTCATTTTTCTTAACATCAGTCATACTTCTTGCGGTTTTCTTAAACTGCGTCCATGTCCATTTGCCCTCTTTATAGTATTCCATCGGTGTTTTTTCACCGGCTAAATCAAATTTTGCTTTATTATATACTATGACTAACGGATCTCTTGTCTTTTTGGGAATCAACCAGGAATAATGACCATTCCACTTGTACTCGTCGGATGCCGGGAAATCCCAAAGGTCGGTATTACTTAATTCTATATGATCTTTTATGTCTGCATCATCAAAGAATTTTGTGAAATTAGTCATCTGCCAAGAGGGATAGGTTGATGCAATAGCTGGGATAATATCCGGAGCAATGCCGGACGCAACAGCCGAAGCAATGTATTGGTGCTGTTCGGTCTCTGCTACAACCTCAACGACTGCCTGTCCTCCGGTTGTTTCCTCCCAAACTCTTTTTGTCACTATATGAAAATCAGGGTTCTCTTCTGTATGCTGTTTCTGCCAGTAGTCCCAGTTCACGCTCCACATAATTCTTACATTTCTCTGTTCTTTTGTCGGTTTAAATATCTCTATACCAGTAGCATATTTACTTCCAACCGCATCGACCCTATCACGATTGTCATTTTTTACCTCACCGCTACTGGTGCTATTTGTAGATTCGCCTTTTTTTGGTGTACTTTTTGATGGGTCTTTGCCGTTATTACATCCTGCGGCAAATGATAAAACCATTAAAACCGCTAAAACGGCGCATAGTATTTTTTTCATTATGAAACCTCCTTATTACGTTATGATTTGGACTTGTGTAACTTGACTACAATGGAT
>JAAYKB010000149.1 GCA_012522615.1 Clostridiales bacterium
GGGTATTTTGTTTATTTCGCCAGTTCCCGCTCAGCCTGCTCAATATATCTGCGAAGGTTGGCAAGTCCGATGCCGATTCCTTTTAGTGGATCTTCCATGCCCTCAAACTCGATTGCGACAGCCCCGTCATATCCCGCTTTTTTGAGGGCCGCAATACACTGCTTGACCGGCACGTCTCCGTGTCCGATAATCGAGCCGCGCAGGTAATTGCCGCCGCGCGAACGGAAAAACCCCTCGCCGGGATCCGGCATCATGCCGCTTTTGACGTGAAAGTCCTTTGCGTGGGCATAAAAGGCGTATGGCGCTGCACGCCCGACCGCGGTAATCGGATTTTCGTCGGCGCACAGGAAGTTGCCTATATCTACAAGCCAGCCGAAATTGGGGTGGGCCACCGCATTTATCAGCCTTTCCACCCTGTCGCTGTCCTGACAGAAAAAGCCGTGGTTTTCCACCATGGTCCGCACGCCTTTTCCGGCAGCGTACTCGGTCACCTCGCGGCAGGCGGCCGACAGCACGGGCAGGACATCGTCAAACCCACGATAACCCCTCGTTCCCTCGGGAAATCCGACGGTCGCGTCATGGCGGACCCCGCTTGCCCCGAGCAGCACCGCAAGATCAATGCGTTTTCTAACCCGCTCAATCTCTGCCTGGGTATCCCCGCCGCTTCCCGTTAAAAAGTCGGCGCCGAATGTGAAATTGGTGACCTCCATACCCTGCCGCCGCGCCTCCTCGCCGAGTCTGGCGGCATATCTCTCCTCGGCTGAGCCGTCATGCGGGATTATTTCAACAAACTCGATAGCGTCAAAACCCATCTCCTTTGCTTTCGAGATGCAGTCAAGCTGGGTCATTGCTCCGCTGCTGATAAGCCGTGAAAAGCTGTAGGTGCTTATAGCAATTTTCATAAGATTCAAGTCCTCTCGTTATTTGCCCAGCACAACCTCGTGCCCGGTGCGGGCCGATTCATAGATGGCATCGAGAATGGTCATAAGGGCAACTCCGTCCTCTGCGGGAGATATGCACTTTACGCCCTTGCCGATACATTCGATAAAATGGTCTATCTCGTTTTCAAACAGCCCGTCAAACGAGAGGGCGGTCGGCGCCGCCAGTTTTACATCCGCCAGATAATCGTTTATCTCCGAATAGAGTTCCAGCTCGGGGTCAAGCTTGGCGCCCGCCTTTGTGCCGAACAGTTCAATCTCGCCCTCATCCTTCTTGATGTTGAGACTGAAGCTGGCCTCTACCGACAGGACCGCCCCGTTATCAAACCGAATCATTGCGCTGGCAAGGTCCTCGACATCACAGATATCCTCCGAAGATTTATCTGCCGCGGCATAGCCGATAACCCCTTTTATGTTTTTGCGGTTACCGAGCTTGCGGAAGGTTGCGCCGTAAACCGAAACCGGATGGGGATTGCCCATCAGATAGCGAACAAGGTCGATTACATGAACCCCAAGGTCGATAAGCGGTCCGCCGCCCGAACGCGATTTATCGCCGAACCAGCCGCCCGGGTTGCCGCAGCGGCGCAGGTAGGTTGCTTTTGAATAGTAGATTTCCCCGAGGTAATCCGACTCGATGAAATCTCGCAGTATCCTGCAGTCGTTGCCGAACCTCCGTACAAACCCTATCATAAGCAGCTTGCCGTTTTTCTCGGCGGCATCCCTCATGGCGCACGCCTCATCCGCCGACATCGCCATAGGCTTTTCGCACAAAACATGCTTTCCGGCGTTCAGCGCCGCTATGGCGCAGGGGGCGTGGGCCGAATTCCATGTGCAGACGCTGACGGCGTCAAGCTCGGGCAGGGCGGCCAGCATTTCTTTGACATCGGTATAAAGGCGGGTGACGCCATGCTGTTCTCCCGCGGCCTTCAGCCGCTTCTCGTCTATATCGCAAAAGGCATAAAGCTCGGCATCGGGATTTCTCTTATACCCGTTTATATGAAAGGTCGATATGCTGCCGGTGCCTATTACACCTATTTTAAGTTTGCTCATTTCAAGTCATCCTCTCGTCAAATTCTCCGGCTAGCGTGTCAGCTTTTTAAGAAACTCCACTGCGAGGCGTATATCGGCTTCGGGGTCTTCACCCACCTCGCGCTCCACCGTAAGATATCCTCGATACCCGACCTCCTCAAGCGCCGCGATATATCTCGGGAAATCTACATCCCCTTCTCCCAGCGGAAGCTCGATAAAGGTCTGCCCCTCCTGTATGGCATCCTCAATAACGCCGTAGACTACCTCGGGGTCGTTGTCTTTAAGCTTGCGTCCGTCCTTGGCGTGGGTGTGTACAATATAATCCCTGAGCGTATACACAGCCTTGACGGGGTCATCTCCGGTTACCATAACCAGGTTGGCAGGGTCGAAATTCACCGCAACCCCTTTTGAGCCGAGTGAGTCGAGAAAGCCCTTGAGGGTGGTAGCTATTTCCGGTCCGGTTTCAATGGCGAAATGCGCCTTGACATCATCGGCATAGCGGCAAAGCTTGCTGCAGGCATCCTGCATGATTTTATATCGCTCGTGCTCCGGGTCGTTCGGAACCACCCCGATATGGGTTGTTACAATATCAGTTTCGAGATCCTTTGCCAAATCAAGTATGCGTTTCGAGCGTTCAATCAATTCCGGATTCTTATCCGGCTTGCCGAAGCCGTGGCCGAGATCCCCGCAGAGCGCCGAAATGACAAGCCCGTGCGCCTTTACCATGTCGAGAAACTCCCGTCTTTTTGCCCCGGTCAGGTTTTCGGGGGAAAGCTCCCCGTGTGTGGCATATACCTGTATGCCCTGTGCCCCTACATCAACCGCCTTTCGGAGGGCGGTGCGCACATCGGTACGGAAAGAATCCAGCATAACTCCGATTGGATACCGATACATTGATAATCCCCCTTTGATTAAAAAGAATTTGCTTTTTTACTGTCTTCATTATAGAATGACCATATGAGAATAAAAAGAAAGCAAATTGCCTTTAATTAACACTATATTGCTCAAAGGCGGGGTTTTTGTGGCGTTCAGCTTTTATGAACAGCATATCCATGAGGATCCGGATTTTCCTATCATCTTTCACAACGACAACCTTATGGAGGACAGCAATTTTCTGTCCCACTGGCATGAAAACATCGAGTTTCTGTATTTCAGGCAGGGGCGCGGGGTGGTGCTTTGCGACGCAGTGCCCTATACGGCTTTGCCGGGGGACGCCGTTATTATCAATACCGGCGCTCTGCATACCATCAGGTCGCAAACTCCTGTCAGCAATTATGACTGTCTTATTGTCGACAAGCTTTTTCTCGAAGGCTTTGACCTTCCTTTTGAAAAGATGCGGCTGTTAAGCCCTCTGCGCGACGAGGTTATCGGAGCTCATTTCGACCGAATTGCACGGGAGACATCAGAGAAAAAGCCGTATTTCAAAACCGCCGTCAAGGCCGAAACCCTTTCGCTTTTCACACATATATATCGGACAGCCTCGCGGCAGGATCTTCCGGAGGGTCAGCAAAACAGCCGGAAGCTTGACATGGTGCGGTCGGCGATCTCGTATATCAGGCAGCATTTCACCGAGGATATTACGGTTGACGATATATGCCGTCATCTGGGGTTCAGCAAATACTATTTTTGCCGGGAGTTCCGGAGGATTACCGGAAGAACGGTGACAGATACCATCAATCTCCTTCGCTGCAGCCACGCCAAGAGCCTGATTTCCTCGGGGCGCTACAACGTCAGCGAGAGCGCCGAGCGGAGCGGCTTTCGGAATCTGTCCTACTTTTCAAAGACCTACAAGCGGTATAACGGAATTTTGCCCTCCGACACCGAAATTAAGCTATGACTTGAAACGGATAAAACAATAATTATGTTTTTTAACTGTTTTTCATCTTAATCGCCTGTTTTGCCTTGTCGGCGATATTCTCGGCCGACAGCCCGAACAGCTTCAGCAAATCCAAGGCGGGTCCGGACCTTCCGAAAACGTCGTTGACGCCTACCCTTACAACCGGAACTGGCAGGGCTTCGCAAACCGTTTCGGCCACCGCACCGCCAAGACCCCCGATAATGCTGTGCTCTTCGGCCGTGACAATGGCCCGGGTTTCTTTGGCGGCCTTCAAAACAATCTCTGTATCAAGAGGTTTTATGGTCGCCATATTTATGACCCGCGCCGATATTCCCTCGTTTTCCAGCAACTCGGCGGCGGCGATAGCCTCGGATACCATGAGTCCGGTGGCTATGATTGTAACGTCGTTGCCCTCTTTTATCTGTATTCCCTTGCCGATTTCAAATTTGAGGGTATCGTCAAAAATAACCGGAACGGCAAGTCTGCCAAACCTCATATATACAGGCCCGTCCAGCTTCATAACCGCCCGCATGGCGGCGGCCGTTTCAACCGCGTCGGCGGGGTTGATTATGGTCATGCCGGGTATGGTACGCATCAATGCGATGTCCTCGCAGCACTGGTGGGTGGCGCCGTCCTCCCCGACCGATATTCCGGCGTGGGTCGCCCCTATTTTCACCGGCAGGTGGGGATAGCCTATCGAGTTGCGAACCTGTTCAAAGGCGCGGCCGGCTGCGAACATCGCAAAGGTGGAAGCAAAAACCTGCTTGCCCGAGGCGGCAAGTCCGGCGGCAATACCCATCATATTTTGCTCGGATATGCCGCAGTCAAAAAAGCGGTCGGGATATGCCTTGCGGAACATTACCGTTTTTGTGGCGGCGGCAAGGTCGGAGTCAAGCACAACCAAATCGGGATATTCGGCCGCAAGCGCCACAAGGCTTTCGCCGTAAGCGTCGCGGGTCGCTTTTTTTATTATTTCTGCCATAATTTATGCCTCCTCATACTTTGCGAGCTGCGCCTTAAGCTCCTGCATCGCCTGTTCGTACTGTTCCTTGTTGGGGGCCGTGCCGTGCCAGCCGACTTGATTTTCCATAAAGGAAACCCCCTTGCCCTTTACGCTCTTTTGTATAATGGCGGTGGGCTTGCCCTTATATCCTGCTGCAGCGGTCAGCGCCGATTCTATCTGGTCTAGGTCGTGACCATCTATTGTTATCACGTTAAACCCGAAGGCGACAAATTTTTCCGGAATGGGATATGGGGAGTTGACCTCCTCAACCGTGCCGTCAATCTGCAGGTGGTTGTTGTCGATAATCAGACAGAGGTTGTCAAGCTTTTTGTGGGCGGCAAACATGGTGGCCTCCCAGACCTGCCCCTCCTCGAGCTCGCCGTCTCCGAGAATGGCAAAAACCCTTCTGTCCGAACCGTCCAGCTTTGCGGCAAGCGCCATGCCGACGGCCGCCGAGATTCCCTGACCGAGTGAGCCGGTGGACATGTCCACGCCGGGCGTGCCCTTCATGTCGGGGTGGCCCTGAAGATGGGAGTCGATATGGCGCAGGGTCGGGATTTCCTCAACCGGGAAAAACCCACTGAGTGCGAGCGCTCCGTAAAGAGCGGGCGCCGTATGTCCTTTTGAAAGCACCAGACGGTCGCGGTCCTGCCAGCCGGGGTTGGCGGGGTCTGTCCGCATATGCAGGAAGTAGAGAACCGCGAGGGTGTCGGCAATCGAGAGGGAACCTCCGGGATGTCCGCTTTTTGCGTTATAGGTGCCCTCGATAACAGCCATGCGAATCTTGGTTGCCGTGATTAAAAGCTGTTTTTTTGTGGTTGCATCCAATATACTTCATTCCTTTCAGACCGGATTTCGTCCGGTTCGGAAATTAATAGAGCAAAGACCGTTTTTAAGGTCTGTACACATTATAAAATTATAGCACAGCGAGGAAATTTTGAACAGCATTTAAACCTAAAATCTGACTTTATTCCAACTTAATAATCGGTTGCATGGGACCATGCGCGGGGTTATAATTATAGGCATAGATTTTTTAAGGGGAGGGAATTCGGATGAACAGCTTTGACAACAGGCTTGCCGCCGACAGAATCTTGGACGGCAACGGGCTTGCTCTGCACGGATACTGCGGCTTTGAGTTGCTTTCCGACCGTCTTATTTCCTGCCGCGCGGCGGACCGGATGCGGGCCGCCTTTTCCGATTCCCCGCCCAAGACGGTTATTGTTGCCCTCTTTCCATACCGCGCGGACGACCGGGAGGGCAATCTGTCCAGATATGCCCGCCTGCCGGATTACCATGCCGCCGCCGGAGGAGTTTTGGAGTCTGCCGCCGCCTCGCTTTCGGCCGCCCTGTCGGATTACCGCTTTCTCGCGTTTATCGACAACTCCCCGATTCCCGAGGTTCGGGCCGCGGCCTTGGCCGGGCTGGGCCGCGTGGGGGACCATCATCTTTTAATAAACCCTGTCTTCGGTTCGTGGGTCTTTATCGGCTGTATTGTCACCGATATGCCGGTTGAGTTTGGGGAACAGTCGATTGAGGGTTGTCTTCAATGCGGGAAATGTGCCGCCGGATGTCCGTCGGGCTGTGCGGGCGGGGAGTCAAGGCAGGACTGTGTGTCGCGGCTGACCCAGCTTAAAGGGGAGCTTGACCCCCGGCAACGGGAGCTTTTGAAGAAAAGCGGGATGGCCTGGGGCTGCGACCGCTGTCAGGAGGTATGCCCGCTCAACTCCGGCGTCCGAACCGAGCCGCATGCCTGCTTCGGCGGAAAGGTTTTTGAGCCGTCGCTTACCGAGGACATTATTTCGGATCTGGAGGACAGGGCTTACGGCTGGCGGGGAGCCGAGGTTCTCAAACGCAATCTGGAGATTTTATACAGCAAGTAACTGTTTGCAAATGTGCCGGTGCTTTTGCCAACACTTCACACTTCGCACTATGAGGATTTTCAAACGACTGCAGGGCGTCTGTCCTGCGGTTTTTTCTTATCTTTAATGACATATATGCCGGATTTGATATGTATAAATATAGAACGGGGGGATGATGCGCCGTGAGAGAAAACCAGATAAAGGCCGTGCTTCAGCGGGATTTGAAGAAGCTTTTAAAGTCGCTCGGCGTGTACGACGCGGTGTGCGGCAGCAGGGAGTGCTGTTATTTTTGCCGCGAACCCCTGAGCCTTGAAACCATTTCGGCCGTTTTCCCGTATGATGAATCGGTTTGCTTTTGCTGCGGCAGGCCGGAGTGCTGCAACGCCATGCTCAATCTGGAGCAGGAGGAAAGGTAGTTTAGGGCGGTTTTGTTCTCAACCTCGGTCGAAAGGGTGACGTTGTCTTGGATAAGCTGATAGGCGCGATTGTTGATTTTTTTGTCTCCTATGGCGGCTGGGGGATTGTCGCCGTTATGTTTATACTGATTTTGTTTTTCGGCGACAAGCTGCTGGCGTCGGTCGAGGGGTTTTGGTCGGCCTTTCGCAACATCAGTTCTTTCACCTTTAAGCGATACACCTCGACGCGGCTTGCCAACCAGATTCTCCACGCCACCCGGGTGATTAACAGCATCAACGACGATCTTCTTCCATACCGCGTCAAGATTAAGTGGGTCAAGAGCGAGAATATCGAAAGCTTTCTCAAAAGCGGGCAGGTAATTATCAAGATACGCGACGACGACGATATCAACAAGTCCTTTGTGCTGGCGGTCGCCGAATTCGTGCGGCAGGGGCTTATACACAATGTTAAGCGTCATCTGCGGGATGAGCCGCTTGTCCGGGCAATCGACCTCTGCGCCGTGGGCAAGATACTGTCACAGGCGTATATTGAAAGCCTGTCTTACTTTGAAAAGAACATTCTCAACAGCGTCAATGAAACCGACTCGGATTTTTCGAAATATTTCGAACAGCTCAAACGTCTTGATTACAGCGGGCTGTTCCTGCCCGTTTTTCTCAACGAGCTTACCAAATCCCTAGGACAGTTTGATGACCAGTATTTTATCGAGGATTTTGAAAAGGAGGCCAAGGCCTTTCTTAATTATCTGGTTGATTTTTGTACCGAGAGGCATAAAACACTTTTTTATAACGGAAAGTATATTCGTATTGCCTTCGGGCTTGTCGCGAACCGGCAGTTTATCTTTCGCCACGGCCGGGATGCATATATCGAAAAGGTTCGCAGCAGTCTTTCTCTCGGCGCCCAGACGGTTTACCTATTCGGTTGGGAGGACAAGATTCGGATTGTGCGGCAGATTGCCGACCGCGCCGCCCGTTTGGATATGCGTATCAAGAGGGTTAAGGCCCACCCCTACCGCCATGTTTTTGACGACCTCAGCTCCCTGCGGGCGATCTGCATTGAGATATCCTGTCTTGACAAAACCGGGGGGAATTGCTGCCAGACCCCGGCGTAGGCCGGATTTCGGGGCGCCGGAGGGCCGCTTCGGGGTTTCGACTCTTTTAACGCATATCTGCCGGGCTATACTCTCGATTGCCTGCGAGTGTAGCTGCAGGGCATATCTTCGCTCTATATTCAGTTTTTCGGATATTGATTTCCAGCTTTGGTATTCGAGATAGTGCATCTGCAGCACCGTAAGCCGTCGGGGGGACAGGTCGACGTTTGACAGAATCCTTTTGATTTTTCGGCGGGCGGCCGTTTCGCACGCCTTTAGACGCTTGTTTTCCCTGCTCAGCCTTTTTCTTTCCCCGCCCCTCCTAAGGCTTTTTGCCGCCTGCTCATAAGGAAGGCATATGTTGTAAAAAGCCCTTGCGCTTCCGAGCACCTGCCGAACCTCCTCCTTTGAAGTCATTTAAACCACCTCCTTCGGTTATCATTGCTGTGTGGAAAATCATCGTTTCACTTGCGAAACTGTTCGGGCAAAAAAACACTTTTGGGGATTTTAAGCGCCGATTCGATACTCAGGGCCTCGCTTATCAGAAAATCAGATTTTCCGTTAATCTTGTCGCTGACCGCCGCCGGGGAAATATCGAGGAGTTTGGCAAGGGCGCGGTAGCTTATGTTTTTTTCTTGCAGCGCGGCTTTCAGCCTTAAGTAAGGTTTGTGTTTGGATTTTTTCACAAGTCTTCCTCCTTTTGTTTTTTGTGGTAATAACATGGTAACACATCTTCGTTTCATTGTCAATAACATTTTTAAAATTTTTTTGTTTTCACCGAAACTTTTTTAATATAGACCTTGCACTTTGTTTTTGAATGTGCTAACTTATTGAGAGAAAGGGGAGATTTTACTTTGATGTTTGGAAAAAATCTGAGAGCGGCAAGACTTGAAAAGGGGTATACCCTCGAGCATCTTGCCAACCTATATAATTCTGTGTTCGTGGGCGCAGGATTAAGCAAGGGAACGCTTTCCAAGTATGAAAACGGAAAGCAGGAACCCATGGTAAGCGTTGTCGCCAATCTGGCCTCGGTTCTCAATGTCAGCATCGATTATCTGCTTAATAATAAGACACCGCGCGAACCGACCGAAGAGGAACAAAACAGGATAAAGCTCATGAATATGCTTGATCAGCTTTCTGAGGAACAGCGGCGGGTGATTGAGAATCTGATTGTTCTCGAATGGAAGCAGCAGCAGCGAGAATAATGCGGTCTTGCGCTTCTTGGTCAAGCGCATCAAACATTTTTAATATGTCTTCTCTCGAAAGTTCCACTGTTAGACCTCCTCTTGTTTTTTAATCGCAACCTTTGTCTTACAACGATTGCACCCATATATTACCATTTATTATATATAAAGTCAACTGTTTTTGCGAAATTTTTGTGCTTTTTCCAAAAAAATCAGGCGGGTTTGAGGTGTAAGGCGAGGGTGGGCACACGTTAGGTGCGCCCATGCGGTATCCAAAAAATAGGCGGGGCTTGAGGTTGCAATCCCATTGCTTCATTGATAAAGCAACGGGATAGGGTTATAATAACCATGTTCTATAATTTACCATTGCATTGATGGCAGAAAGGAATGTTACGTTATATGCCTCCTTATCTCTTGACCCTTTCGGCCTCCGGCAACAGCGGAGAACCCTCGTCGGGCGGGATGCTTTTTGCCTGCTGGGCAATCCTCATTGTTCTGATTGCCATGTCGTTTGTCTTTTTGCGTTCGGGCAAAAAAGAGTATTCCGTCGCCATTCTCCCCCTGCTTATTACTCCTTTTATATATATAGTGAGCGGGCTGATTTCAAAAATCATGATCGGCGTTCTGCCGTATTCCTATTTTGAGATGCGCGCCATTATTACGGTAACCGCCGGTTTGTTTTCCTGCCTTTTGCTCGGGCTTGCTTCCCGAAAGATCAGCGGGCTTCAATCACGGCATATTTTTTTCTGGAGCTGCGCCGCCTTTGTTATTATTCTTACCCTTGTTCTGGTTTCAAAAATTATTTCGGCGGCAGGGATATAGTTTTAGACAATATTATTTCGGGCAGATGTGCTTTACATCTGCCCGATTTTTTTGATTTTACAGTTTATGAATAGTCCTTCCGGATAGTCCGCAAACTTTGGTCGGTGTTTGACCAAAAAGCACAAATTTGCCGTTTGAAAAATTTATTTTTCAAACTTAGGCCCGGTTCATCAGGTCGCGGATAAACGCCCGCATTTCGGCCTGGGAACGGAATTCGTCGGCGTGTGCGTTGACCTGTTCCTGAACCTCCTCGGGCAACGAATAAAAATCATCGTCGCTGAGAATATGCCCGTTCAGATATGCATCAAAATCGGGCGTGTCGTTTGTACGTCCTCTGCCCATTTGATAATCAATCCTTTCGGTTGCTTGGTGTAAACTTGTCCCGCAGATAGTTTTGGCAAACAACCCTTTAAAAAATCAGGAAATCAAATCCGAATGTCACTTAATCAGGCTGTGAACGTAATCTATCTGTTCCCGGCTAAGCTCCAGAATATCGCTGTTTTCCGCTCCGGTCGAGGAGTCTTCTATCAAAACCAGCTTGACGTCCCTTGTCGTAACCGTGTTGTGCCAGAGGGAGCGCGGGATGTTATATACCCTCATGGGCTGCATTTTTTCCGCCTTGATATTAAGTCCGCCGTTTTCCTCGTCTGCATAGAGCAGGGTACAGCTCCCCGACAGCAGAACGAACAGCTCGTCGGTCTGGTTGTGGCGTTCGAGGCAGTCAATTCCGCTTATATCGTTGGCCGGCTTCCAGTTTTTTATGCCCACCATCCATTTTCCGTTTTCAAAAACCCGTTTCATGCCCTCGCCGTCAAATTCCAGCACTTGAATTCCCACCGCAATTCCCCCCTTTAGCTTTTCAAGTCCATACATCGGTTTGCTATATTTTCGGTCGTCAGTCCGTAGACTTTGAACAAGTCCTCCGGCTTGCCCGACCTGCCGAAAACATCCGCTATCCCGATACGGGCAAGCCTTGCCGACGAGTTGCCCGCCAGAACCTCGGCCACCGCCGAGCCCAGACCCCCGATAATCGAGTGCTCCTCCACCGTGACAACCGCCCCGCATCTGTCTGCCATGTTCAGGACTGATTCATTATCAAGGGGCTTTATTGTGTGATGGTTGACAACCGCCGCGTTTATCCCTTTTGCGGCAAGCTGTTCGGCCGCCGCGAGGGCATAGGGCACCATCAGTCCGGTCGCCATAATGCACACATCCCCGCCGTCCCTCAGCACAACCGCCTTGCCGGGTATGAAGGGGGTATCTTCGGTCGTGATGGTGTCTACAATCGGGCGGGCGACGCGGATGTATACCGGCCCGTCGATTTCGGCCGCCGCAAAAACCGCCTTGCGGGTTTCAATCGGGTCGCAGGGCACAAGTATTGTCATGCCCGGAACCACCCTCATCAGGGCAATATCCTCAAAGCTTTGGTGGCTTCCCCCGTCCTCCCCCACGCTGAGTCCCGAGTGGGAGAGCCCGAACTTGACATTTGCGTTTATATAGGCAATCGAGTTGCGTATCATTTCGTATGCCCGCCCCGCCCCGAACAGGGCAAAGGTGCTGAAGAAGGGCAGCAGTCCGGCATGGGCAAATCCGGCGGCGGCGCACACCATATTGGTTTCGGCTATTCCGAAGTTAAAGAACCTGTCGGGAAACTCCTTTGCAAATATGCTTGTCATGGTGGCGTGCGCAAGGTCGGAGTCCAGCACGACAAGTCTGGGGTTGCTGCGTCCCAGCTCGACAAGGGCGTTTCCGTAAGCCACCCTCAGGGATTGCTTTTCAATCATGGGTGTTCACCCCCAACTCCTTCATGGCATCGAGATATTCAATTTCGCTTGGCGCCTTGCCGTGCCAGCCGAACCGATCCTCCATAAAGGACACCCCTTTGCCCTTGAAGGTTTCGCAGCAGATGAATCTGGGTTTGCCTCTCACCTGCTTTTGCAGGGCTGCGGTTATTGCCTCGACGTCGTGTCCGTCCGCCTTTTGGCAGTCAAAGCCGAAGGCTTCGAATTTTTTTATAATATCTCCGATATCCATTACCTCCCTGTTTGGGCCGTCTATCTGGAGACGGTTGTGGTCTAGCAGGACACAGAAATTGTCAAGCTTGTAGTGGGAAGCCGCCATGGCGGCTTCCCAGACAAGCCCCTCCTGACATTCCCCGTCTCCGATTATTACATAGATTCGGTAATCTGCCTTCAGGCATTTGGCGGCAACCGCAATCCCCATGGCAATCGACATCCCCTGCCCCAGCGAGCCGGTGTTGACGTCAACCCCCGGAGTTTTTTTGCTGTCGGGGTGTCCCTGAAGATGGCTGTTTATCTGGCGCAGCGTCCACAAATCCTCGCGCGGGAAAAAGCCCTTGTCGGCCAGCACGGCGTACAGCGCCGGACATGCGTGCCCCTTGCTGAGCACTATCCTGTCCCTGTTTTCCATCTTGGGGTTTTTGGGGTCGACATTTGCAACCCTGTAATATAAGGAAAGCAGTATTTCGACGCAGGACAGCGAACCGCCGGGGTGTCCCGACTGGCTTGTATAAAGCATCCGGAGTATGTCCCCCCGAATTCTTTTTGCCTTTTCCATCAGGTCAATATTGTTTTGGTTTTCCATTTTAAGCCTCCAGTTATCGTTAATTTTATCCCTTGACCGCCCCCGCCGTCAGTCCCTCTACCAGCCTGCGCTGGGCAAAGAAGAAGAGAATGCAGACCGGAATTATGGTTATTATTCCTCCGGCGGTCAGCAAATCCCACTGTACCCCGAGTTGACCGATAAGGTTCCTCAGCGAGACCGGGATTGTCCGGCTTACCTCGTTTGTGAACATGACGGCAAATGTATATTCGTTCCATGAGGTCATAAATATATATACTCCGGTGGCAACCAGACAGGGAACCAGAACCGGCAGGATTATCTTTATAAAGGCCTGCGCCCGGTTTGCCCCGTCCACCATGCCCGCCTCCTCGAGCGACATTGGCAGGTCGCTCAGGTAGCCGTTGAGAAGCCATACCGAAAAGGGGATGGTGAAGGTGGTGTAGGACAGCACCAGCGCCAGCGGGGTGTAGAGTATTCCGAGCCTTCGCATTATCGCATACAGCGGTATCAGGAGAAGCACGGTCGGGAACATGTTGTTGGTCAAAAACAGAATCATAAACGCCTTGCGCCCCCTGAAGCGAAAACGGGAAAAGGAATAGGCCGCCAGGGTGGCGACGAAAAGGGTGAGGACGGTTGTCGAAAGGGCTACTATCAGGCTGTTTGTCATGGGGCGCAGGAAATTGTAGTCGAGGAAGAGGGCGCGGTATGCCCGAAAGGTGGCTTCCCTCGGCCAGTAGGTCACGACCTCGCCGTAAAGCTCCCGCTCGGGCTTGATTGAGGTGACGAAGGTCCAGTAAAAAGGGAAGAGCAAAAACAAAAGTATCAAAATCAGTGGCAGGTAGAGGAATAAAAACCTTGAGACCGGATTCTCTTTTCTTTGCATCGTCACCCCTCCTGGTTTTTGAACATGCTTCTAAGATAGGGAACGGCCGCCATAAGCAGGATTATCGTCAGCAAGAGCGACATGGTGGACGCATATCCCAGATTCAGGGCGTTCGCCTTGTTAAATATATAGACGCTGAGCGTCTGGGAGGCATAGGCCGGCCCGCCCCCCGTCATGTTGAAGATAACATCGACCGAGTTGGCAACCCAGATTATCCTCAGCAGGGTGGTTACATAGATGGTGTTTTGCAGGGAGGGCACGGTTATATGGAAAAACTTTTGAAATACGCTGGCGCCGTCGATGTCGGCCGCTTCGTACAGCTCGCCCGGAACCCCCTGCAGACCGGCAAGCAGCATAAGTGCAAAAAAGGGTATGCCCTGCCAGATAATCGTGACGATAACGGCGGGGAACACCGTGTCCTGTCTTGCGAGAAAGGCTATAGGGTCCTCGATTATCTTCATTTTCAGGAGGATGTCGTTCAAAACCCCATAGCTGCCATCGAAAATCCAGCGCCACATCAGCCCTATCAGCACTCCGGGGGTAACCCATGGAATAAGGCTTACCGAACGCACCACACCCCTGCCGCGAAAGGGCTTGTTGAGGATTAGCGCAAGAGTGAAGCCGAACACGAATTGGAATCCTACCCCGAACACCACCCACAGTACGGTTCTTATCAGGGACTGCCAGAAAAGGACGTCTTTAAAAACCGCGATATAGTTGCTAAGCCCGATAAACCCGATTGCTGCCGGGCGTCTGAGGTCATAGCTTTGGAAGCTCATCAGGATTGCGTTCACCACCGGAATGAACACCACCGCCAGCACAACAAGCAGGGCGGGGGCTATCAGCAGGTATGGCCAGATACCGGCTTTTCTTTGATGCAAAAAAATCACCTCTGATTAATAGGCGCGGGAGTTTTTATGGGTTGGTGCAGGCAGTACTGCCTGCACCAACCTGACGGGTTTTGATTTAA
>JAAYKB010000150.1 GCA_012522615.1 Clostridiales bacterium
GGCGCTGCTTGTGCTGCATGTCTAACTATCATACTGCTAAGTATTGCGATATTGCCTCAAGCAATGAATATTTGGTCAGGAAAATTAATTGTTGATTCGCAATACTCTAATTTGCCAGATCAAGCAGGAAAGAAGGCTGAGAACAGTAAAGATTCTCCCCCTGCAAACGAGACTCAAAAAAACAATAACGGTGATAATGCCCCCACTACTCATAAAGAGACTCAAAAAACCGATAAAAATGAAACGGCTGTCATACCGCCGTGGAATGAACTCACGATAACAGAAAAATTCCGCGGTATAAATTACAACGGAATTGAATATAGCTCATCATCCAAAGATGAGATTAATGAAAAAGATATTGGAAAACTATTATTAAATACTACTGTCACAGGATATGATAATAGTCTAAGTGAACCAAAGGAATATAGTATTCGTTGTAGTATATATGCTTTGAATAAAATCTTGCCAGACTGTGCTATTGCAGTTAAGTTTGAAGGACAAGATAAGTATTACCCCTATTTAAATGTTTTTTATGTACCGAAAACATTGGGAAGTTTTATTAATGATCTAAATCTTCGTGAAAATCTTGAATTCAATAATATCATTGAATACTCATTTATCCAAAAAAACGAACTGATAACTATGAAATATACTTTGCCGTCAACTGACAATATATGGGATATGTTGTTATCTGATGTTAATTTAAAGAATGCTGAACTTGAAAATGAGCTTGAATTAAAAGATACTGGACTTGATTTGATGTCTTGTTCCATTAATGTAAAGAAGATTGGGATAAAAAATATTTCATTAGCTGTAACTGAGAACGGTTATCTAACTTCAAATATTTTCTCTTCCGCAACATTTTATATTGGCAAAGAAAAAGTAGACGCTTTTGTTGACTATGTAATTAAAAACGGAACCGGCACCGTTATTGCAAGAAGCGATATAAGTAACGACACAGATTCATCGGAAACGATTACAAGTGGTAGCGCACCCAAAACAGTCAACGAACTTGGATAGAATAAAGTTTTTATACGCCTACAAATAATTAAATGTTTAGGTAAAACTTGACAAATATATCCCTATATGTTACCATATATGTAGCATATAGGGATATATTACTTTATTTAGTATAAACTAACCTGATTTACTGATTCGACATAGGATATGAAAGAGGTGAATCCAATGGGTTAAATATTTAGGTTTGTACAGTCTCTTCATTCTATAGGATGTGTAAGGTGAGTAACATGAAAAAGTGTTTTGTGTTTTTGATGATTTTTGTCCATTCGATATTCTTGTTTGGATGCTCTTCAGGTACATCCGATATATCTGGAAATCCGGACCCGGAACCGATAAAAGCCGAAGAACAAAATATTCATGAGTTTTTGAATATAGAATTGGACTTATCCTATGATAGCATCATAGCTAAAACTGAAAAAGATACATATCCTTTAAATGTCGATCAGATTACTTGTACTGTTCAAAACAACAATGTTGGAAAGGGATTCTATCTTTACGAGATTCCTTTTGTTGAACAGAGAATTGATGGGAAATGGGTTAGGTTGTATTACAATTCAGATCGTCTTGAAGTTGCGCAGTGGCAATTTTGTGGTATAGAAGGAAATACGACAGAACCAAATTCCTCTCAATATGTTGTAAAGCTTAAAGACATAAATGCAAAGCTAATACCCGGCGAGTATCGTTTGGTAGTGTTTACCGCTCAAAAAAAAGTATATGCAACATTTACATTAACTGAGTAAAGGAGATTTAATAATGAAAAAGTCGTTTAAAAGGATTTCTTTGTTCTTATTCAGTGCTGTAATCATGACTTCCAGTTTACCTGCAATGACGTTTTCAGCATCTGCATTATCAAATGAAAAAGTATATGCTGGCAATGAGCAAATATGGGAAACAGTTACATACGATTATGTAACAAAAACGGAGAAAGTTGAACAAGTAGAAAAATCTTCGTTTAAGGCTGACATTCAAAGTAAGCTGCAGTCAATGGGACTTACTGAAGAAAATATTACACAGGCTTACAATCCCGGCATACCTGAACAATCGGATATCATAATCCCTCAAGCTGTTCATGGAGATGATGATAGAGATCCAGTAAATCCAAACAATAGTCCATACTGTAGGATTTTGGCCTTAAAGCTAGGTCAAGATACTAATGGAAATGGTGTAGCCGATACATGGGGTTACGGGACTGGTTTTTTAGAAGGATATGACGTTATGGCCACTGCTGGTCATTGTTTCTGGGGTGGTTCATCTCGTGGCTGGGTTGAGGAGTGCCGTATATATGTAAGGCAAAATAGCGGTACATATGGAAGCACATTTTATTATCCGCTTAACTGGACTTGCGCCGCAAATTATACTAGCAGTGGAGATACAAACTATGATTGGTGTGCAGTAACACTGCAAAACAACTTAGGCTCTGCAAATGGTTGGTTTGGAAAAGGATGGTCAAGCGGAAGCATTAACGGAAAAAGTGTAACAGTTAGCGGATATCCGGGTGATCATTTGGGATTTCAATATAAGGACAATGGCACTACATCCGGTTCTACAACCTATAAAGTGCTATATGACATTGATACTGCTGGAGGGCAAAGCGGAAGTCCTGTATACGATTCAAATGGTATTGTATGGGCGATCCACACGTACTCATCCAGTTCCCCCAACAATTGTGGCAACAGAATCACTGAATGGTTGTATACAATTTTGCAGAACAAATATCTTGAAGGCGTAAAAAAATGGGGCTGATTTTGGCAAATATCGTATCGCCTTTTATGAAGTAAATTAGGTGGCATGTATCAGAAAGTTAAATGAGACAGCCCGGTGATCAGAAAATATTGATCGCCAGGCTGTTTTTGCGTGCCATTTTTTAGAATCACATTAATATATAAGTGAGTTTACAACACGCTAAGAATTATAAGGATTCGTAGCATCGGCTTTACCGTTTTGGTGCTAAATTACCAGCCAAAAGGAAAAGGACTGCAGTATGCAATCCTTTTTTGTTCATTTGTCGCTTATTTGTGTGTCGGACATCATTTGCATTGCAAGCGTTATTAAAAAAATATCGCATTTTTCCTCTTGACCGGACAAGCGTAATATGTTATAGTTGTTATTACCTCAAAAGGGGGTTCTTTTTTTGTGCGCTCATTTTCGGGTTTACAGGGTTATGTTATAATAAGTTGAGCGCAACCTTAGCCCCGCGAGGGAGGCCGTGCGCGGCCGGTACCAGTTATGGCAGATTTCTAAATACGGTATTGCGTGCCGCACACCATATATTTCCGAACATCGGGAGGTGCCGTTATGAGAGTCAAAATTACACTCGCCTGCACAGAGTGCAAGCAACGCAACTACAACACAATGAAAAACAAGAAGAACGACCCTGACAGACTGGAAATGAACAAGTATTGCAGGTTCTGCCGCAAGCACACTGTTCATCGCGAGACGAAATAATCCTTTTACACAGGGTCAACGGCAGACCAACAAATCCGCATCGCGGGCAAAGGCTCCGATACGGAAAGAGAGGAAGGGTTCAAATGGCTGACGAAAAGATTGAGGCCATCAAAAGCGAAAAGTCCGAATCGGCAAAACCAGACAAGTCGGGCAAGCCTGCCAAGAATAAAAAGGAACCCCGTTTCCGCCCGGCTGTCATAAAGTTCTTCCGTGACTTCAAGGGCGAATTCAAAAAGATCAGCTGGCCGACCAGACAGACTGTGTTCCGCAACACCCTCGCGACCCTGGCGATGTGTGCAGTTATAGGTCTGTTTGTCATTTTGTTCGATCTGGGGCTTACGGGTTTGATTCAGCTGATGATGTCGCTGTAACCCCATGGCGGTATCGGCTAATCCGCAAGGAGGATTATGAATGTCCGACGAGGCAAAATGGTATGTAGTTCATACCTATTCCGGCTATGAAAACAAAGTAGCCACAAATTTGGAAACGATTGTCGAAAACCGCAAGCTGCAGGACTGGATTCACGAAATCCGCGTGCCTACCGAAACCGTCGTTGAAATCAAGGACAATAAAAAGCGCGAGGTGGAACGTAAAATCTTCCCGGGCTATGTGCTTGTCAAGATGATTATGACAGACGAGTCGTGGTATGTGGTACGCAACACGCGCGGCTGTACCGGCTTTGTTGGTCCGAATGGCAGACCGATTCCCCTCACTGACGAGGAGGTTGCGGCGCTCGGCGTCGAAAAGCGTCAGATCGAAGTAAACTACTCGGTGGGAGACATGGTTCGTATTGTGGATGGACCGCTTGAGAACTTCACCGGCGTTGTGGATGAAATTGATCTCGACAAAAACAAAATCCGCGTCACCATCTCAATGTTCGGCCGCGAAACTCCGGTCGAGCTTGAGCTTGACCAGGCGGAGCTTATGGAATAACTTTATACTGCCGGACAGATGTCCGGTATCCGGGATATTATCCCGGCAGTGGGAGGAGCGGCAGACTGGCCGTTCCGTAGTCCACCACGATTTTTGGAGGTGCAAATAGAAATGGCTCAAAAGGTAATCGGTTATATCAAATTGCAGATTCCCGCGGGCAAGGCAACCCCGGCGCCCCCTGTTGGTCCGGCGCTCGGTCAGCATGGTGTCAACATTATGTCCTTTACCAAGGAATTTAACGAACGCACAAAGAATGACGTCGGCTTCATTATTCCGGTTGTTATAACTGTTTATGCCGACCGTTCGTTCTCCTTTATCACAAAGACCCCCCCGGCGGCGGTTCTGATTAAAAAGGCGTGCGGAATCGAAAAAGCGTCTGGCGTACCGAACAAGACCAAGGTCGCCAAGATTACAAAAGAACAGCTTCGTAAAATCGCCGAAACCAAGATGCCCGACCTCAATGCGGCAAGCGTTGAGGCTGCGATGAGCATGATTGCAGGTACTGCGAGAAGCATGGGCGTTACCGTTGTCGATTGATTTTCGAATTTGACGGAGTAATACCCCGTCAAACCGTAAACTTAAGTTGCCCGGACAAGGACACCTGATACTTCTTTACAGCTTCAGGTGGACGGGTGGGAGGAAAACCGCCGTTTGTTCAGACGGCAAGGATCGCACAGTTCCGATTTTACCACTCAATTAGGGAGGATAATAACTATGAAACGTGGAAAAAAATATGTCGACAGCGCAAAGCTTGTTGACCGCAATGCTTTATATGATATCAAGGAAGCTCTTGACATAGCTGTACAGACCGGTAAGGCTAAATTTGACGAAACGGTTGAGGTTCACGTCCGTCTCGGCGTTGACAGCCGTCACGCCGACCAGCAGGTTCGCGGAGCGATTGTTCTGCCCCACGGAACAGGAAAATCGGTTCGGGTTCTGGTTATCTGCAAGTCCGAAAAGGCGCAGTCCGCTATTGATGCAGGGGCTGATTTTGTCGGTGCGGAGGATATGGTCGCTAAGATTCAGGGCGGCTGGATGGATTTTGATGTCGTGATTACCAGCCCCGACATGATGGGACTTGTAGGTCGGCTGGGTAAGGTGCTCGGCCCGCGCGGTCTGATGCCCAACCCCAAAGCCGGTACCGTTACGCCCGATGTTGCAAAGGCGGTCGCCGAAGCAAAGGCCGGTAAGATTGAGTACCGTCTTGATAAAACCAACATTATTCACTGCCCGATAGGCAAGGTTTCCTTCGGCGCCGAAAAGCTGCAGGAGAACTTTGACACTCTGCTTGGTGCAATTATCAAGGCGAAACCATCGGCCGCCAAGGGTCAGTATATCCGTTCTTGCGTAGTCGCAACAACCATGGGACCCGGCATCAAGATAAATCCAGCAAAGGTAGGCGCATAAAAGCGCAGGTTCATACTTTTTTGATACTTGACAGGGGATCCATCCCTGTGATAGTATAATGGCTGTCCCTAACCGGACAGTATGCTGTTCTTCCACAGACAGCAGGTGAGACCTGAAAGGGTTTCCTAACGGCTCTGCCGCCTGCCGAGGACGAAGGCTTTAACATTTGTAGGTGACGCCGTGTATCGGCGGGACTTATATTAGGTTATTGCGTCCTCCCTGTGGCAAACAGGGAGGATTTTTGCTTTTCCTGTAAATCGGCAAATCGATGGAAAACAGCATTCTAGCCCAGCAGAAGGATATCTTAACTTTGGAAACCGGAGGTGAAACAATTTGCCAAGTGAGAAAATTCTTCAGGAAAAACAGAAGTATGTCGAACAGCTCGTACAGAAAATGCAGTCTGCGACGGCAGGTGTCGTGGTCAGCTACAAGGGTATCAATGTAGCGGACGATACAAAGCTGCGTAAGGAGCTTCGTGAAGCAGGCGTGGATTATGCCGTTGTCAAAAACACCATGCTTCGCCGTGCTTCCGAAAAGGCAGGACTCCAAGAGTTAGACCCGGTTCTTAAGGGTTCAACTGCACTGGCACTGAGCGGGGACCATGTCGCCGCCGCCAGAATCCTCAACAAATTTGCCGAAACCAACAAGAGTCTTGAAATAAAGTCGGGGTTTGTCGAGGGGAAGGTCATCAGCGTCGACAGCATCAAGGAGCTTGCCAAGATGCCGTCAAAAGAGGTTCTTGTCGCCAAGGCTCTTGGCGGCCTGAACGCGCCGATTTCCGGTTTTGTCTGTGTTCTTAATGCAAATCTCCGCGGCCTTGTGGTCGCACTCAACGCAATTGCAGAAAAAAAAGGTGCATGATTTTATATTAACAATGCACCGCAACATTAAAAAATCAAAATGGAGGATTTAACAATGTCTGACAAAGTACTAAAGTTAATCGAAGATGTAAAGGCCCTTACCGTTCTTGAGCTTTCCGAGCTTGTCAAGGCTCTTGAAGAGGAGTTCGGCGTATCCGCTGCCGCTCCTGTCGCTGTTGCTGCTGCTCCCGCAGGCGGTGCTGCTGCCGCTCCTGCCGCTGAAGAAAAGAGCGAATTTGACGTTGTTCTTGCAGAAGTAGGCGCTAACAAGATTGCCGTCATAAAGGTTGTCCGCGAAATCACCGGTCTTGGTCTCAAGGAGGCAAAGGATCTGGTTGACGGCGCTCCCAAGCCTGTCAAAGAAAGTGCATCCAAGGACGACGCCGAGGATATTAAGAAAAAGCTGGAAGAAGCCGGTGCAAAGGTCGAACTCAAATAATATCGGCTTGATAATTGGTAAAATTACAGGTGAGGCGGCATGATTGCCGCCTCACCTCAGTTTATCGACAAGGGGCTGACACATAACTTCCCATTGTGTGTCAGCCCTAAAAATTATACAGCGAATAAACAAGGTCATCTGTCATATTTGAATGCCAGTCGGCCTGAATTACGGTATTAACCTTTTTTGGTCATCCACATATTATGGGATAGAGCAATAAAAAGGAGGTAACGTAAATGGGCGGACGCGGCATTTTAGGTGATAGCGATTCCTGTCTGTGGATTCTTTTAATCATCCTTATACTGCTTTGCTGCTGCGATGATCGCAGCTGCTGACCGACAAATTATAAAGCCCCCTAAAAACGCCGTCGGAGCCAAACGGTTCCGACGGCGTTTTTTTGTCTATTATCTGACTGTTGCCGCCTTTTCTGGCTTTTTGGGAGTATGTCCGAAAATCGTGATGCATCCGACCGGACAGTTGTCGGCGCAGGCGCCGCACCCTACGCATTTTTCAATATCAATTTCGGCTAGGTTGGTTGTCACGTGAATCGCGCCATACTGGCATACCTTGGTGCACTTCATGCACCCGATACAGCCCACGCTGCATGCCTTTCGCACAACACCACCCTTGTCGTTGTTGCGGCAGCGGACAACCCCGCGTGCGCTGCCCGGATACATAACAATCAATGATTTCGGGCAGGCAGCGACACATTTTGTACATCCGCGGCAGAGCGACGGGTCGATATTAGCCAGCCCGTCCTTTATGGTAATTGCGCCGTACTCGCATGCGGCGGCGCAGTCGCCATAGCCCAGACAGCCGTAGCTGCAGGCCCAGTTGCCGCCGTAAAACTGGTTGGCGGCGGCGCACGACCGCAAGCCGTAATATTCGAGCTTACGGGTGGTGTGTTGTTCACACCCTCCGCAGCGCACCATGGCGGTCAGGGTTTCAACCCCGGAGCTTTCCACCCCGAGAATTTCCGCGGTCGCCTCGGCAACAGCCGTGCCGCCGGGGGAACAAAGTCCAACCTTTGCGCCGTCGTGCGCCATGGCCTCGGCATAACCGTCACAGCCCGAATATCCGCATGCTCCGCAGTTTGCGCCCGGCAGTGCCTCGCGCAGCCGTTCCACCTTCTCGTCGCGCGGCACCGCCATAACGGCCGAAGCCACAGCCAATAGCAGCCCGAAAAGCAGTCCCAGCCCGGCAAGGATTCCTATGGCCAGTAATATTGCAGACATAATCAGAACCAACTTTCTGTGTTCAAAATCATATGCTCGGTGGCGTTATAGACCGAAAAGGCCCTGAAATCCGATAAAGGATACCGAAACCAGAGACGCCGCCACCAGGGTGATAGGCAGCCCTTTGAGTCCCGCGGGTATATCGGCGCTCTCCAGCCGCTCGCGTACGCCCGCAAACATAATCATGGCAAGCATAAAGCCGAGACCGGCGCCAAACGTATTGACAAGCGATTCTCCAAACCCGTAACCGGTGTCAATATTCAGGATGGTGACACCAAGAACGGCGCAGTTTGTTGTGATAAGCGGCAGATAGATGCCGAGGGATTTATAAAGCGGGGGAATAAACCGCTTCAAGGCAATCTCCACAAGCTGGACGAGGGCGGCGATGACAAGAATAAACACAATCGTTTGAAGATACTCAAGCCCTCCGGGAACCAGCACATATGTATAAACCGGCCATGTTACGGCGGTTGACATCATCATGACGAAGATTACCGCCACTGACATGCCGACAGCCGAATTCAGCTTTTTTGACACCCCGAGAAAGGGGCAGATACCGAGAAACTGCGACAGTACAAAGTTGTTTACAAGCAGGCTTCCGATAAGAATAGCCATCAAGTTTGTATTATTCATTTATGCTGCCCCCCCTTTGCGCCGCCGACCGCGCAGGCCTCTTCGGATTGGGCTGTCCCCTGGTGGCAGATTGCGGCACTCGGACATGCCGCGCAAACATTCTTGCTGGTATCCCGTCTTGCGGCGTCCTTTTCAAAACGGTCGGACAGCTGGTTTGCCAGCCATATCAGTATGCCGAAGACGAAGAATCCTCCCGCGGGCATTACAAAAATCGTGATCGGGTGGGCAAGTATTGCGCCGTGCGGCAGACCGAAAAGGGTGCCGTTGCCGAGAAGCTCGCGGATTCCGCCCATCAGGATAAGCGCGCCGGTGAAGCCCGCCCCCATGCCGAGACCATCCAGCGCCGAAAGACCGACGCTGTTTTTGCTGGCATAGGCTTCGGCCCGCCCGAGGATAATGCAGTTTACAACAATCAACGGAAGGTAAATCCCGAGCGCCTTGTCAATTGCGGGGAGGTATGCTTTGACCAGCATCTGGACAATAGTGGTAAAGCCCGCGATAATAACGATAAACGCCGGCAGGCGCACCTTGTCGGGGATTACCTTTCTCAAAAGGGAAATCACCACGTTGGAGCAAACAAGGACAAAGGTTGCCGCCGCGCCCATGCCGATGCCGTTTATCGCCGCTGTGGTGACGGCAAGGGTCGGACAGGTTCCGAGGACAAGCCGGAGAACCGGGTTTTCCTTTATCAGGCCTTTGGTAAATGCCTGTTTGTACTTAGCCGAAATCATCCCTCTTGTCCCCCTTTCAAATATTTATTGAACAGGTCAACCGCCCTGTTGACCCCTTCGGTTATTCCTTTTGACGTTTTGGTGGCGTGCGACACCCCGTCGATATTTTTACCGAGATAAAATTTCTCGGAAGCGTCCCTGCCGAGGAAGCGTTTAAAAAATCCGGCTTCACGAATCATATCAAGATAACCCGCGGTTTCGTTATCGTCGGTTACGGTGACGCCTGTAATGCCGCCATCCGCCGAGATTCCGGTCATAACGACAAGCCCGGAGCTTTTTCCTGCTGAGGAAACCGTAAACACATATCCGGCAAGCTCGCCGTCCTTTACGGCCTTATAGTACACAACCTCCTGCCCGTCATCGGTCAGACTCTGTTTTTCAAAGCTGTCCGCATTTATAACCTGCTGGCGGGACTCGGTTTCCGCCTTTTGGTTTGCCTTTGCAATGGTTTGTTCGGTAAGCGCGTTTGTCGCCGCGAGTGCCGCGGTGACCCCGCCCGATATGACGGCAAGGGCGACCGCCGAGATGATAATTTCCTTAATATTTATCCTGTTTCCCTTATTGCTCATTGCGCAGCCTCCGTTTCTCGCCGAAGGGCAGCGGTCGGGTGGCACGCTCGATAAGCGGAACCAGTATGTTCATTATGACAATTGCAAACGAGACACCCTCGGGCAGCGAGCCGAAAACGCGTATAAGCACGGTCAGCAGGCCGCAGCCGACAGCAAAGACAATTTTGCCGGCTTTGTTTATCGGCGAGGTTGTGTAGTCGGTCGCCATAAATATCGCGCCCAGCATCAATCCGCCCGAGAGTATATGTACCAGCGGGTTTTGACCCAGCAGCCATGTCATAATGAACACCGTGCCAATATATACTAGCGGGATTATAGGCGAGATGACCCTCCGGGCAATAAGATACAGTCCGCCGAGAATCAATGCGAGGGCACAGGTTTCGCCAAGACAGCCCGGGCGTATGCCGACAAGCAGCTCGGACATACTGTAATTCATGCTGCCGCCCTGCGACAAAACGGCAAGCGGGGTTGCCGAGGTGACGGCGTCCGCCGCCGAGCCCTGCAGAGGGGTTATCCAGTTGTTCATGGCGTCGGGGAAGCTTGCCATCATCACAATGCGTCCGACCAGCGCGGGGTTGACAAAATTCTGCCCCAGCCCGCCGAACATCTGCTTTGCGACAACGATTGCCGCCGCCCCGCCGATTACCGCCTGCCAGAGCGGGATGGACGCCGGCAGGTTGAACGCCAGCAAAACTCCGGTGACAACCGCCGACAGGTCGCCCGCCGTCTGGGGGCGTTTAAGTACGATTCGGCTCAGATACTCTGCCGCAAGGCAGGCGGCAACACAAACGACTATAACCGCCGCCGAGCGCCAGCCGAACAGCAGAACCGATGCCGCCGCGGCAGGTGACAATGCAATCAATACATCCAGCATAACCCCGCGGGTTGTCATTCCGCAGTGAAGATGCGGGGATGAGGTTATTACCAATGGGCTGTCCATAATGCCCGGTCACTCCTTTATCAACAGGCGCAAAACGCGCCGAGGTTGTTTATTTGTTTACGGCAGTCTTTTCTTTCGCCGGTTCTTTTTCGGCTGTCTTGGGGGTATGGGCTTTGCGAACCTCTCCCTTTGCCATGCGCATGGTCTGGACTATCTGGCGGGAGGCCGGGCAGGAGAATGAACAGCAGCCGCATTCCATACAGGTCATAACCCCCAGCTTTTCCATTGCGGCGGCGTCGCCGTTTTGATATGCGGCGGCAATCCACGGCGGGACCAGATTCATGGGGCAGGAATCGACGCATCTTCCGCAGCGTATGCAGGTGGAGGGTTCGGTAAGCCGGACATCCTCCTCGGCAAATGCAAGGATAGCGTTGTTTTGCTTTAGTATCGGCAGCTCGTCGTCCATGAGCGCCAACCCCATCATCGGGCCGCCCATAAGCAGCTTGCGGGTTTTGAATTTTGTGCCGCCGCAAAACGAGATGACGTCCTTAATAGGAGTGCCGATAATCACACGGATATTCTTGGGGCGCGCGATTGCAGAGCCGTCAACCGTAATCCTCTTGTCAACAAGCGGCATGCCCGTCTTGAGATACCGCGAGATAAAGGCGATTGAGGCGACGTTCATCACCAAGCATCCGACATCCGAGGGCAGTTTGCCGGTCGGGACGCGGCGTCCGGTACACGCCTTTATCAAAACCTTTTCCGCCCCCTGGGGATATCTTGCGGGCAGGGATTTGACGATAACCTCCCTCCCCGATTTTGATACTCCGGCGGCAATATTTGAAAGCTCGGCAATGGCGGCGGGCTTGTTTCTCTCGACCGCGATAATCACCCTTGCGGTATCAAGAAACTCCATAACCGTCTGGACGCCCGAGATAATATCCCACGAGTTTTCAATACATTCGCGGTAGTCTGAGGTTATATAGGGCTCACATTCGGCGGCGTTTACGATAACTGTGTCGATGTCATCAAGGCTGCGCGGGTGCAGCTTGATATGTGCGGGAAAGCCCGCTCCGCCAAGACCTACCAATCCCGACGCCCTGACCGCCTTTATAAAATCGTCGTAGTTTTCGACAACCGGCGGCTTGACGCTCGGGTGTATCCTCTGCTCGCCGTCCGATTCGATTACCATGGCGGCGGTTTTCATACCCCCGGGAAGAAGCAGCTCGGTCATCGAGACCACCTTTCCGGATACTCCGCTATGTATCGGGGCGGAAACCGGTTTGTCGCTGTCGGCCACCACCTGCCCCACCTCGACCGTGTCGCCGACCTTGACCACAGGTGTGCAGGGCGCGCCGATATGCTGGGTCATGGCAAGAATTATCCGCTCGGGCGGGGGCATTATTACCGTTTCGCATTGGGCGGTATTCTTTCGGTGCGGTGCATGCACGCCCCCTCGGGTTCTGTTTGACAGCCATTCCTTTATATCCATTAAATACATTCCTTTCCGGGTTATCCTAAAAGGACATAATACATAAGCTGAAAGGGAGATTTATCCCTGAGCAGTACGGTATTATTGCACCGCATTCCATGATATATTATTTTGTTTTAAAATACAAGTGGAAAGACCCGGCTGTTTTCCCCCGCCCCTGCTTGAAGAGAGTTAGAACTAATGTTCTGGAACAAGTATACATCGCCTTGAGGGTTTTGTAAAGACCCTATTTCCATATTCTACCTTTTGCATAGAATTTTGTGGTTATATTTGGTAATTATTTACAAGATGGGAATGTTTGCCGAGGGGGGCGGCCGGGGGATAAGCTTTTTATTCTTGAGAAAAATATTCACAGCCCAAAAAACATCCGGAAGGCTTCACAACCTTCCGGGTTAAGGGTTTTGGTTTTATTTCAAGTTTAGACCGTTTTGCTCCAGCGTACTTATAGCGTCAAGCCTTCTTATTTTGGAATTTGACCCTTTTTCTTTTCCAAATCAGCACCGCTCCCGCGCCGCATGCCGCAGCAATCAACGCCAGCGCCCACATCCGCGTATCACCATCCTGATTGGTGTCAGGCGATACCTCCTGCCGTATTGTGACAGTCACCTTCTGTACTACGCCGTTTACCGTATAGGTAATGGCGGAGGTTCCCGGTTTGAGGGCAGTAAATGTGGCGGGACTGTTGAAGGAGGCTGAGAAAAAGCTGCTGTCCCAATCCCATGTGCCGCCGTCCGGTTTGGGGTTCCACGTGACGCGTTCTCCGATATGCATCTCGAATGACGACGGCAGGCCGGTTATGACCGTCGCCGTCCAGTGGGCAATATATGTCCGGTTGCCCGCAGAACCTTGCGGGATGGTCACGGTCATAACCGGGTCGCCTTCAACGCCCTCCTCCGTCCATCCGGCGAAGTTGTGGCCTGTTTTTGTCGGATTTACAAGCGTAAATTCAGGGGTTTCAACGGTATAATCCGCGGGGTTCTCTGAAGAAACCTCGCCGCCGTCCAGGTCATAGGTAATTGAATAGACCGTCGCCGTCCAGTTGGCGGTATATTCGCGGTTGCCGGTGGAGCCCGCCGGTATCGTCACTTCTGTTGACATGCCGTCAATGCCGATTCCAGACCAGCCCACAAACGTGTAGCCCTCCCTTGTCGGGTTTCCAAGCGTAGATCCAGGGGTCTCGACCGTGTACTCCCCAAGGTTGGGTGTGCTTACATCTCCGCCGGACAGATTGTAGTTTATGGTATAGCCGATAGCCGTCCAGTTGGCGGTATATTCCCGGTTGCCGGTGGAGCCCGCCGGTATCGTCACTTCGGTTGACATGCCGTCAATGCCGGTTCCAGACCAGCCCGCAAAGGTGTAGCCC
>JAAYKB010000151.1 GCA_012522615.1 Clostridiales bacterium
CCCGAGGATTGCGTGCAGCTTGTCGGGGACACCTCCCGTGAAACGGCCGCCGAGATGATGCGGCTGCGCGAATATATCGACGTGCTTATACCCCGCGGGGGGGCCGGTCTTATACGGGCGGTGGTCGAGAACTCGACCATACCTGTTATCGAAACCGGAGTGGGCAACTGTCATATATATGTCGACGAGGCGGCCGACAAGGAGATGGCTGTCGCGATTACGGTCAACGCAAAGGCGTCCCGTCCCTCGGTATGCAACGCCGCCGAAACCCTGCTGATACATGAAGCGGCCGCCCGCTCGATGCTGCCCGATATCGCGGCGGCCCTGAAGGCTGCCGGAGTCAGGCTTCGCGGATGTGAAAAGACCCGTGAGATTCTTGCCGACGGCGATATCGGGCCTGCCGACGAGAGGGATTGGGAGACCGAATATCTTGACTACATCCTGGCTGTGCGGGTGGTGTCCTCGCTTGACGAGGCGATCGAGCATATCTCGCGGTACGGCAGCGGTCACAGCGAATGCATCGTGACCGACAACCACAGGGCGGCCGAGAGGTTTACCTCGATGGTTGACGCGGCGGCGGTATATGTCAACGCCTCGACCAGATTCACCGACGGCGGCGAGTTCGGCATGGGGGCCGAAATCGGGATATCGACACAAAAACTGCACGCACGCGGACCTATGGGCCTCCGTCAGCTTACCACAACCAAGTTTATAGTTTACGGCGACGGGCAGATTCGATAACGGCGCAATCCCCGACAGAAAGGAATGACGCTTCAGATGAAAAGTGAGTGGAGAAGGGTTGAAAACACCGTCCCGCCCCAATCCGAGATAAAAGAGGATGCCGGGAGCGCTGGATACGGCGCGGACGATATTCCCGCATCGAGGCACGCGAAACCGAGGCAAAACCAGACCGAAATCCGGCCGGAGAACGGGGCCGCGGAGGCGGTTTCCTCCCTGCGCTATACCCCGGGCGGACGGCGGCGCGGTGTAAACCGTTTGGCCGCCCCTATCGGACTGCTTGTTCTGGCCTTGGCGGCGGTCGGGCTTATATCCCTGATTCTTTGGAGCATAAAGGCTATCGAGCGCGCCCGCGACGATACCCCGCTTCGCAATGAGCTTAACGAGTTTTTGATGCCCGTCATGCAGTACAAGCCCGAGGCCTTTGAGAGCGTGAACCAGTCCAAGCAGGACGCCCTGCTGCTGGCGGCAATCTGGCGGGTTACCGAGGCCGAGCGCATCCGTCAGCTCAGGGACAACGACGGTCTTGGGTCATACCAGCTTGACGATCTCGGGCGTATGATGATACCGATAAGCGAGATTGAGGCTTCGTATAAATACCTGTACGGTCCGGAGGTTACGATATACCACCATACAATCGGCGACGAGGGGAAGTTCTTCACCTTTGAGTTTGACAAGGAAAGCGGCTTTTACCATGTGCCCAGCAACACCGCCACCTCGATATACGTTCCGGTTATCGACACCCTGAAAAAGAAGGGGGACAAGATAACCGTCCGGGTCGGATACGTCCACATGACAAAAATAGGGCGGGACGACAAGGGCGAGCTGGTCGAACCCACGGCCGAGATGGCGGACGAGTTTCAGCTTTACATCGTCCAGCGGGTCGGCAAGGATTCGTGGAAGCTGGTTTCAATCCGGAATGAAAGCACAGGCAAGAGCGGCCAGACCACCACCGAGGTGCATGGATACGACGAGGAAGATGTTGAATCCTCCGATGTGGAGGGGGCAGACAGTTCCGATGTTTCCGGCAGTTCCGGCGGAACGACCGCCACAAGCAGTAAAGAACAGGAATAATAATGTTTTTTCGGTGCCCCGCTTTAACGCGGGGCGCTTTGTTTTATCTATAATTTTCAGTTTCGTATGTTGATAAAAGACTAACTTTTATTTCAAGATTTTCTTTCGCTCATGCCGCGGGGCACCCCCTTTCTGCCGCCAGAAAGGGGGGAAAGACCGTCGGGGAGGCGTTTCGATTCGCCTCCCCGAACCCCTCCACAAACGACCAAAGGCTGCCGCCTTTGGAATCCGCTGATTGAGATAATCGGTAGGGTTCTTGTCCTTTTAAGGGTCACGAGGCACATGATGTAACGCATAATAAATATTCGGTTTTTGACTGCTGCGGGTATTATACTGACTTATTTAAAATCAACCTCCTTCATTGTCCTGTTGGCGGAGCATTTCAAAGGCGTTTTTGATGGCGTTCGGCATGGGCAGTCCCATGACCCCCATGTTTTCAATCACGCTGAAGCCGTCGTTGGCTATAAAGAAGATGATTGTCGTACTGCGGACAAAGGCCGTACCCGCGTACCGGTCGAGCTGGCTGGCAATCAGCACGGCTAGCAGGATGCCCGCCTTTCTGAAAAGCCCCTTGAGGCTTGCCTCGCTGTTGAACGAGCCGTCTTCCGATTTGGGGCTTCTCTTCCACACAAGGGCGCAGAGGATTCCGGTCAGATAATCGGCCGCCATGATTACGCACAGCAGCTGCAGGGCGTTGTCCCACCCGCCGAGCGCCTGGACTATCGCGCCGCCGATAACCGATACCGCGCCGATTATCGAATAGTAGATGACCTTGATGTTCATTAAATCCTTCCTTTCTTTTTCAGTAAACTTTCTTGGCGTCGCTCGCCTTTATCCAGCCGGCGGGGATATGTATGCCGTATTCCCGCCCCTCGATAACGCGGTCCACCCTGTACCTGCCCGACACGGTTTTGCCCGGTTGGCCGCCGTAGCTGTCGGCATAAAGCCGCCCGCTGTATTCGACTATATCTCCCGCCCTGACCTGAGACAGGGCGGCCGGAATGTCGCTTGCGGGAATGTCGGTTGTGACGTCGGCGGCATCCACCCAGCCGTACACCCCGCCGCCTATGCAGTGGTAGGGATGGGGCGCGCCCGAGGCCATGATGGTGACCTTGCAGGCCGCCTTTGATTTTTTGCCGGCAGCAAGCTTCGCCGTGCTCGAGGTGTAGACCGGACCTCCCTTGAACAGCACGGTGTCGCCCACCTTGATTCCGTTTTCGTCCCGAACGGGTTGGTTTTGAACGGGTTTATCCTGTGCGGGCGGGGGCTTGGGCGACGGCTTTTTGTATCCGTTGAGCTCCCGGCTTTTGATTATCGAGGGGTAGTCCACAAAGCAGTAGTCCATATCCACCCGTCCGTCAATCCCGTTTACCATACCGGAATTGGTGTACTGCCATATCCCGAAGCTGCCGTTGTATGTGGGTTGGTCGTTCCACTGGGCAAGCCATATCTGGTACTGATTTATACGCTTGTCGTTGATGCGCCTTTCAAGCCAGTGCTTGTTGGCGTAAACCCCGGCGAGATAGCCCTCCTGGGTCAGG
>JAAYKB010000152.1 GCA_012522615.1 Clostridiales bacterium
CCTCAAAAACTTCCGAAAAAACATCTAACCTGACCACACAAATCCCAAAAAAACTGAAAAAACATCAATACTACGCACTCAACGTGTCCACTCCGCGGGAACATGCCTTTTTTTATGCAAAAATTAAAAACCAGGCCCTACCCCACTCATCCGCTATTTACCGGCGTTGTTGTAAAAGCAAAATCAATACAGAATTGCAAATCTTTTTGACCTGGCTTATCCCTCATTTTTATCTTGCCAAAGCTTTTATTTATTAAATGAACCAATTTCAATCAGGTTGCCTTCCGGATCAGAGATATAACATGTGCGTTGCCCCCAAGGCTCGGTCGTAGGTTCCAAAACAGGGGTTGCTCCTTTGGATACGACTTCTTTAAAGGTCAGATCAACCGCTTCATAGTTATCTACGCTTAGGGCAATTTCATAATGCCCGTTAATTCCACTCGCATATTCAAAGGTTCTGTTTATCATCTTTTCAAAATCTGTCCGACGATATAATAAAAACAAGGTTCCATCCTTGACCAAATACACATTCGATGCATTTTCATCTTCCCTGATTTCAAAATTCAGAATATCCCTATAAAAGCGAACCATCGTCGCCATGTCTTTTACGAAGATCCCAAAACCATCTAATTTCATAGTATGTCAACCTCCAATCAAACTCTGTCTTATTTGAAGAAAGAAGTTCTGTTTTAAACCAACACCCAACCTGACCACTTATTATCAAACATCGCCTTTATGGACTTGTTTCCGCAAAGCGATAATATCTCCTTTGCTTAATATGACATTTTCCATTATAATACTCACTCTTTCTCCCAGCCGCTCTCGCCTCTCCCACATTTCTGTTAATAATTACCAATTATTAACAGAATATTTTGTGCAAAAGGTAGATTATGGAAATAGTTATTGACATTGAAACAGTTATGTGTTATCATTACCTCGCAGGCGAAACAAGGGCAGGCAGACGCACGAAAACACCGAACATAAACCTAACTACCCAAACAAAACAAAAAATCCCCCACACCATGGCGGGAGATTTTCAAGCTAGTCATTGAGATACGATCGAACCAAAACGCGCAGCAACTCGTCCCGGTCGATTCTGCGTATAAGACTGCGGGCATTGTTATGAGTCGTGATATAGGTCGGATCTTCGGACAACATATATCCGACCAACTGGTTCACCGGGTTATACCCCTTCTCACGAAGCGCATCATAAACAGTCGTGAGAATCTGCTTCATTTCCCGTTCCTTGTCGTCACCGAGGGAAAATGTCATGGTTTTGTCCAGCATACCGCCGCCTCCGATTCCTGCATTTCGGTTTTTGCCTGCAAAAATGTGTGTTTATCCCATTATACTTTATCAAACAGAATAATTCAAGGGGATTATGACCTCAGATTGCAGCCTTTTTCGTTTAACTTCCTTATTATTTTATTAAGAAAGGCGTCTACATCCTCATCCTTGAGGGTAGATTCGGCCGAACGGAACACCAGACGGTATGCCACGCTTTTCTTACCCTTTTCAATCTGAGTCCCCTGATAAACGTCAAACAGCTCGATACTCTCAAGATTTTTTCCGCCCGAGGAACGGATAATCCCTTCGATTTCGGCGACCGGAAGCCCGGCGTCACAGACAAGAGCCAGGTCGCGCTCAACGGCCGGGAAACGCGGAAGGGGCTTATACAGCACAAGCGTTTTCTCCGCCGAAACCAGCATATCCATACGCACCTCGGCGATAAACGCGCGGGTCTCTATCCCGAAACGCTCGGCAGTATCCGGATGAACCTCCCCGAAAACCGCGGCGGCAACCCCATTAACAACGACGGCGGCCTGGCGTCCCGGGTGTAGATAAACCTCGGACGATCTCTCAAAGGCAGGCGATATGCCGAAAGCCGAAAAGATCTCCTCGACAATCCCTTTAAGGGTAAAGAAATCCTCGTCCTCCCCGTACAATCCTATCGCCAGCGCAGGCCTTTCCTCCGGCTGCCTTGTTATCGGCACCGAGTCGGGAATGAACACCTTGCTTAGCTCAAAGAACCTTACGGACGGGATCTTCCGGTTATAGTTGGTCGAAAGCACGCTTAGCATACTGCTGACAAGCTGGGTACGCATAACCGAGTATTCCTCGCCCAGCGGATTGCGGAGCGTCACCGCCCTGCGGCGGTCGTCATCCTCGGCAAGCCCGAGCATATCAAGCGCTTTTGAGCTGATAAAGGAATAGGTTACAATCTCGTTCAGCCCCTGCGATACCAAGAGGCTTTTAATCCTGTCGGCGCAAAGCCTGTCGTGCGGCTTTCTGCCCCTGACAATATTGCCCCGCATGGTCGTGCCGACAATATGGTCATAGCCGTATATCCTCATAACCTCCTCGGCAATATCCGCCCGCCCCTCGATATCGTCGCGGAAGGACGGAACCTCACAGGTAAGGGTATCCCCCGAAAGGGTTGTTTTTACAGACAGGCTGTTCAGGATTTCAACCATGGTCCCGGCGGGTATATCCAAGCCCAGCAAGCCGTTGATGCCCGATACAGATACCTTGAGCACCCGGTCTTTCGGAAGCCCCTGATTGCGGTCTATCACACCCTCGACAATATCGCCGGCGTCCAGCTCGTCAATGAGCTGCAGGGCACGCTCCATGGTATAGCCCACGCCCATGATGTCAACACCCTTTTCAAAGCGGGCGCTGGATTCGGTGCGGATTCCGAGAGCGCGGGCGGTGCGGCGGACGCAGTCCCGGCGGAACTTTGCAGACTCAAGAAACAACTCTGTCGTATCCTCGGTGATTTCGCTGTCAAGCCCGCCCATAATCCCCGCAAGACATGACGGCTGCTCGGCGTCCGCAATCACAAGCATTTCCTTATTCAGCTTGTGCTGCTTTCCGTCAAGGGTGGTCATGGGCTCACCCTCTTCGGCGCGGCGGACAATGATTTTGCCCCCTCGTACATGGCGCAGGTCAAAGGCGTGCATGGGCTGGCCGGTTTCAAGCATAACAAAGTTTGTGATATCGACGATATTGTTAATCGGGCGCATACCCGCCGCCCTGAGGCACCTCTTCATCCATTCGGGCGACTGTGCGATCCTTATATTCCTAACCACCCGCCCGACATACCGCGGACAGAGGTCATAATCCTCAACCGTCACCGAAATATAGTCGTTTACATCCCCGCCCTTGGTCTTATACGCCGGCTGCGGCCTTCTCAGGCTTTCGCCCAGCACAACGGCGACCTCGCGCGCGATCCCCAGCATGCTCTGGCAGTCGGGACGGTTGGCGGTAACCGAAAAGTCAATGATAACATCGTCCAGCCCCAATACCGAACGCATGTCGGTACCGGGCTGACAATCCTCCTTCAGGATGAGGATTCCGTGAACCTCCGCCCCCTCGTAATCGTCCTCCTTAAGACAAAGCTCCTCGCCCGAACACAGCATGCCGTTTGATTCAACCCCGCGAAGTTTGCCCTTCTTTATATACATGCCGTTCGGAAGACGGGAGTCGTGCAGGGCAACCGGAACCAGCGCCCCCTCAAACACATTATCTGCTCCGGTGACGACCTGAACCGGATCTCCCCTGCCGACATCAAGCTGACATACCAGCAGCTTATCGGCGTCTGGATGCTTTTCAAGCTTTAAGATGCGGCCTACAACAACATTATCCATGGTTTGGGATAAATCCTCAATCCCGTCAACCTCAAATCCCGCCTGAACCATCTTATCGCAAAGCTGTTCCAGCGGCACCTTTATATCAACATATCTGCCAAGCCAGTTTAACGATACCTTCATTCTGTACGCCCCCTGTCCTTAACGGCTGAACTGCTCAAGAAAACGGCGGTCATTTTCAAAGAGCAGGCGAATATCGCTGATTTTATGTCGGGTGGTAGTCAGGCGGTCAAGCCCGATACCGAAAGCAAAGCCGGAATACTCCTCCGGGTCGATACCGCAGACCGAAAGCACATTCGGGTGCACCATTCCCGCCCCGAGTATCTCTATCCAGCCCGAGCCCTTGCATACCCGGCAGCCCTTGCCCCCGCACTCCCCGCAGCTCACGTCAACCTCGACGCTGGGTTCGGTAAACGGGAAAAACGAGGGTCTGAACCGCACCTTTGTCTCGGGTCCGTACATCTCATGTGCAAACTGCTCCAGCACTCCCTTGAGGTCGCACATGGTGATGCCCTTGTCGCCCACCAAGCCCTCAACCTGATGGAAAACAGGCGAATGGGTGGCGTCCACCTCGTCGGCGCGATATACCCGCCCGGGAGATATAATTCTTATCGGCGGCTTGAGATGCTCCATCACGCGTATCTGCGCGGCCGAGGTCTGGGTGCGAAGCAGTATATCATCGGTCAGGTAAAAGGTGTCCTGCTCGTCGCGCGCGGGATGATCCTTCGGAACATTCAGGGCTTCGAAAATATAGTATTCGGTTTCGATCTCGGGCCCGTCCACAACATCAAAGCCCATCGGTCTGAATATATCGATAAGCTCTTCCAAAACGCTGTTAAGGGGATGCAGTCCGCCGAGCTTGCGCCTTTTTCCCGGCATGGTAATATCAAGGGTTTCCTCAGCCAAGCGGCTGTTTTTAAGCTGCTCCTCCATGCGGGCCTCTATCTCGTCAAACTTGGCCTCAAGCTCGACCCGCAAGCTGTTCACAAGCTGTCCCGCCTTCGGACGCTCCTCGGGAGGCAGCGCCCCCATACCGCGCAAAAGCTCGGTAAGTTGTCCCTTTTTACCCATAACCCTAACCCGAAGTTCATCAAGCTCCTTCTTATCCGACAGCTTGTCCAGACTTTCCAGCACCTGACTTCTCAGCTGCTCCAGTTTTTCCTTCAACGGATTTTCCTCCAATCCAAATATCAAATAATCCTTCACAAATAACAAAAACACCCTCGCCCCACAAAAAGGGACGAAGGCAAATCCTCCGCGGTACCACCCTGATTCCTGCAAAAAGCAAACACTTTTCCGACCTATAACGGAGTCTGCCGTCGGAGCCTACTTTCAAGACCCAAGCCTTGTGTTCAGCCCCGCCGCTCCGGAGTGAACTTCCCCCGTCCCGTTCCGCGGGCCGCTTTCAGCCGGCGACGGCCCTCTCTTTGGCGGTATTTCGGCGGAGTACTCTCTCCATCAATGCGTTTATGGAATAACCTTATCACAACGGTTTTAAAAAATCAAGTGCGCCGCTGCAAATTTTTGTAATCCTCTCTGCAAATTTTTGTAATCCTCAATCTAGCCGCTGCAGAATATATCGGATAAAATCCCCCGTCCCCTGCGTTTGCGGGGCTTGCACGGACACTCGAAGTTGACCAGTATGGTATCCTCTCCGATAACGCTGATGTTGCGCCACCCGATAACAATATCCTCCTCGCGCCCGAGCAGCCCGAGACATTTCGGGCGTCCGTGAACAACAATGGCGACAAGCTGTGCGGTACAGGTATCTATCTCCACATCATCAACGCAACCGAGGCGTGTGCCGTCACTTATATTGATAACCTCTTTATTGTGCATGTCTGTAATGCGGCAATGCATCCCCCGTCCCTCCTTTTACTGTTTCCTTAAACAATATGCGAAAGGACAGGCGGTTATGCGGAATTTTAATCTCCCCACCACATACAGGCCCTCAAATCCACCCGGCCGTCGGGCAGAAAGGGCACTCCCTCGGCATCAAGCAGTTCTTTCTGACGGTTTTCTCCCCCGAAGGCGAACGCCCGCGACAGCTCTCCGAACCGGTTGACCACACGGTGACAGGGTATGGTTTCGGGATCCGGGTTGACATGCAGCGCAAAGCCGACCACCCGCGACCACCTGCGGTTTCCCGCAAGCAGCGCGACATGTCCGTAGGTGCAGACCTTCCCCTCAGGTATACGGGCAACCACCTTATATATCCTGTCAAACGTATTAGATGCATTTTTCATTCTTTTGCGATTTCCCTTAAATCTTTTCCAGCACGAGGGCCGCAATCTGACGGGCGGCGACAAGCAGGCTGTCATCGCTTTTATCGGCATATGCTATAACGCTTATCATATACCCGTCATCAAAAACAAAAAGCTGTTTTGTTTCGGAATTCCATTTCGCAGCCTGACCCAGATTCATTGTATCCACAGCGCCCTCGTATGATGCGACAATCTCGTCAAACTCTTCCCGGCTGCCCTCCATAATGCTGATTTCCAAAAAACTTGACTGATCCTCGGAATAATACCGGACGGTTGTGTCCTGGTCGGCAGACTGTCCCTCGCCCACCTTCACCCCCAATGCGTTTCCGACCTGTTCGGGGGTGACGAGAGAGGAAATGTCAAATTCCAAAATGGGAGGCGCCGTCCCCAGGGTTGAATCGGTCTGCCGGCTTGATGTTTCTTTTTCCTTATCACCGCATCCCGAAAAACCCATTATGACCGCAAAGCATGCTATTATGGCAAAGCCCAAGAAAACTTTCTTTTTCATATTTATGACCATTCCTTTCGGGTAGTCCGCAGACCTTGTCTTGTCTTCTAAATCCTTATATAATTCAGCTTCCCGACATCCTGACCGCCTTTTCGGAATATTCTCGGCACCCTTTTCCCGATAAGACAAACCGTCTCATAGTTTATTGTTCCCTGCAAAGCCGCAAACTCCTCAACCGGAATACATTCGTCGCCGTCCTTTCCGAAAACCGTGACCGTCGAACCCTCCCGAACACCGTCAATTCCGGTGACGTCAAGCAGACACTGGTCCATGCAGACCCGACCTATAACCGGAGCCCGCCTGCCGCATACAAGCATATGTGCGCGGTTTGACATCACCCGCGGATAGCCGTCCGCATACCCTATCGGCAGGGTCGCGATTGTGGTATCGTGCTTTGAGTTAAATGTCCGCCCGTAGCTTACCGAGGTGCCGTCGGGAACCGTCTTTGTCATGGATACCACGGTTTTCAGCTCCATGGCAGGTTGGAGCGGCAGGATTCCGTCCATCCACGGCGACGGAACAAGCCCGTAAAGTATGATTCCGGGGCGCACCATATCAAGATGCATATCCGGAAAACGCATTGTAGCCGCGCTGTTGCAGCAATGGCGGATGGAAAGCTTGATTCCCCTTGAGGTCAAGCCCTCCGTCACCCTCAAAAATCTCTCAAACTGGCGCAGGGTATATTCGTCGTCCTTCTTCTCGTCCGCCGATGCAAAATGGGTGAATATACCCTCGGGATATAATCCCGGCAGGCCGCAAACCCTCTCAACCTCGTCAACAGTGTCAATAATACCCTGCTCGCCTTGACAGAAAAAGCCTATACGCGACATGCCGGTATCAAGCTTTATATGTACGCGAACCGTCACTCCGGCCTTGACCGCCGCTTGGCTTAGCTGTTCGGCATAGCTTCGCTCAAACACCGTCTGGGTAATATTGTTTGCCGCAAGCTGTTCAGCCTGACCGGGCGGGGTGTAAGCGAGTATCAAGATTGGCTCGGCAATCCCCTCGTCGCGGATTTGGAGAGCTTCGTCGAGATTGGAAACCCCGAACCATGAAACTCCGGCGTCGCGAAGGGTGCGCGAAACAAAGCCCGCCCCGTGACCGTAAGCATCCGCCTTGACAACCGCCATCACCCGGCAGCCATCCGAAAGCGAGGCCTTTATTGCTTCATAGTTATGCTGGATAGCGTCAAGATTAATCTGCGCCCATGTCCTTTTTAAAAAATCTATCATTTAAAATATTCGTCCCTTTCTCGGACAACCAACGGATTTACTTTATATCATTATAACTTATTTTTGGCATCTTTCAACCGGTTTCATTTAAAATTAAAACCCGCGCCGTTTTGTATTTTGAAACGATTACAAAACTTATGTGTCTGTGTTCAGTATTTTCATTCCTTTTTACCCTTTTCCTTTTTTATCATCTGTGATAAAATAATAATATTGTTTTTATGTATTATACTGGTAAAATCAGTGTGATGATGAGTCAATATTTTGTGCCGCTGGCACGGAAAGGCGCGGTAGGTTATAATGCCGAAAGTCATTCGAGTTTTTGTTGAGAAAAAAGAGGGCTTTGATGTTGAGGCGCGGCAGCTTCTGTCAGACCTGCGGGATAATCTCGGACTAAACATTAAATCATTGCGTCTGCTTAACCGCTATGATGTCGAGGGACTGACTCCGGAAGAGTTCAAGCGTGCCTGCGACAATGTTTTTTCCGAACCGAACGTTGACAATGTTTACTACGAAACATTCCACCCGGGCGAAAGCTGGCGAATTTTCGCAGTAGAATATCTGCCCGGTCAGTACGACCAGCGTGCGGACTCGGCCGCCCAGTGCATCCAGCTTTTGACCCAGGGCGAACAACCCAAGGTGGCTTCTGCACGGGTCATATGTCTTTTGGGCTCAATCAGTGACGGGGATTTTGAAAAGATTAAATCATATATCGTCAATCCGGTCGAATCGCGTATCGCCTCTATGGACAAGCCGGAAACACTTGACATGCCTGTCGTCCGGCCCGAGTCCGTAAAGACGGTTACAGGCTTCATCGACATGACACAGCAGCAGCTTGAAACATACTGGGCATCCATGGGCTTTGCAATGTCCTCTGCCGATTTGGCATTTTGCCAAAGCTATTTCAGGGATGTAGAAAAGCGCGACCCGTCAATCACCGAGCTTAAGGTTATCGACACATACTGGTCTGACCATTGCCGCCATACGACCTTTCTGACCCGCCTTAAACATATTGAGATTGTCAAAGGGGCTCTTTCCGAGGTTATTGAATCCGCCCTTTCGGAATATTATCAAGCCCGCCAAGAGGTTTATCAGGATAAAATCGGCCAAAAAGACATAACCCTGATGGATATGGCCGTCATGGGTATGAAGCTTTTGAAAAAGCGGGGATTGATACCCGACCTTGACGAATCGGGCGAAATCAATGCATGCTCGATAGAGGTGCCGGTCGAGATAAAAACGGCAGACGGGGTATACACCGAAAAATGGCTGGTGCAGTTCAAAAACGAAACACATAACCACCCCACCGAGATAGAGCCGTTCGGCGGCGCCGCAACCTGTCTCGGCGGAGCGATACGCGACCCCCTTTCCGGACGCGCTTACGGTTATCAGGCAATGCGCGTTACCGGAAGCGGCGACCCGCGCACCCCGCTTGCCGAAACCCTGCCCGGAAAACTGCCCACAAGAAAGATTACCACAGGCGCGGCGGCAGGCTATTCGTCATACGGCAACCAGATAGGGCTTGCGACCGGGCAGGTCGCCGAGCTGTACGATCCCGGTTATGTCGCAAAAAGACTTGAAATAGGCGCGGTTATCGGGGCTTCTCCCAAAGATAATGTTATCCGCGAGATTCCCCAGCCCGGGGACGTCGTTGTTTTGCTCGGCGGACGGACCGGACGCGACGGCTGCGGAGGGGCAACAGGCTCGTCCAAAGCCCACACGTCGGAATCGATAGATACCTGCGGCGCCGAGGTACAAAAGGGCAACCCCCCCACCGAACGCAAAATCCAGCGCCTGTTCCGCAATCCTGAGGTATCCCGCATGATACGGCGCTGTAATGATTTCGGCGCGGGCGGCGTATGCGTAGCCATCGGCGAGCTTGCCGACGGCTTGAAAATCAATCTTGATAACGTGCCTAAGAAATATGAAGGGCTGGACGGAACCGAGCTTGCCATATCAGAATCTCAGGAGCGCATGGCGGTAGTTCTTGCTCAAAAGGATTTGGACGCATTTATCGCCGCCGCCGCCGAGGAAAATCTCGAAGCCACGCCGGTGGCCTCGGTAACCCGGGAAGCGCGTCTGCGTATGGAATGGCGCGGTGACGTAATCGTTGATTTGTCGCGTGATTTTCTCAATACCAACGGCGTTACCCAGACCGCAGATGTGCGTATAATTCCTCCCAATCCAAGCGCCGAATACCGCAACACCGTACCTGCAGGCCTTGCGGTCATTCCAATTGCCGACGCCTTTTCGGAAAACCTCGGGCGGCTGGAGGTTGCCTGCCAAAAAGGGCTGGTTGAACGCTTTGACGCCAGCATCGGCGCTTCGACCGTAAACATGCCTTTTGCCGGAGTATATCAGCTGACTCCCGAAGAGGGTATGGCCGCCAAGCTGCCGGTTCTGGAGGGCGAAACCGATAACGCGACCGCCATGACCTTCGGATTTATTCCCGGCATCTCCCGCTGGAGCCCCTTCCACGGCGCGGCATTTGCGGTCGTGCTGTCTCTTGCCAAGCTTGCCGCCATGGGTGTCGACACCTCCCGCGCGAGACTTACCTTTCAGGAATATTTTGAAAAACTTCGCAACCATCCGGAACGTTGGGGAAAGCCCGCCGCCGCCCTTTTAGGTGCCTTTATCGCCCAAAAGGAAATGGGAGTTCCTTCAATCGGCGGAAAGGATTCCATGTCAGGCAGCTTTAATGAGCTTGACGTTCCGCCCACCCTTGTCAGCTTTGCGGTCGGCACAACCAAAGCGTCCGAGGTCGGAACCGCCGCCTTCCAAAAGACCGGTTCTCTGGTCGGGTTTCTCCCCCTTCCCGTTGACAGCAAAACCCTGCTTCCCGATTGGAAGGCAACCAAAGGGTTATTCGCAAAAATATCCTCGCTTGTCAAGAGCGGTGAAATCCTTTCCGTCTCTGTTGTACGCGAGGGCGGACTTGCCGCCGCGGTTGCCAGAATGTGCTTCGGTAACAAAATCGGATTTGCATTCCACGGCGATATCGAACGCTCCACCCTGTTTGCCCCCCTTGTAGGTTCGTTTGTTGTTGAGCTGAAAGAGGGCGACGGTTGCTTAAGCGGGCTTCAATACTCTTTGATAGGCTCTACCATTGAGGATCCGGCCGTCATTATAGATAATTGCGAACTGCCGCTTGATAATCTGATTGCAAAATGGATGGAACCGTTGGAATCG
>JAAYKB010000153.1 GCA_012522615.1 Clostridiales bacterium
GTCAAGGATACTTCGTTGCCCGATATATTTAAACCGGTGACAACAACCGAGGAGCCAAGTCAGACAAGCGCAACCACGACAACGGAAGCAGAAATAACCACAACCACAAGTTCTGCCGCCACAACCGGGACTGTTGACTCCCCGACCGAAACCACTAAAGCTTCTGGGAGCGAACCGGCACAAGGAAAACCGTTTTACAAACAGCCGCTGTTTATTGCGCTGATCATTATTGCGGCGATAGCAATCTTTGCTGTATATGTAATTATTCTGATTAGAATAAAAGCAAAACAGAATTCTAGCAAACCAAAATCCGATTAGTTTATAAACCAAGGTTGGTTTGCAGGTGAAAAACTAAATACTTTTCACCTGTAAACCAACCTTAATTAAAAACAAATTAAGGGGTATTAACCATGATTAACAGCCAAAAAAAGTATAAGCCGGCATTGCAAATCGTCCCTGAGGACAAAGAAATACCGTCAAAATGGCTTGTCGAAATGTATCCATACAGAGATCTGTTCTTGTCTTCGATTGACGATACTTTTCATCCGCTTCATATGAATACGCATGTTGACGAAAACGGTGTATTCCGTGCCTGCAGGTCAAATTTCGCGACCAGAGACGATACGCTTTTGCGATACACGATTATCGGCGATTACTACATAGCCCTTGCAAGAGATTTTTATTTTAATTTTGACTTTACCGTAAAAAACGTAAAATGGAGTTTAAATATAAAGATTGGTCAAAGCGATTATTATAAAAGCGAAATAACGGTAAATCTTACTGAAGATATTTGCAAATCAACCGGAAATGAACCCGGCGCTCCGGGGCATTATCGCGGCTTTTTGGATCTCAATGAAGTAATCAAAAACAAGAAAATCCTTCGTAGTGACGGATCTTCCTTTGAAGATACCGTTATACGGTTTGCTGAACTATATATATTTTTCTCATCGCCCGATGCTGATGATGTTATTGAAGTCAGACATTTATCCTTGGGCAATAGAGCCAAAGACCATTCCGATTCCGCAATCCCCAAGGGAATTGTCCGGCCTCGGTCTAACTATATAGCATCGGAAATCCTGCTTGAAGATTTAAAATGCGACAAAGACAAAACAATCCCGTTGGCAGTAAATATGACGGTTGAGAATGAGGCTTCGCTGGAGTGTCCGTCCGAGACTGTCAGAATAAATGACGCCTATTTATACTATGATTTCCGGATGGAATCAAAATGGGACATCTCGCTTTATTTTGTTGACGGCAAGGGAATACATCTGCAGGAGATTATCAAACATATCAACGCGGACGGTATTTTAAACGGCATGTCAATAAAAAATGATGTTGAGCCGGGCTTGCCGGGAAAATATAAAGGGGCGATCCATCTCGAAAAACTGCTTTATTATTGCCAGTCTGTTGATAAGGATACCTATGTTCACGATTACGGACGTTATGCAAAACTGTATGATGTTAAGATAAGCTGCTTTGGAAGCGGAACTAATATTATCAATAAGCTGTCAATAGAATCTCCCGAGAAGGTTTATAATAAAAATGAATTTGAAAATCCCGAATATGAGAGTACAACAGTCAATAAACTGGCCGCAGTAAGGTATGAAAAACCGACAGTAGAGTCGGGAATTCCCAAAGAAGAAAATGCCGATGAAGTAGTACATTACTATGGAGGAAAAATCTCAGAAAAAACCGAGGTTTATAAGAGTACGGATGTAAAAAGAATCTATAAGCTCGGTGATATTCAAAGAATTTATAATTATCCGGACGGCTATAGGGTTGATCTTCCTGTGGAGTTGAAGCCCGATTTCAGCATGGCAAAATATATCTGCAAATACATAGGCGATGACATCGCTGTCGTAGCGTCGAAAGAACGTAAGCTGTCCATGGATATGGATGAAAATTACGATAAGACGCTGACAAGATTTATAGGCAACCCTGATATCCAGAAACTACACGGGATAGAATTCTTTGAGGTCATTCGCAATCAAAAGCTTGACAATGGTCTTACCTTGGATGTATTCCGGGGCAGTATTTCCGACATGCCCCAAGACATGAAATCCCGTTATTCTTATATCTTTTTACACGATATTGACAGCAATATTATTTATCGGTTTTTACTTAAATACAAGCAGAGCTATGACCCATCTTCAATAGAGAAGATGATTTACAGCTCCTTTGCCTTGATACCTGCCTACGGTACAGCCGATTGTGAAGAGCTGTATAAATACCCCGTTATCCCAAGCTACTGGAATGACGAGACAAAAGCCTTTTATAAAAATCTGTGCGGCAGCGACATTATTAAATGGGGTATCTTCCACACGGCAAACGAAGCTATCGGACTTGAATGGAATGAACATTATGAAGGCCATGCGGATGCACACATGGAGCTGGTGCTTCATTATATTCCTGCGGACAGGCTGTTCTTAAACATCCCGTTTACAAAGAAAGTCTATGAGCAGGACAGGGTTCTTGTCTTAACGGTCAGATGGGAAAGACTCAGCGGCGTTCAGCCGATATTCGACTTGATAAGAGGCAAATTTGACGAGGATATGCATCAGCTTGCCCGCCAGATTAAATCAATCAGACATCCCGTTATTGTCAGAATGGAAAACGAGTATAACTCCGACTGGACACAAGCCTGCGGTATGCTCACGATGTGCGACCCCGAAATATACCGCGATGCTTGGATAAGATTCTATAACATAATACTGGATGAAAAGGTGGATAACGCGATATTCATGAGCAACCCGCAGAGTGACGATGATTATCCTCAGCAAAGATGGAACTATTTTGTCAATTACCTTCCGCCGAAAGAATATATTCAGATTGCCGGTTTAACCATATACAATATGGGAACTACGGTTCCGTTTTCGAAATTCTCTTTTGAGTACTTATATTCCATTGTTCAGAGGAAGACCGAGGAATTTTTCTCTAACTGGCCATGGGTTATCGGCGAATTCGGTTGTGCAGGTCCGTTTGAAGAGGTAGATAAACCGCAGTGGATAAAAGAGATGTTTGAAACCTGCCATAAATTCCCGAATATCAAAGGAGCGCTTTGGTTTGATTTGTATGACGGGGATGACAGCAATAAAGTCAGAGATTTCAGGCTCCTTTCACCTCCGGCGTCGGCAAGGCAATTCGTATCGGATATTGAAAAGCAGCAGAAAATCAGTAAAACAGAGCGGTGGAAGACATGGACAGGAGTGAATCCGTAATTGGATAAACCAAGCTATCAAAACAGAATGAAGTGGTTCCTGCACGACAGATTCGGCATGTTTATACACTGGGGTCTGTATGCAATACCGGCGCGCGGGGAATGGGTCCGAAATGCCGAGAGAATAACTTCCGAGGAATATTATAAGTATTTCGAGGAGTTTAATCCAAAAAGCTTTGATGCCCGGAAGTGGGCTGCCCTGGCAAAAAAGGCGGGAATGAAATATGCGGTGCTTACCGCCAAGCATCACGACGGCTTCTGCCTGTTTGACAGCCGCTATACCGATTTCAAAGCTACAAACACCCCCTTCGGCCGCGACATTGTCGCAGAATATCTGAAGGCATTCAGGGATGAAGGGATCAAGGTCGGGCTTTATTATTCGCTTTTGGACTGGTATCATCCCGATTATCCCCACTATTCGGATTCCGTACATCCCATGAGAGGCAATCCCGAGTACAAGGATGCGGTACATAATTTCGATAACTATCTCGACTATATGCATAGTCAGGTAGAAGAACTGTGTACAAACTACGGAAAGATTGATGTTCTTTGGTTTGATTATTCGTATGATGATATGCGGGGCGAGAAGTGGCGAAGCACAAAGCTCATTAATATGGTGCGTTCACACCAGCCGGATGTAATTATTGATAACCGATTAGAGGTAAGCGGAGAAGGATTCGGCAGCATAGCCACAGACAACCCGACCGCATATTCGGGCGATTTTGTATCTCCCGAGCAAATAATTCCTCCAAAAGGCATATTGAATGAAAGGGGCGAGCCTCTGGCGTGGGAATCCTGTATCACCATGAACAACCACTGGGGATACCACAGATATGACAAAGATTTCAAGTCAAGCAAGGTTATTATCCGCAAGCTGGTTGAATGTGTGAGCAAAGGGGGAAACCTGCTGTTAAATGTGGGACCAGATGCCAATGGCGTTATTCCGGAGGAATCCGCCGGAATACTTTGTGAAATAGGCAGCTGGATGGAGAAAAACTCAGACAGCATTTACGGATGCACCCATGCCGACCTTGAAAAGCCTGAGTACGGCAGGATAACCCGCAAGGGTAACAAGTATTATTTTCATATTACGGAAGAGTTAATCGGCCCGATTCCCATTTATGGATTCAGGAAAGAACAGATTGAAAAAATCCGGCTTCTGGCTACAGGTGCCGAAATACCTATAGCCGAAGGCTGGGTGACAAAAAATTATCCCGACTATGTTTTTGTCCATTATGGACCCGAACAGTTTTTCACCTACCCCTTACCTGACCCGGTTGATACAGTAATAGAGGTTACTGTAAAACAATAAACACGGTATCTTTACTAGGATAAAGGGTTTTTGGGGTGTTTACAGTGATTGAATATTATACCGATCCGAATAATTATAATGAGGAAACGGATAGTAAATGTATCCAAAAAGCGATCGACCAAGCTGTAAAACTGGGCCTAAATCAGGTGGTTATACCAAGGCCTAACAAACGGCGCAATGATCAGATTTGGATAATTGATGAAACCATTCTCTTGCCGTCAGGCATAACAGTGGTTTTAAATAATTGCGTACTCAGACTTGCCGACAATGTTTTTTGCCAGATGTTTCGTAACGCCGCGGCCTATGCTTCGGAGGGTAAGGAGCTTCGCGGAGAACAGCGGGACATTGTAATAAAGGGAATAGGGAATGCGGTTCTCGATGGTGGTAACCATAACGGGCTTACCGAGAAAACCTCGTTGACAAACGGTATGCCTCATATCTCGCAGAATTTCATTATATATTTTCATAATGTGCGAGACTTCTCAATTCAAAACATAAAAGTAACAAACCAACGCCATTGGGCAATTGCACTTATGTTTTGCAGATTCGGAAGGATATCAAACATTGATTTTTACTGCGACGAGAGTGTGGGGAACCGGGACGGCATTGATTTGCGGGTTGGATGTAATAACATAATAATTGAAAATATAACGGGTGTAACAGGCGACGACACGATAGCACTGACTGCTCTCTTGCATGACCACTTTGAATCTAAAGAGCTGGTTTTAGGGAAGGATACCGACATATATAATGTTTCGATTAAAAATGTAATCGCATCCCCCCACAGGCACAATATTATAAGGCTGCTAAATCATCAGGGAAACAAAATTTATAATATTAATATTGATACGGTCATAGGCCGCGTAGAGCCTGCGGATATAAAGCCTATCTCAGCAGTGAAAATAGGTCATAATCATTATGCTCCCCCGGAATCCTTTGCCAAACTTGGGGATACCCATGACATAACCGTGAAAAACATTTACTCCCATGCAGCCAGTGCCATCAATATTGCAACAACGGTTAAAAACTTATTCTGCAAAAATATTCATGTCATGGGTAGCGGCGAAACCGGAGTTTCAATTATCAAGGCGGCGGTTGAAAACGCCGTATTTGATACGATTTTTTACAACAGCAAAGAAAACCATGGTGTTATTTTAAATTTTCAAGAAGTAAAAGGAGGGAATATAACGGTAAAAAACATTATAGCCGACAGTGCGAGACATGTTATTTCGCTGTCCGGAGGAGCGAAGGTCGCTCTTGAAAACATTTCTGTCAAAAATATCTTGGATAAGCTTTTGGTAGTTTCAGCGGACGATGGCTCCGAAGTCAAGTTAAAATAAGATTTTAGGGGGAGGAAAATTTATATGAAAAA
>JAAYKB010000154.1 GCA_012522615.1 Clostridiales bacterium
GTCAAACAGACCTCTCATCGCAAAATAATACGAAATCGCTTTAAATCCGTAGGTCAAAAGCGTATAGACCGACTGCCTTCCCCGCAGCTTGCTGCGGGGTATCCTTTGGATACCATTCAATTTTCACCGCTAAGCGGCAAAAATTGAACCTGGAAAGTTCTCATAATTTTTGCAAACCAACCATTGTTTTGCTACCACGATTATGTTTTTATCATAACCGTCATAGCGCCGAAACAACGGTTGTGAAGGGTGCCCTAATCACCTTTCGCAGGGTCGATGTGTTGCTACCACATCGGCCTGCTATGACACTTTTTTATTTTTTAAAGGGAGAGAATTTTTTCAGAAAACTCCCCACCTCGTCTATGTTAAACCATGTTTTTACAGGTATGTCAAGATGTTTTTGGGGAATTGTGGATTTTTTTATTTTTATTTGTAATACATGACGGGAACGGGCATGGACATTGAGAGGCGGGGGAATATTGGATTTGGCCTTACAATGCCTGTTTTTTAAAACTACAATGACTTGATACCGATTATTTTAAAACAAATACCTTCGTTAACTGTTGGTCAGAATTATAGCCTGTCTCAAGATTCTGAAAAGCTTTAACACCATTGTTGACTATCTGTTCGCAGATTATTTTGAATGACAAAAAATCAGTTCAAAATGGTAAAATAATTTTAAAATAGTAAGTACACAAAGCTTATACAATAAATATTTTTTCAGTTTATGCAACATCATTCATTTTTTGTTGTCTTTATAGATGAAGAGGAGGGCTGATGTTTTTGGATGACAGCGGAATTGTTGATTTGTTTTTCGAACGTTCAGAAGAGGCAATTAAGGAGACTGCTACGAAATACGGTGGATACTGCAAACGTATTGCAATGAATATTTTATCAAACAGCGCAGATGCAGAAGAATGCGTTAATGATACATATTATCATGTCTGGAATTCCATTCCGCCTCAAAGGCCAAACGTGCTTTCCGCATTTTTAGGAAAAATCACACGGAACCTGGCTTTAAATAAATATAAGCGATCCAACGCTGCCAAACGCGGCGGAAATAAAGTAGAACTATTGCTCTCTGAACTTGAAGAATGCATACCTTCACTAAGCAGTGTAGAAGATGAATATCAAGCGGGAATAGCGGCACAGTCCATCAATTACTTTCTTGGTTCACTTGATACACTGAGTAGGATTGCTTTTGTACGCCGTTACTGGTACGGTGATTCCATCGCGGACATTTCAATTAGATACCATATGAGCGAAAGTAAGACAAAATCCATGCTTTTTCGGACAAGAAATAAGCTAAGAGCATATTTTGAGAAAGAAGGTATTGATTTATGACAACTGATAATCTTTTGAATGAGATTGGTTTGATTGATGATGAAATCATAAACGAGGCAGCCGATGATTCTGTTCAAATAAAAAGCAGGTTTAGATGGGTAAAATGGGCTTCCGTGGCAGCAGCAGTCTGTCTGACAATAACAGGGGCATTGTTTACATTGCAAAATGTATTTCGGTCGAATACCCCTGCGGGAAGCATCAAGTATTATCAAAGCAAGGATTTAATCACAATCCCATGTACCTTTACATCGGGCGGTATGGGCGGTGGCACTCAGAATTTCGGCCATTTTTTTGTAAAGGATTTTTCGGAATTGGCCACCGCCAATCCTACCCGAAATAATGTCAACACAATTAAGGAACTTCCGGTGTTTAAAAATGAAAAAGGTCTTTGGTCTGACTATAATTATGATATAAGCAAGATTGATTCCTTTATTTATTTTGATAAACCAGCATATGAAGAAACGCGTGACTATGACATTTACGGAGAAAGCCATAATACATGGAATATTTGCTTCCGTAAAGATACAAAGCTCAGTATCGTGGACCAATTACTCGATTACACATTTCACAGGGTATATTATGCGCTGTATGACCTTGATGAAAATATAGAGGGCTTTGATGCTGGTTGGTCAAGGGTTATGACGCAGCCGACCCAACCGGGAGTCATTTATCCGATTATTTCGTTAAATAAGGCAAAAGAAAAACTAAGAAACGGTGATTTTTTCTGCTATGGGAGTGAAAATGATGTAGCAAAAACAGCGGATATTCTTTCGGTTGAACTGGAATATTTAACGGATGAATATCAAGTCTATATCCAGCCATTTTACAAGTTTACAATAACAGATTCCGGGTGGGACTTATCAAATGTTATGGAATGCGATAATAAAACGGAATACAAGTCCGTCAGTCATGTTTTTGTTCCTGCAATTGTCGATAAATATCTTGATATTACGGAACCCAATTTAGAATTTAATAAGTAAAACCCCTTTATTCTAATACTAATTCCGATTATAAAACTTCCAATAAATCAAGCGAAAAGCTTTGATATATGGGTTTTTGTGCGGATTTATTGGTAATGTTTTAATGAGGAATCAGTATAATATGTAAAGGAGCAAAATTTCTCAAATCCAAACAACAAGTAATATGATATATTCTATATGTTTTACACTAAAATTGGCTAAATTTCAATGTTTTCTGATATCAACCGATTATTAAGGTATTTGTACTTTAAAAAAATAGTGTTGACAAAAAGACCTTTTTATAGTATAACTATGGAAAATAGATTGTAAAACCGATGATTAAGAGTAGTAAGCACAACTTCAGGCGTTTAAAGAGAGCCGCAGACGGTGGGATTGCGGCAACGGCGATTGTGCCGAATGGACTTATGAGGGCAAGCCGAACGCTTATGCGCTAGGTGCGACGGGAGCTCCGCCCGTTATAAAGGGAGCGCGCATGATTGTGCGCGGAGAAAGCGCGTCCGTGTAATATACGGACGAAGTCGGGTGGTACCGCAGGAGATCAGCTCTTGTCCCAGATATGGGGCAGGAGTTTTTTTAATCCCTGCGATTTCAATATATAAAATGGTGAAAGGAGCAACCACAATGAAAAAAGAACCGTATCGCATCTATCTTTCCGAAAATGAGATGCCAAAACAATGGTATAATATCCGCGCCGACATGAAGGAACAGCCCGACCCGTATCTCCATCCGGCAACCCACCAGCCTGTGGGTCCCGAGGATATGCTGCCGATTTTCTGTGAAGAGCTGTGCGCCCAGGAGATGAACACAACCGACCGGTATATCGATATTCCGGAAGAGCTGCAGGAATTTTATAAAATATTCCGTCCGTCTCCGGTTATCCGCGCCTATAACCTCGAAAGGGCGCTCGACACCCCCGCCAGGATATATTACAAATTCGAGGGCAACAACACTTCTGGCTCTCACAAGCTGAATTCGGCCGCCGCCCAGGTTTATTACGCCAAAAATCAGGGGCTTACCTGCCTGACGACCGAAACCGGAGCGGGTCAATGGGGCACCGCCCTTGCTATGGCGTGCGCGCATTTCGGGCTCGACCTAACGGTTTATATGGTCAAGGTGAGCTTTGAGCAAAAGCCCTTCCGCAAGGCGGTTATACACACCTTCGGCGCCAATATTATTCCAAGTCCGTCCGAAACCACCGAGGTGGGGCGCGCCATCCTGAAAGCCCATCCGGGCACGGGCGGTTCTCTCGGCTGCGCCATCTCCGAGGCGATAGAAACCGCGCTGAAAACCCCGAACTGCCGCTATGTTCTCGGCTCGGTGCTGAATCAGGTGCTGCTGCACCAGTCGATCATAGGTCTTGAAGCAAAGGCGGCCCTCGAAAAGGTGGGCGAATATCCCGATATCATCATCGGCTGCGCAGGCGGAGGCTCGAATCTCGGGGGGCTTATGGCGGCCTTCCTCAAGGATACGCTGGACGGCACCCGCAAGGGAACCGAATTTATCGCCGTCGAACCGGCGTCCTGCCCCTCGTTTACCCGGGGACGCTATGCCTATGATTTCTGCGACACCGGACATGTGACCCCGCTTGCGCGTATGTATACCCTGGGCAGCGATTTTATTCCGTCCGCCAACCATGCCGGAGGGCTCCGCTATCACGGCATGAGTCCGATTCTTTCCAAGCTGTATCACGACGGATATATGAAGGCCGTGGCTGTGGAGCAGACAAAGGTGTTTGAAGCCGCCACCCTCTTTGCCAAGCATGAAACCATCCTGCCCGCCCCCGAATCGGCACATGCAATCCGCGCCGCTATCGACGAGGCGGTCAAATGCCGCGAATCGGGCGAGGCCAAGACCATCCTGTTCGGTCTGACAGGCACCGGTTATTTCGATATGAACGCCTATACCTCATATCTGGAGGGAACCATGACCGATTATATCCCGACCGACGAGGATCTGCAAAGAGGGTTTGACGCCCTGCCGAAAATCTAAAACGTTTTTAGACTGTATGTTCAGCTTATAAGCGGTTCCCCGCTCAAGTCAAGAACCCCGGCTAAGCCGGGGTTCTGACTTGTAGGCTTTAGAATGTTTTGACACGAATTGGCCATGAAGTAGCTTTAACTTCAAGATTTCTTTTCGCTCATGCCGCGAGGCACCCCCTTTCTGGGCGGCAGAAAGGGGGAAAAGACCGCCGGGGAGGGTTTCGATTCCCTCCCCGGACCCCTCCGCAAACGACCAAAGGCTGCCGCCTTTGGAATCCGCCGATTGTGACGATAATAATTTTCCATATTCTATCGATGCAAATAGGATGAGTAAAACTCTTTCAAAAGTGGCAGGCCAAGCGGTGCAGTAGAAAGAATTTTCAGTATGTCTTAAGATGCTTGCGGTAATATGCCTTTATAGGGGTTAAAAAGGGCTGATGCACGAAATTGTGTATCAGCCCTTAAAATTATTCTTATAAGGATTATCTTACATATGGCTCAGGATTGACCGAACGGCCGTTTATGCGGATTTCAAAATGAAGATGAGGTCCGGTGCTGTTTCCGGAGCTTCCTACCCGCCCGATGGTCTGGCCCTTGCTGACAGCCTGACCGAGCTTGACGTTAATTGCACTGAGGTGGGCATAAAGGGTGCGGTATCCGCCGCCGTGGTCGACAATGATATAATTCCCGAAACCGCCGCCCCAGCCGTAGTTGGTCTCGACGACCCGTCCGCCGTCGGCAGCCACGACCGGCTTGCCGTAAACGCCGTTCCCCGAAATATCAATCGCGGGATGGAATCCGTTCCAGCGGTATCCGAAGGGTGAGGAGATGGTTCTGCAAGACGGCAAAGGCCAGATGAACTTTCCGGTGGAGATGCCGTCGCCCGAGGCGGAAATGCTGTTGTTTACCTTCTTGGCTCCGACAACGACAACCTTTTCCACAGGCTTTTTGAGCACCTTTGTTTTGAGAATCTTGCGCGAATTCTCGATTCCGTCAATCAGCGTAATCTCCGCCGTTACCTTCTGCTGTCCGTCAACCCCGCTTACACGGACGGCTGAATAGCCGACATACTGCTTTTGGTCTTGTACGGTCTTTGTAGTAAATTTAATGGCTTCTTCATAAGAGACCGTGCGTACAATCTTAACCCGCAGATAGGGCTGCGCCTTTTGTATCATGACCCTGACATCCGGGAAGATATTATTGTCAAAGCCGGGATTGAGCGCCCGCAGTTCAGCGAGGGACATATCCGTCTTTGCGGCAATCAGAAGGGGGGAATCTCCCTTTACTATGGTGTAGTATTTATCCACCATACTCTGGCTTGTAAGATGTGCGTACATATTCTCAGTCGAGGTGATGGAGGATATGGGATACAGCCCGTCCACAACCTCTACATCCTGGACAAACTCGGCGCGTTCGTTGCTGCTGCCGTTGCGGTAGATGTTAAGGATTGAATCAAGAAGGCTGTCAAGCTCGCTTCTCGACTGGATGGCGCCTTCAAACATGCCGTCTATATACAGTCCGGAGGCCTCCGCAATCGAATCGCCCGAGGATTCGAGAATCTTATCGCATACGGTGCTCTCATCCATAATTTCGGATTTTGAGACAACCGCGATTGTCAGCTTGGGTATGCGCTTGACCTCAAAGGAATTGTCGGTATTGATAACGCGGTCGGTTACCATATTGACGGCGTGGTCATAAACGGCTTCGTCAGAAATATAGCCGAGCGTGCGGCCGTCATATTCGACCGCCAGCGCAAAGGTCATGCCGCTCCAGTACTGAACGGTGAGGACAAGGGCAAAAACCGCAGCCGCGGGAGCCGCCAAGTTGACCATGGTAGCAAGGGTGCGGGAATGGCGGCGAGCCGCAAGATAAGGAATGGCAAAAACGGTTTTTATACCGCAGAATACGCTTTGTGAAAACGACTCTCTGACGCGCGAGCCGGCGATGGGGAATCCCCTTGCAAACCGGACGGCCTCGGCGGCAATCCTGCCGGCCAGAGAGCGGATATGCCTGATAAGAATATAATCAACCGCCCTGAGCAGAAATCTTCCGACAGGGACAAGTCCGCCGACAACCCTTTTGCCCGTGCGGCGGGCAAGACGGATGGTCTGCGCTCCTATTATATAGCACAGGTTATATGCAGCATGATATGCAATCACAATATAACGCCGAACAACATTCTGCAAAACGGCCTTGGATTTGAGATGTTTATCCGTCGCAGAACTGTCGTTTCGAGTCATATTACCACTTCCTAATCATCGAGCCCGGGTCAAACGGAGCACCGTCGTAACGGATTTCCGGTCAAGCGCCGAGCCGAAATAGTTACAATCTTGTAACAACCTGTGTTCTATTATACTCAAAAGTTACAAAATTGCAACCCCGCGATAGAAAGTTTATAACTAAATGTTAAATATAACAAACAATCGTCCTATATTTTTGTGATAATGCACAAGATTATTTACTTATACTCAAGCAACGAGGGCTGCCATTCCTTAAGAACGGCAAGCTGGGACGCCGCGCATATGCGGGCGGCTTCAAGATTATGCTCTTTATAATTTCCGCATTCCGGTTCGGCGCTTCCCGGAATATCTCCCCGGTAGTCGGCGATAAAAGCCAGGGCGTTTCTGGTGAGCTCGATGGCATCCTCGTGCGATATGCCGCGGGTGATGAAATAAAACCCGGTTCTGCACCCCATCGGGCCGAAATAGATAATCCCGCCGCCAAAAGGGCTGTTCCGCACATAGGTTGCGAATAAATGCTCGATGGTGTGGATGACCGCGTTTTCAAGAAACGGCGGCGTGTTCGGGCGGACAAAACGGATGTCGTAGGTAATTATGTCGCCGTCCGTTCTGGAGATATACATCCCGGGCATCAGGCGTGTGTGGTCCACCTTAAAGCTTTCGATTTTGTTCATGCCGATTTTCCTTTCCTGTTCCGTATCGCGGTTTAAAGAAAAAGTGAAAGCCCTTTTATTCTAATGTATACTATATATAATATACATTATTAATAATAGACACCTTTTATAACCGTTATGGCTGTCTTTCGTCATATACATAATCATATACACCGGGTAAATCGCTTGCAAATCCGCGATCCTGCGTGATCTCCTGCATCGACTTTCCGCTTGAAACCGAGGCTATAAACTCCGAGATCATGTCGGTGGCTTCGGATACCGCAAAGTCGAACAGATCAAAGAAGCTGTCCGTGCTGGTTTGCAGTTTGTCGAAGGGGTTGTACCATTTGTTATGTGCAAGGTTTGCGTAATCCCAGTCGTCGGTATTCATCGGACGAAGCAGCGAGGTGAAGATATGTCCCCGCCCGGCCAGTTTTTCAATCGGTCTGAACACCAGCTTCTGCCGGAGCATGGCGCGGTCGTTCATAAAGAATAGCGCCTGACGCATATCCCCGGGAGCATGGGCAAGAAGCTCCGCCGGAATATTCAGCCCGAACAGCCTGAACAGCAGGGCATTGTAAAGCCTGCCGACCGTTTGGTAGCGCCCGTCGCGGTTTTGCGGAAGGACAGAGGTAAGGCGAAAATCTTTAATCAGCATTCCGGTCTCTCTCCGCAGAATCATGGTGTCGAGCGCGCTTTCAATTCTGAAATGATACTGAATCGGCTTGGCGCCGTAACCGGGGTCGTCGGACGTCAGCCTGTCCTGCGCCCAATATACATAAGGATGCACGACGCGGTCAAGGGCATAATGGCATAGAAACCCCACAATATAGCCCAGCATGGCGTCATACTGCTGCTTTTCGGTTATCAATACGCCCCGAAAGCCTTCAAACAAGCGGGCGGGGCTGATATGATGCAGCTTGCTCCCCACCATGGCATGACTCTCGCCCTGATTCCATGGCAAAACCCTGTGAAAAAAGAATATGTCAGGTCCCTGTGCCCCGATAAGGGCCATCTCGCGGTCGAAATCTTCATATCCGGCCTTTTTAAGTTTTGAAAAAACGCGCAGGGCAAACTGGTAATGACTGATAAGCGCAGGCATTCCGAAATACTCCTTTATATTGGTTTATTTGCCGTTATCGGCCGCCGAGCAGGCCGTTTACAGCAGATAACCCCATTTCCCATTCTTCTATTATACAGGAAAACCGGCCCATTTTTTAGAATTTATAAAATATTAAGAATTAATTTATAATTTCCATCCGCGTTCGGTGATGAGCCGGTTCATATCCTCGGGCGGCGGGGAGGTCAGGGTGACCGTATGGCGGCCTGACGGATGTATAAATTCCAGCCTGCAGCAATGGAGGGCATGCCGCGTCATAAAAGTCTGATCGTCTCCGTACATGGTGTCGCCCGCAAGCGGATGCCCCAGCCACGCCATGTGTACCCTTATCTGATGGGTTCTCCCCGTTTCTATGGCAAGCCGGACGAGGGAAAGCCGGTCGTCAAAAGCCAATGAGCGCCACCGCGTCAGACAGTATTTCCCGCCTTGACCCACCTCGCGCGTTATTCCGTATCCGTCCTTAATCCTTATGGGCTGTTCGATAACCCCTTCGCCCTCAAGCCTGCCCAGAACCACGGCAATATATTCCTTTTTTGTCCTGCCGTTCAACAGGTTTGCGGCGTGCGGATTCTTTGCGGCAAGCAAAAGCCCGCTTGTATTCCTGTCAAGCCTGTTAATCGGGCGGAAGCTGATGGCGTCGCCCTGTTTTTTATAATGGTATACGACGGCATCGGCCAGCGTGGGCTCCCCGCGCCCTGCGGAGGGGTGGACCGCAATCCCGGCGGGCTTGTCCACAACCAGCACGTCCGCGTCCTCGTATACGATACTGAGCGGCAGCTCCGTCCCGTCAATCCGCAGCTTATCCCGTGGCAGCCGGAGCATTATCCGCTGTCCCGCAAAAACCCTGTCCACACTCCTGACATGTACCCCGTCTGCGGTAATACCGTTCTCCACCCTTTTAAGCCGCGCCAGCAGACGCGCCGAAACCCCGCAGCCCCGCCGCAAAAAGGTCTGCACCGTCGCATTGTGGTATTCAGGACCTACTATATAGCATAGTTCACGCATATTCACACCTCGTAAGCACAAGGAAAACTCCCGTTTTGAACGGGAGTTTAAGGCGGGTCAATCAATTTATGAGCTTTACACGGCGTTATGGACAAAGGAGGCAATGCGGTCAATCGGAATATCCGTCACCGAGCCCAGATTGCCGTAACCTCTGCCGTATGAATCATAGTTGTCGCCGCCGTAACCGCCTGATCTGCCGCAGGCATTTCCGAGCGCACAGCCCGGGGCGGGTCCGATGCGGGTGATTAGCCTGACAAAGCAGCGATTAACGCTGAGAATAACGCCGGTAAAGCCTGAGCCCGACTGACCTCCGCTTGTGGTGAAGATTGTAACGGTTTCGCCGATATAGCGGGAAATGTGCTCTACAAAATTGTCGTCAAAAATCTCGTTGCTCAATATGCTCTCTCCTACAAAAGTATTAGGTGCACCCAACACATTATATGAGAGAGCGGTGGACATGTTCCATTTATATCAAAAGCCCGGATTTCAACAGATTATATCCGCACAACCCAGCCGAAGGGGTCGGGGATGCGGCAGTTCTGGATCCCGGTAAGGGTATCGTAAAGACGCTGCGCAACCTCGCCGATTTGGTTGTTGTTTATAACAATATGCTCCTCGTCTATCTTGAGCTCGCCTATCGGGGAGACCACCGCGGCGGTACCCGTTCCGAAGGCCTCTTCCAGTCTGCCGTTTCTTGCGGCTTCCTCCACCTCGGCAAGCGCAAGCGGACGCTCGTTGACGGTATAGCCCCATGAGCGCAGCAGCTCAATGCATGACATACGCGTAATGCCTCCGAGGATGCTTCCCTGAAGCGCCGGAGTGATTATCTCTCCGGCTATCTTAAAGAACACATTCATTGTGCCCACTTCTTCGATATATTTGCGTTCGACACCGTCCAGCCAGAGAACCTGGGTGTAGCCCTGCCGGCTCGCGTCGTCCTGCGCCTTGAGGGATGCGGCATAGTTGCCTCCGGTTTTAACATAACCCATGCCGCCCTTTACCGCGCGCACATACCGGCGCTCGACATATATTTTTACCGGATTCAGGCCCTCGGGGTAATACGCCCCGACGGGAGAGAGGATGATTATGAAAAGAAGATGCTCGGCGGGATGAACCCCGACATGGGGAGCGACCGCAATGATAAACGGGCGGATATACAAAGAAGTGCCCTCGCCCTCGGGAATCCAGTCCTTATCAACCGAAACCAGTTTTTTGACGGCCTCCACCGCAAGCTCTTCGTCAATCTGCGGAATGCAAAGCCTTTCATTGGACAAATTCAGCCGCGCCATGTTTTTATCGGGGCGGAACAGGACAATCCCGCCGTCGGGGGCGCGATACGCCTTCAGCCCCTCAAAAACCTCCTGCCCGTAATGCAGACACATTGCGGCGGGGTCGAGCGACAACGGCCCGTAGGGAACGATGCGGGGGCTGTGCCAGCCCTGCCCCTCGTCATAATTCATTATGAACATGTGGTCGGTATAGTAATTGCCAAAGCCGAGCTTTGAGGAATCCTGAGGCTTGCTCTTCGGGGACTGGGTCAGCTGGACGGTTATTTTCATCGCAAACACTTCCTAAACTAATCGCTTTGACTTTCATTATATGCCTGTGCGGGTGAAAATGCAAGATTTTACCGGGAAAAACCGCATATACAGCGGCTAATTCGTAACAGCGCGTATATCCTTGATGCTACTGACCCGCCATCTGCCGGAAATCAGGTATATAATGCCGATTGTAAGAGAACCCAGACCCGCAATCGGGGCGGCAAAGCCGACGCCCGGAAGCCCCCAGCCAAGCCGGATACCGAGTATCCATGCCGCCGGCACACGGAGCAAAAGGGAGCTCGCCGAGGCGTTGAGAAGGGAGAACATGGTCTGCCCCGCGCTTATTGCCAGTCCGTTAATGCAGAAATGCAGGCTTGCAATCAGGTAGTCGTAGCTGATGCATCGAATATATCTGCTGCCTTCCGAAATACACCGGGCAACCACCTCGGCGGGAAGCTCGGTGTTGCCCGAGCCGATGAACAAGGTTACAACCTGCTCGGAAAGGGCGTTTACCAGTATAAACACAACCGAGGAAAAGGCGAAGGCAAGTCCCATGCCGACAAACATGGTCTTTTTTGCACGTTCCGGCTTGCCCGCGCCAAGATTCTGTCCCGCCATCGAAGAAACCGACGCCTGCATTGCAAAGGCGGGCAGTATGGCGACGCTGTTTACCTTGCCGGCGATACTTATCGAGGTCTGGCCGACAATCCCGGCGATGTCGTTCGCGAGTCTGGTCAGCCACATGAACGAAAAGCTCACCAAGGTCCCCTGAATCGAGGTGGGCAGACCGATTTTTAAAAGCTGCAGCGCAATATTCTTATCAATCCGGAAACTGCGCGGGCGGAAATCAAATATAAAATTGTTGCGGCGCAGGAAAGCAACGGCGAGAACAAAGCTTAAGGCCTGCGCGATAATGGTCGCCCATGCCGCGCCGGCAGCCCCCATATCCAAAGGGCCGACAAAGATTATGTCGAGGATGATATTGGCGACGGTGGAAATCAGCACGAAAATCAGAGGATGGCGGGAATCCCCCATGCCGCGGAGCACCGCGCTGACCGCGTTGTATCCGAAGACAAATACCGTCCCGCCCATGCATATGTTGAGATAGCCGAGGGTTTCGTCAAACGATTCCGAAGGGGTGTTCAAAAGCTTAAGTATGCTTCTTCCGGAAATAAGCATGACCGCCGTAAAGAATACTGCGGCGACGGCATACAGGGTGAACATTGTGCCCACCGTTTTTGCCACGTCGTCCTCTCTTTTCGCCCCTATATACTGGGCTATCATCACGGTGCCGCCGACGGCAAGCCCGCTAATCATATTAATAAGCAGAATAGTCACCGTTCCGCCCGAGCCCACCGCGGCCGCCCCGACCGGACCGCCGTACCAGCCGACAATCAGCATGTCGGCCATATTATAAAAAGCCTGAAGCAGGTTGGCCGCCAAAAACGGCAGCGAAAAGCGTATAAGATGCTTTGTAACGCTGCCTTCCGTCATGTTTTTCTGAAATGCGCTCAAGTTTATCTCTCCTTCAAATACCCAACCGCCGGGGATTTATTATTCCCGTTCAAGGTTGGGACTGAATAACAGCATACGGCAGCCAAGCTGGATTGTCAATATTGCAATATTTATTTTTTATGTACGGCAAGCAGGGAACCCCTCAAAACTTGTGCTTCAGCGAATTATATGGTAATATTATCATGTAAAAAGTATACCGAGAACGGGGGCGGGCGCTATTGAATATCCATGAATCCGGAGAAAACTATCTCGAAACCATACTTTTGCTGCGGGAAAAGAGCGGTTATGTGCGTGCGGTAGATGTTGCGAACGAGCTCAACTTCAGCAAGCCCAGCGTCAGCAGGGCGCTCGGTATACTGAAAAATGCGGGGTTGGTCATTATTGAGCCGAGCGGGAATATTCTGCTTACCCCCGCGGGCGAACAGCGTGCCGCCGAGGTATATGAAAGGCACAGAATCATCACAAGGTTTTTGATTCTCGCCCTTGATGTGCCCTCTGATATCGCCGCCATAGACGCCTGCCGTATCGAGCATATCATCAGCCCCGAAACATTCGACCGCATCCGGTTGTTTGTCGGCAACGCCGAATCAAAATAAAGTTATTTATTACAAATTATTAATATATCTTGCCCCACCTGACAAATGATGCTATTATTTAGTATAATTATTTATCAGCACATCATTTGGCAGGTGTATTAATATTGATAATCAAGGTGTTCGGGCGGATATTTATTCCTATGTTCTGCATAATGGTGGTACTCAATATATGTATTTGTTTTGAGGCATCGGCAAAAAAGGATTCGTTAAATATTACCGTTACATATAAGCATAAACCGAAGACCAACAAAATGTCTGAATTGACCGACGGCAAGCTTTCAACGGTAAGGCGTATAGCTGCCGGTTCGATTCTTGAAATAAAAAGCGATAAGGATATCAGCGCTATATATATTATCTGGGATTGTCAACAGGTTCCATGGACTTTACAATATCCGGACAAGCCACAGCCTTCTGCCACCGAAACAACAAAAACCACCAGAACATCCGAATCGACAAAGCCTTCCGGTACCACAACAGCCGCGACATCCGGCACAACTTCCACCCAATCAACCGAAAGCACAGAAACAACAACGGCCGCGGAAAATATCGAGAAGCAGGCCGACAGTATAAGCCTTTCTGAAGGTCTTGGGACAAAAAGCTATAAGAGCGACGCATTAATCACCGTCAGCGGAGGGACAAACGGGTTTTTGCATGAGTATGTTAAGATTACAAATCCCGGACGTAAATTGGCATTAACCCTCGGCAAAAGCTCCGGAGCCATAGCCGATATTTATGCCTTTGAGTCGGGAAGGGTTCCCGGTTGGGTTCAGCAATGGAATCCGATGTTGGAAAAAGCCGATATGCTGCTGTATTCATGCCATGCGGACGACGAGTTTCTCTGGTTCGGCGGAACCCTTCCGGTATACGCGGGTGAGTATAAGAAAAAGGTTCAGGTTGCGTATCTGATACGCCACGGCAATTCAAGAGATGAATATATTCGCAATCACGAGCTGCTTGACGGGCTCTGGAAGGTCGGGGTTCGCAACTACCCTATGATTTCGGACTTTGATGACTATTTTGCAACCAGCCTGGAACAGGCAAGGGAAATCTATAATGAAGAACAGGTGATAAAATATACGGTAATGCTGCTGCGCAGGTTTAAACCGGATGTTGTTGTAGGTCACGACCCCAGGGGCGAATACGGACACGGGGCTCACAGCCTTTGTTCGTATTCTCTTCAAAAGGCCATACCCTTGAGTAAAAAACCGGCAAAGTACCGCGACTTAGCGGATAAGTATGGGGTTTGGGATATTAAAAAATGCTATCTCCACCTTTATGAAAAAAATCAGATTGTAATGGATTGGAATGTGCCGCTTAAAGCTTTTGGCGGGAAAACTGGTCTTCAAATGGCGAAAGAAGCATATAAATGCCATCGCTCTCAAGCCGATAAATGGTTTTATGTCCAGGACAAAGGAGATCAGTATGATAGCCGCAGGTTCGGTTTGTTTTACACTACGGTTGGCAAGGACGTTTTAAAAAATGATTTCTTTGAACACATAGCTCCTGTTATTCCCGTTACATCCGCTTCTTCGTCAAAGACGTTAAATACAAGCACTGCCGCTACATCAGCATCTGTTACGACATCCCAAACATCGCCCGAAACCACCGCAGATACCGTTACCACATCACAAAGCCCGGTTAAATCCGGTTCGGAAAACGATAAAAACAATATAACCGTATATGTAATTTCGGGTTTGATTTTATCAGCGGGAGCTTCCGCGGCTTTTATTGTGTATTTTTTTTATAAAAAAGGCTTCTTTCACAGGCAATCAGAATAATTTTTTTTGCTTTTATTATTACTTTTCAGGCGTTTTTGTTATTGACTGGATTGACATGAGATGTTAGAATATTATCTGAGCGTTTAATAGGTGTACTGCGCTGAACTGTCTTGCTGTAACTGCTGCGGAGCGAAACCGTTGTTTCGTACCGCGGTTTTTATAGAACTCTTAATTGTTAAAAAAATAACAAGGCTTATTGGAGTATTTTGGGCCGACAAATCGAAAAACCGCGAGGTTAATTGATTTGTTTCAAAAAACAACGCATGCCATAACCCGTTAAGGAGGAAAAGCTAACATGCAAAAAAAAATCAGCAAGATTCCCTTTAAGGGAACCGCTGAACAGAAGCAACGGCTTCTCAAGGTAATCGACGCCTATCACGATGACCCGAGCCGCCTGATGACGGTGATGCAGGAGGCGCAGGATATTTACGGCTATCTGCCTTTTGAAGTGCAGCAGATGATTGCCGACGGTATGAATATACCGCTCGAGAAGGTGTACGGAGTCGCTACCTTTTATTCTCAGTTTTCCCTGTCGCCAAAGGGAGTATACAATGTTTCAGTCTGTCTCGGTACCGCCTGTTATGTAAAGGGCTCGGGCGATATCTTCAACAGGATAAGCGAAAAGCTCGGCATCGGAGCCGACGAATGCACCGAGGACGGTAAATTCTCTCTGACTGCCTGCCGCTGCATCGGCGCATGCGGTCTTGCCCCGGTTATGACCGTCAACGATGATGTGTACGGCAGACTTAATGTTGATGATGTTGACGGCATTCTCGCCAAATACAGCGATTAAAAGATGCGTGAGCTGTCGTTAAATATTCTTGACATAGCGCAGAATTCCATATCCGCCGGAGCCACCCTGATTGAAATCACGGTTGACGAGAACACCCAAGCCGACCGTCTGACCGTCTGTATCGCCGATAACGGGCGGGGAATGACTCCGGAGCAGGTAAGAACGGTAACAGACCCGTTTTACACCACCCGCACAACCCGTCGCGTCGGAATGGGGATTCCCCTGCTTTGCATGGCGGCCGAACAGTCGGGCGGCAGTCTTGATATAAAATCGCGTTTTGGGCAGGGCACCACGGTTACCGCGACATTCGTGCATTCACATATTGACCGCCCGCCTCTCGGGGATATCAAGGCAACCGTGACGGCTTTGATTCGGATGAATCCTCAGCTTGATTTTTGCTTCATTCATACGTTTGACGGCCGTTCGTTTACCTTTGATACCCGCCAGCTTCGCGTCATACTCGGCGACCTGCCGCCGGATACGCCCGAGGTTGCGGAATGGATCGGCGGATATCTTGATGAACAGGAAAAAATCCTGTCCGGCGTACTGATTCCGGACGAAAATGATTGATAACAGGAGGTAAGGTATCGTGAAAACATTGGCAGAGCTTCAGGCCATTCGGGATAAAGCCCGTGAAAAAATGACGATTCGCGAGGATAACAGTGAAGCGACTCGTGTTATAGTCGGTATGGCAACCTGCGGTATAGCCGCCGGTGCAAGACCTGTTTTAAACGCCTTTGTTGACGAGGTGTCAAAGCGTAAGCTCGGCAATGTTGTCGTCACCCAGACCGGGTGTATCGGCATGTGCCAGTTTGAGCCCATTGTCGAGGTTCTTGAACCCGGCAAGGAAAAGGTAACATATGCAAAAATGACTCCCGAGAAGGTGGCACGTATCGTTGTCGACCATCTTGTAAACGGCAATCCGGTGATGGAATACACCATCGGCAGCTTGCTTAAATAGGATAAGGAGGTTTTAATTCGATGGTTCGTTCTCATGTACTGGTTTGCGGCGGTACCGGCTGTACCTCCTCAGACAGTCCTAAAATTATCGACGCGTTGGAAAAGGAACTGAGCAAACAGGGTATCGCGGATGAGGTCAAGGTGGTCCGGACGGGCTGCTTCGGTCTTTGCGCGCTGGGTCCCGTAATGATTGTATATCCCGAGGGATGCTTTTACTCCATGGTTAAGGTGGAGGACATACCCGAAATTGTTTCGGAGCATTTACTTAAAGGGCGCATCGTTACCCGTCTGCTGTATCAGGAAACGGTCGACAAGGACCAAATCAAATCCCTCAACGACACCGACTTCTATAAAAAGCAGGTTCGTGTCGCCCTTCGCAACTGCGGGGTTATCAATCCCGAATCGATTGAGGAATACATCGCTTTTGACGGCTATCAGGCTCTTGCCAAGTGCCTGACCGAATATACCCCCGAGCAGGTCATCCAGATTGTCACCGATTCCGGTCTGCGCGGACGCGGCGGCGGGGGATTCCCGACCGGACGCAAATGGGCGCTTACCGCTCCCAACAAAGCTCCCCAGAAATATGTTGTCTGCAACGCCGACGAGGGCGACCCCGGCGCCTTTATGGATCGCTCGGTTCTCGAGGGCGACCCCCACTGCCTTATCGAGGCAATGACGATTGCCGGTTATGCTATCGGCGCTACCAAGGGCTTTGTATATGTCCGTGCGGAATATCCCATTGCGGTAAAACGTCTTCAGATGGCCATCGATCAGGCGCACGAATACGGTCTGCTGGGTAAAAACCTGTTCGATTCCGGTTTTGACTTTGACTTGGAAATCCGTCTTGGAGCGGGCGCCTTTGTCTGCGGCGAGGAAACCGCTCTGATGACCTCTATAGAGGGCAACCGCGGCGAACCCCGTCCCCGCCCGCCGTATCCGGCTGTCAAGGGCTTGTTCGGTATGCCGACTGTAGAAAACAATGTCGAAACCTTTGCAAACATTCCGCAGATAATTCTCAAGGGCGCAGACTGGTTCGCCTCGATGGGAACCGAGAAGTCCAAGGGTACAAAGGTGTTTGCGCTGGGCGGTAAAATCAAGCATACCGGACTTGTTGAGATCCCGATGGGTACAACCCTTCGTGAGATTGTCGAGGAGATCGGCGGCGGCATTCCGGGCGGCAAGAAATTCAAGGCGGCGCAGACCGGCGGCCCGTCGGGCGGATGTATTCCGGCCGACCTGATCGACACCAAGATTGATTATGACAACCTTACGGCTCTGGGCTGTATGATGGGCTCGGGCGGACTTATCGTCATGGACGAGGACACCTGTATGGTAGACATCGCAAAGTTCTTCCTCGAATTCACGGTTGACGAGTCCTGCGGCAAATGCACCCCCTGCCGGGTGGGTACAAAACGCCTTTATGAAAAGCTTGAAAAGATTACAAGCGGCAACGGCACCATGGAGGATATCGACGAGCTCGAGGAGCTTTGCAACTACATCAAAGAAAACTCCCTTTGCGGTCTCGGACAGACGGCGCCCAATCCGGTCCTCTCCACCCTGCGCTTCTTCCGTGATGAATACATCGCCCACGTAAAGGATAAGAAGTGCCCCGCCGGCGTGTGCAAGTCGCTTTTGCAGTACTTCATCATCGCCGACAAGTGCAAGGGCTGCACGGCATGCGCCCGCGTCTGTCCGGTCGGCGCGATTTCGGGCAGTGTCAAGCAACCGCATGTAATCGACACATCCAAATGTATCAAATGCGGCGCCTGCATGGAAAAATGCAAATTCGGCGCCATTGTGAAGAGATAAGAAAGGAGTACGCTGAAAATGGAAATGGTCAATTGTAAGATAAACGGAATAGCAGTCAGCGTGCCCAAGGGCTCAACCATTCTGGAGGCTGCCCGCATCGCAGGTGTGGATATTCCCACGCTCTGCTACCTGAAGGATATTAATGAAATCGGCGCCTGCCGCATATGTGTTGTCGAGGCGACCGGCACTCGCGGACTTGTTACCGCCTGCGTCTACCCCGTGTCGGAGGGTATGGAGGTTCAGACAAATACCGAAAAGGTGCAAAAATCCCGCAAAACAACCCTGGAACTGATTCTTTCAACCCATGAGAAAAAATGCCTTTCCTGCATTCGCTCACAGGACTGCGAGCTGCAAAAGCTGTGCCGCGACTACGGTGTCGAGGATTCGGACAAATATGACGGCTTTTGCCCGACCTATGAGCTGGATTTGTCAGCCCCCCACCTTGTCCGCGACAACAACAAGTGCATCCTCTGCCGCCGCTGCGTCGCCGCCTGCGAGCAGCAGTTTGTATCGGTTATCGGGGCAAACGACCGCGGTATCCACACCCATATCGGCACGCCGTTCGAAAAGCAGCTTAACGATGTTCCATGCGTTTCCTGCGGTCAGTGTACCGTGGTATGCCCGACCGGCGCTCTGCGCGAAAAGGATGATACCGATAAGGTGTGGGCAGCGCTGTCCGACCCCTCAAAGCATGTTGTTGTCCAGACCGCTCCCTCCATCCGCGCAACACTCGGCGAATGCTTCGGCATGCCGATAGGAACCAATGTCGAGGGCAAGATGGCTGCCGCCCTTCGCCGTCTCGGATTTGACAAGGTGTTTGACACCGACTTCAGCGCCGACGTCACCATCGTGGAGGAGGCGACCGAATTTATCGGGCGCTTACAAAACGGCGGTCTTCTGCCCATGATTACATCCTGCTCGCCCGGCTGGGTCAAGTTCGCGGAGCTTTATTATCCCGAACAGCTGGGTCATCTGTCCTCCTGCAAGTCGCCGCAGCAGATGCTGGGAGCGATCATCAAGACCTATTATGCCCAAAAGAACAATATCGACCCCAAGGATATCGTTTCGGTTTCTATAATGCCCTGCACGGCAAAGAAATTCGAGATAGGACGCGAGGACCAGAGCGCGTCCGGCTTTGCCGATGTCGATATTGCGATTACCACCAGAGAGCTCGGCAATATGATAAAACGCGCGGGCATCAATTTTGCAAGCCTGCCCGACGAGGAGTTTGACAACCCGCTTTCCGACGACACGGGCGCGGCGGTTATATTCGGCGCGACCGGCGGCGTTATGGAGGCCGCGCTTCGCACCGCAAACGATGTGCTGACCGGCAAGGACAATGAAGCGGTCGATTTCAAGGAGGTTCGCGGTACGGCGGGTTTGAAAGAGGCTGTCTACAACATAGCCGGCATGGATGTCAAGGTCGCTGTCGCAAGCGGCATCGATAACGCCAACTATGTAATGAGCAAGATCAAGGACGGCACCGCCGACTGGCACTTTGTCGAGATTATGTGCTGCCCCGGCGGGTGCGTAAACGGCGGCGGACAACCCCTGCAGCCCGCTTCGATCCGCAATTCGGTAGACCTCAAGACGCTTCGCGCCAAAGCCCTGTATGACCAGGACAAGGCAATGACGGTCCGCAAATCCCATAAATCCCCCGCCGTCAAGGCTATTTACGACGAGTATTTCGGGGAATACGGCAGCCACAAGGCGCACGAAATCCTGCATACCAAATATGTCGGACGTCCGAAATACAAATAATATAAAGCGCTTCCCCCGAGGATATTCTGAAATGATATAAAGATGGTAGACACTAAAAAACCGTGTCTACCATCTTTTGCCGTATAATTAAGAA
>JAAYKB010000155.1 GCA_012522615.1 Clostridiales bacterium
GCGGCGGGCTTTCAATCAGCAACGGCAAGCTTTATGCGACAAGCCTTGTTATTGACCCCCTTTCCGCTTCTCTTGAATCGGGCTATGTCAACATATATGACCTGACCGATAACAGCCTTATAGATACCATAGACAATATCGAAGGCACGCCGCTCAACAGCGCCTACGGCATCACGGCCGCCAACGGCAGGCTCTATATAGCCGACTGCTACAAACATGTGGTTTACATTGTCGACCCAGACGACTTCTCCCTCTTGGACACCTTAGGCACTTACGAGCAAGGCGGCGACGATGAAACCCATCTATACGAACCGACGGCGGTAACCGTCAGCGGAGGACGCTTATATGTTGCCGACTGCAGAAACCACAAGATAAAGATTTACGACGAGGAAACTCTTGAGTATATAGCAGCCATAGACGACTCTGATCTCTACTACCCCTTTAGCTGCACCGTCCATGAAGGCGTTATCTATGTTTGCAACAGCGGTTACTGTATAATTAATGCTTATGATGAAGAAACCCTGGAATTTTTAGGCTACTTCCCGGATGAATACACCGATTTCGACTTTGCGCCTTTTGTCCTTTTTGTCGATGACTATTTCTATGTATCGGACTATTTCGAAGTATATGTCTACAAAAAAACCTTTTCCGACCAATCCGAAATCAAGGATATAACCGACGAAATCGACGGAACCTACACCATAGCGGGCACCATTGAGGCAGGCGAGGAAATTAGTATCGCCATCACGGTAAACCCGCCCGAGGAAAATCCCCTTTCCGGCGCTGCCTACTGGGCACCCCAATCGATAAACGGCGTAAGCTTTGAAGCCGACCCGCAAAATCCCAACAGGTACACGGCCACCTTAACCCTTGAAGAATTGGGGGAGCAGGACATCGAAATAATCTGGTCAAAGCAAATCTACTTTAACAGGTTTGTGGAATGGCAGGCCTCCGAATACCAAGGCAAAACCACCGAAACGACAACCGTCATCATAGACCTCACCCCCTTGACCGATCTTATCAATGAAGCACAAGCCCTCTTAGCCGGCGCCGTTCCCGGCGAGGGCAACGGCCAGTATCCGCAAAGCGCAATCACAGCTTTACAAAACGCCATTGCCGCGGCAGCCGAGGTATCTCATGAAGAAAGCTTAACACCCCAAGAGCTGAACGACGCCATTGACGCCTTAACCGAGGCCATGGAAGCCTTTGAGGATGCTCGGATAGCTGTCGACAACAAGCCCTTAAGCGACGCCGTACAAAACGCCAAAGGCATGCAAAAGGGCAATTACACTGATCAAAGCTGGAGCAACCTGCAAAAGGCAATCAACAACGCCAAGGCGTTACTAAACAAGGGTAATTACACACAACAGGAAATCGACAACGCATTAAATGCAATCGCCAGTGCAATCAAGGCCCTTGAAAACAAAAGCAAGAACCCCGGAACCGGCGATTCCGCCAACCTAAACGCACTGATTATGCTCGCCATCGCCTCGCTCTCGGCAATAATCCTTTCAAACAAGAAAAAGCTCCCCTGCTAGTCCCCAATCAACACAAAAAAACACCCCTTTAAACCGCACCCCTCATGTCAGACAATCCGGTATGATGTCCGGCATGAGGGGTGGATTTGTGTCAAAAGAGAAAACAAACAAAAGTATAGCGGAGAATTTAAAAAAGATACTCTTAAGATATGCGATTAAATCAGATTGAAGGTTCCTTTTGCTGCATCACCTGCCCTGCCGCTCTTGAAAGAGTATCACTCCCTCTGTCCTCTTTGATAGAATTTGAACCTCACCATTTATCACAATCTGCGGATTCCAAAGGCAGAGCCTTTGGTCGTTTGCGGAGGGGTCCGGGGAGGGAATCGAAACCCTCCCCGGCGGTCTTTGCCTACTTTATAGGCTTGTAAAAAGCAAGGCTGTGGCTTGCTTTTTCAAGACTGCCGTCCGAAAGTAGGTGCCCCGCGGCATGAGCGGAAAGAAGGCTTGAAGCTTGTTTATCAGTCTTGACGCAGGACAAGGCGCGACAAAACACTAAAGCCTGAAAAAATTAAATATTCAGTAGTATAAAGGAAGGCAGACGCATTCCTTTATTTTATCCGCCGAACCAGCCTCTGAAAAAATTGCATATATCCTCAAATATCTCGACTATCTTAAACCTAATTTCATATCTTTCGGGCTTTGTGACAATATCCTCCTGCCCGGGTTCCAGAACATTCGATATCTCCTTTGCCTGTGTCGCGGCGGACAGACACATGGGCGGGAATACTACGCACCACCAGTTTTCCCCCTTGCCCTCGCCTATGGTTATTCTGAGCGCGTCATAGACCCCCGCCGGAAGGGTCACGGTATCGTATTGCCGGGTTGTGAAATACATCTCGCATATCTCGGCCTTTACGGCATATTGGTATCCCTCTTCAAAAACCCTCTGCCGGGCGGCCGCTTCGAGCTCGGGAAGCCTTGCCTTTGCCTGCTCTAGCGCCTCGCCCTCGCTTGCCGCGGCATCAAACAGGCCGGCGGCGGTTTTAATTACTGTGTCCCGCACCTTGAGCTTGAGCTGCTGGTCATCCTTTGAATCCGAGTTTGCGAGGACATGAAGCCGCAGCACCCTTTGGCGTATCTCGTTGCATTCGCCCGTAAACCCGCACAGCGATACCGCAAGGGATAATACAAGACCTGCCGCGACGGCGCGAAGCATATATCCTGTTTTTAATCTTGTACCGGGTTTAAAAACATTTAACTTCAAAAAAATTCCGCCTTTCCGTTTTTATGTTATACGGATTATGGGCGGAATTTTTTATTCTTATACAAAAAGGTTTAAAATATACATGAATTTTAATAATTCTCTTGTTCGACCCGCGCTCCCTCTCTGTCCGGCAGGCATAAAAAAACGTCCTTGTAGCCTGATTGCAGAGCGGTTTTGCACCTTTCGGCGGTATCTCTGTCGCTGAATATGGCAAACACCGCCGAACCGCTGCCTGTCATCCGACAGCCCAGGGCTTTGTTTTGCTCCATTATACGTTTGATATCCCCGACGCCCGGCAGATTTGTAACGGTTTCAAAATCGTTTGACAGACCCCGCGCCACCATGAGTATATCCCCCGCCTTAACGGCATCCTCGATTGAAACGGCCGGGTCCGGCATGCTGTCCGCGCTGTCGATAAGGCGGTATGCCTCTGCGGTCGATATGCTCTCCTCGGGCTTTGCGATAACAAAAAAGCAGTCGGGTATGGGCGGAAGGACGGTCAGGTCGGTACCGACACCTGTTGCCAGCGCCGTCCCCCCGAGGATACAGAAGGGCACGTCCGCCCCGACCTGCGCGCCGATTTTGCAAAGCTCGGACACCGGAAGCCGGGCGTCCGCCAGCGCGTTTAACCCAGCGAGAACCGCCGCGGCGTCGGCGCTGCCGCCCGCTAGCCCCGCCCCTATCGGAACCGTTTTATGTATTTTAATATCAATCCCGAACGCCTTTATGCCGGTATATTCAAAAAACGCATCGGCCGCCCGGTATGCGATATTGGTTACATCCGGGGACAGCTTTGCGCCGGTCATGGATAAATCAATACCGCTTTTGCCGTTTTTTTTAAGCTCGACGGTCTCCCGAACGGAAACGGCCTGCATCACCGTATGTATGAAATGATATCCGTCGTCTCTTCTGCCGGTCACCTTAAGGGACAGGTTGATTTTTGCCGGAGCGCTGGCGCGAACCAAAATACCACCTCTATACAGCCTTATTTTCTTCCACAAACCGCTCTATGCGGTCAAGAGCTTCGGTAATATGCTTTAACGAGTAGCAGTAGGAAATACGGACAAAGCCTTCGCCGCTGTCGCCGAAGGCCGTTCCGGGCACCACGGCAACCGATTTTTCCTTCAGAAGCCTTTGGCAAAACTCCTCCGAGGTCATCCCGGTTACGGCTATGGACGGGAACACGTAAAACGCCCCCTCGGGTTCAAAGCAGGGCAGCCCCATCGAACACAGACGGTCGACAATATACCGTCTGCGTATATCATATTCGGCCCGCATCTCCTCAACATCGTTCTGGCCGTGCTCCATCGCCTCGATAGCCGCATACTGCGCCGTCGTCGGGGCGCACATCAGGGCGTATTGGTGCAGCTTTATCACCTGTTCCATCAGGGCCTTGGGGCCGCAGGCATATCCGAGCCTCCATCCGGTCATGGCAAAGGCTTTGGAAAACCCGCTGATAAGCATGGTGCGCTCCTGCATTCCGTCAATCGAGGCTATGCTGACATGCGCCGATTCTCCGTATGTAAGTTCGCCGTATATCTCGTCCGACAGCACGAAAATATCCGTTTCCTTTAACACCCCGACAATCTTTTCAAGGTGCTCGCGCCGCATTATCCCTCCGGTCGGGTTGTTGGGAAAGGGGAAGATCAGAACCCGCGTGCGGGGGGTTATGGCGGCTCTAAGTGCCTCGGGCGTAAGCCTGAAGGAATCCTCGGCCTTTGTCACAATCGGCACCGGAATCCCGCCTGCCATTTCGGTCAGCGGGCTGTAGCACACAAAGCTCGGCTCGGGTATCAGCACTTCATCGCCGGGCTGTACCAGCGACCTTATTCCGAGATCAATTGCCTCGCTTCCCCCGACGGTAACCAGAATCTCGCTGTGGGGGTCATAGACGAGCCCTTTGTCCCTTTGGGTGTATTCCGCGATGCTTTCGCGCAGCTTCATCAGCCCGGAATTCGGGGTGTACCACGTTTTTCCGTCCTCAAGCGAGCTTATACCCTTTTCGCGTATATGCCACGGCGTGGAAAAATCGGGTTCGCCTATCGAAAGGGATATGACGTCATCCATCTCGCAGGCAATATCGAAAAAACGACGGATGCCCGAGGGCCTGAGCCGTTCCAGAGTTTTATTTACCCTTATTTGGTAGCCCATCTGATTACAGAACCCCTCTCTCGTCCTTTTCCTCTCCGAGGAAGATAACGCCTCTGTCCTTGTAGCGCCGCAGCACAAAGTGGGTCGCGGTTGACAGCACCGAGTCAAGGGTCGAAAGCCGTTTTGCGACAAACATGGCGATATCCTTAAAGGTGCGCCCGCTCACTATTACGGCCAGGTCATACCCTCCGGACATGAGATAGACGCTCTCGACCTCTTCAAAGCGCATTACCCTTTCCGCGATGCCCTCAAATCCGAGATCGGGCTTGGGGGTCACCCGAAGCTCAATCAATGCGGTAACATAAGCGCGGTCCGTGCGCTCCCAGTCTATAATCGCCTTGTATCCGCGTATAACGCCGTCGCGCTCCCACTGCGCGATGCGGTCGGATACCTCGTTCTCGGTACAGCCGAGCATTACGGCCAGCTGCGCATTGGTCAAGCGGGCGTTGTTGTCCAGCAATTTCAGCAGTTTTTCCATTTCTAAGCCCTCCTATTACTAAAAATTATTCTATCGTCAGCATTTCTGCCTTTCCCTTGTGAAAAGCCGCGATATGGCGGAAGCCCGCCTGCCGGGCAATCTCAAGCCCGTCGGCAATATTGCATCCGACATCCTGCGGGAAATGGGCGTCTGAACCCACGGTCACCCTCTCGCCGCCCAGCTCTTTGAAACGGCGTATCATGGGCAAATCGGGCATTGTCCTGCCCATAGACTGACGCAGACCCGAGGTGTTTATCTCCAGAGCGAGTCCCCTTTCGGCAAGGGCGCGGAATATCGCGTCAATCGCGTCCTGCCAAGGGCTGTAATCCTCCTTGCCCCGGAACTCCGGAATATAGCGGAAGGGATAGGTCAGATGCGCGAGCGAATGGAACCTCCCCCACCGCACCATATCGAGAACCTCGGCAAAATACCTGTCCATCAAGGAACGGATATCCGCATTCGCAAAATCGTAATGATAAAAATCTACATCATCGATAAGGTTGTGCAGCGAACCCAGCACAAAGTCAAAGTCATAGGTGTCGAGCAGAAGCTCGGCCTTTTCCAAATCGTGGAGCGGCTCGCCGAGCTCGATGCCGCGCTCGACCTGCAGCCTTCCCTTGAATAAAGCCTGCATTCCGCCTGCCTGCGCATACGAAAGGGCGGCTGTCCGGTCATACCCGTCCTTGTAAAGCGCCGGAATCTCGACATGGTCGGTTATCGCGATCCTGCTGAGCCCGGCTTCCGCCGCGGCGTTGCAGACGGCCGGCATTGCCGCTTCCGAATCCGGCGAATGTTCGGTATGCAGATGAAAATCTATCAAGCATTGTTTACCCATTGTTGATTTACCGCCTATCGTGAACCTTAATTTTTCCCATTATAACATTATATCTTTAAAAAGGGAATCATCAATCATCCTGTTCAGCCAATCGCTTTTGCGCCTTGATTACCTTCAGGCGCGAAAAATCCTCCCGCTCCTTTTCCTCAAGCGAATCGGCAATCATCTTTACCGTCGAGGACAGTCTTGGGATGATTAAGTTTTTCAAAGCGTTTGCGCGTTTCTGGGTTTTTTTCACGGCTGTCGCCAGCCTGTAAACGCTGTTTTCCACCTCGGCAAGCTCGGCTGTCAGCTTTTTTACCCTGTCGAATTTAATATATGCTTCGTCCAGAAGGGCGCTGGAGGACATAAAGCCGTAAGAGGGTTGGACCGGACGGGGATCGAGATTGACCATGGGAATCTCAACCCCCATCACGCTTCGCGTACTGAGGGAGAGGCCGGTCTCCACAGGCACGGACGCCGCGATATCCCCCACGACTCCATGCGCCACGTTGGCGCGCTGCAAGGCGAGATATGCCTGCTCATAGCAGCCGTCAATCTGCTTTTGAAGCGATTCGGCGCGGTCGATAAGCGCCATCATTTCGCGTACTATGATGTTTCGCTTTCTGTCAAGCAACTCAAAGCCAACCTTGGCAAGATCAAGCGATTTTTTTGTGTTTATTAAGTTGCCTTTTGTCGGGAACACCTGCTCCGCCAAGATTATCACCACTCTTGTATATAAACTTTATATTATATCATTCGTCAGCCGGCGCCTCGTCGGCGGGTTTATAGTGACCTTCGAGCGTCTTGTCGTCAATCCTGTCAAGCTCCTCGCGCGGCAGGGCCGACAGCAGCTCCCATCCAAGGTCGAGGGTCTGGTCGATCGAACGGCTTTCATCATATCCCTGATTAATAAACCTGCTGTCAAACATACGCCCGAATTCAAGCAGCTTCTTATCGTTCGGAGAAAGCTCTTCCTCCCCGATAACCGAGGCGAGAGAACGCGCCTCCTGCACGCGCGCGCAGCAGGCAAAAAGCTGGTTGGCCACGTCCGCGTGGTCCGCGCGGGTAAAGCCCTCGCCTATGCCGTCCTTCATCAGGCGCGACAGGGAGGGCAAAACCGAAACCGGCGGATATATGCCGCTGTTATCCAGCGTGCGGTCAAGCACTATCTGCCCCTCGGTTATATAGCCGGTAAGGTCGGGGACCGGGTGGGTGATGTCGTCATTCGGCATGGTCAGAATGGGTATCTGGGTGACCGAGCCCCCGCTCCCCTTAATCATGCCCGCACGTTCGTAAAGGGACGCCAAATCGGAATAAAGGTATCCGGGATAGCCCTTTCTGCCGGGGATCTCGCCTTTTGACGATGAAAACTCGCGGAGGGCTTCGGCGTATGACGTCATGTCGGTCATTATCACAAGTATGTGCATGCCGCGGTCAAACGCGAGGTATTCCGCCGCGGTCAGGGCGCAGCGCGGGGTCAGAATGCGTTCGATAATCGGGTCGTTCGAGAAGTTAAGGAACATGGCGACCCGGCTTAGCACCCCGCTTTCCTCAAAGCTTCGGCGAAAGTAATCGGCCACATCGTTCTTGACCCCCATGGCGGCAAAGACAATCGCAAATTCCGCCTCTTTGTCCGCAATCTTTGCCTGACGCACAATCTGGGCCGCCAGCTCATTGTGGCGCATGCCCGAGCCCGAGAAAATCGGCAGCTTCTGTCCGCGAATCAGGGTCATAAGGCAGTCTATCGAGGAAATGCCCGTCGAGATGAAGTTCCGGGGATACACCCGGGATACCGGATTTATGGGGGTGCCGTTAATGTCGCGGCGCTTTTCGGGGAATATCTCGCCAAGCCCGTCCGCAGGGCGGCCCGCGCCGTCGAAAATACGTCCCAGCAGTTCGGAAGACAGGGGCATTTCCACGGGATGCCCGGTCAGGCGGGTGCGGGTATTGCTCAGGGAGACGCCGTGCGTACCCTCGAACACCTGTATGACCGCCCGCTCGCCCTCAATCTTGACGATACGTCCCGTCCGCTCTTCTCCGTTTTCCAGACGGATAACAACCGTTTCCTCAAAGGAAGGGTTTTTCACGCCGTCCAAAACAATCAGGGGACCGTTTATCTCCTTTATCCCCATATACTCAATAACCATAAAAGAATCATGCCTTTCCGTGCCGCGCACAAGGATTCAAGCAATCAAATCAACCGTCTACCCGAGGCTTGTGAGCGCATTGTCGATATCGGCAATATAGCCGTCCAGCATTTCATAATTATCGTTCGGGACCTCGTATTTCATGCGTATAAGCTTGTCGAACAGTCCCAGTTCAAGAATCCGCGATATGGGGATGCCCGCGGCAAGAACGGCCCGGGCCGAGCGGTGCAGGTGCAGTATTGCGCGCATCATACCGAGCTGCTTTTTCAACGGCACGTATGTGTCATCCTTGTGGTAGGCGTTCTGCTGAAGAAATCCGACCCGTATCACCCGCGCGGTTTCGATCACCAGCTTCTGGTCGTCGGGGAGGACGTCCGCGCCGATAAGCCTGACGATTTCCATCAGCTTGCTCTCCTCCTGCAGAATGCGGGTTATCCGGGTACGGCAATCAAGAAAATCCTCGCCGACATTCTTTTTGTACCAGTCGCTGAGGTCGTCTAGATATTCGCTGTAGCTCGACATCCAGTTGATTGCCGGATAGTGTCTTGCATAGGCGAGGGATTTGTCGAGCGCCCAGAAGCAGCGCGTGAACCTTTTGGTGTTCTGTGTGACCGGTTCGGAAAAGTCGCTTCCCTGCGGGGAAACGGCTCCGATTACGGTAACGCTTCCGGCAGCCCCGCTCAGGGTTTCAAACAAGCCGGCGCGCTCGTAAAACTCCGAAAGCCGTGACGGCAGGTATGCCGGAAAGCCCTCCTCGGCCGGCATTTCCTCCAGCCGGCCCGAAATCTCGCGCAGGGCTTCGGCCCAGCGGGAGGTTGAGTCGGCCATTATTGCGACATGATAGCCCATGTCGCGGTAATACTCGGCAAGGGTGATTCCGGTATAAATAGAGGCTTCGCGCGCCGCGACAGGCATGTTTGATGTGTTGGCGATAAGCGCCGTCCGGTCGGTCATCGGGCGGCCGGATTTAGGGTCGATAAGGCCCGAAAACTCTTCGAGAACCTGCGACATCTCGTTCCCGCGTTCGCCGCACCCTATATATATGATAATGTCCGCGTCGCACCATTTGGCAAGCTGGTGCTGGGTCATGGTTTTGCCCGTGCCAAAGCCGCCGGGTATGGCCGCCGTGCCCCCCTTGGCAACCGGGAACAGGGTGTCGATGACGCGCTGCCCCGTAACCAGCGGGGCGTCCGCATAAAGCCTGCGGGCTGTCGGCCTGGGCTTTCTTATCGGCCATTTCTGGCACAGCGTAAGGTCGTGAAGAACGCCCTTTTCATCCCGCAGCGTAACCACCGTATCGTTGAGCCTGTATTTTCCGTCAGGCCTGACGGCCTCGACGGTTCCCGACAGTCCGGGCGGGACCATGCATTTATGGGTGATGATCTGGGTTTCGGGGCAGGTGGCATAGACCATGCCCTCGGAGAGTTGATCGCCTGTCTTTACACAGACGGTCACATCCCATTCCCTTTGCTCGTCAAGAACCGATACGTTTACCCTGCGGCTTATAAAATCGCCCGAAACAGCTTCAATCGCCTTCAGCGGGCGCTCTATTCCGTCGAATATATTGTCAAGAATACCCGGGCCGAGGGTTGCGCTCAAAGGCCCGCCGGTACCCGTCACCTGCTCTCCGGGGGCAAGACCGGTCGTATTCTCGTATACCTGAATGGTGGTCTCCTTGTCGCTGATTCCTATGACCTCGCCCACCAGCCGGTCATTCCCGACCAGCACCATCTCCATCATGGAAAGTCCGGTATTGCCCAGAACGGTTATAACCGGCCCGTTTATGCCGTAAATTACATTGTTCATGCGCTTACACTCCGTCTTGTAAAACCGTTTTCGGCGGGAAGGAATACCCTGCCGTCCGCCCCGTTATCAGCCCGCCGTAAGACCCGATGAAATAGTAAACCACTCGCGCTGGGATTGCAGTCTTGAGTCCAGCGTGTTGTCGATAATCTGCCCGCTTTCGGAATTGACGGCGCGGATGCCCCCGAGCTTTATCGTGTCGGCAGCCTCCACGCGGCTGCCGGACGGGCAGATTTTCGAAAGCTCATCGATAAGCGGACGGTCACGCTCCGCAACCGTATACACCGTACCCGCGGAGGGGAGCAGTTGGGTCATCCGGCCGAGGGTGTTTTTGAGAAAATCGAGGTATCCGGGGGTCTCGGCATACTCCGACAACCTGACCTCCGCCTTGGAAAAAACCTCATCCATGATTTGACGGCGGCGGTTAAGAACCTCTTTTCGGGCCGCAAGATCCCGCCGCGACATTTCACGCGCCCTCTCGGTGCGTATGTCGCCGGTTTCCTTCTGTATCAGCTTATACGCGTCGACAAGAACCTCCTGCTCGGCTTTTTTCAGCCTTTCGGCTTTATACTCCTCGGCCTCGCGGAGCATCATATCGCGCTGTTCCTCCGCATAGGAGGTGATTGCCTGGACAAATTTATTGATTTTTTCTTCACTGTTGGCCATAAAACCATGCCCTTCCGGATTTTACCTCGACCCTATCCTATGATTGCAAATCATATTTTTATGCCGATTGCCTCTCTGACATATCGTGTAATCGAATCCTTGGCGCGCCCGTTTCCGTGGCGGTCGGGGATCTCGACTATAAGCGGACGGGTGCGGTTCAGCTTCAGTTCGTCCACAAGCTCGGAACACAGGTTCACAAGCCTTTCCGTCATCAGAATAACCGCGACATCCTCCATCTGCATGGCGTCAGACAAGGCCCTTGTAACCTCGTCCCTCTCATGCACGACAACCCCCTCAATACCCGCAAGCCGCATCCCAATCCGGGTATCGATATTGTCGCTGATTAAATAAAATTTCATACCGCAGCACCCGTTTCACATCTATAAAACCAGACAGAGAATGCCTATCAGCAGGCCATACAGGCCAAAGCCTTCGCCCAGCGCAACAAAGATTATGGATTTACCGAACGATTTCGGGTCCTCAACGTTTGCGCCTATTGCCGCGGGAGCGCCTGCGGCAACCGCAACGCCTCCGCCAATGCCAGCAAGCCCGACCGCCAAAGCAGCGCCGATATATTTCAATCCGCTGGATTCGGCTGCTTCGTCCTGAATCCGGGCGGCGGCTTCCCGGTCGTTTTCGGCGGCCTGGGCGGAAGCCCCCAAGGGCAGCATCATGCTCAGACCGGCGATTACAACCAGGGATATGAAATGTATCGCCATTGCTCGTTTTACGGGTGTCCCGCGCCTTACCAAAATAATCGATACCACAACAGATATGACAAGCAGGGCGGCCGGAATTAACAGGTAAACAAGATTCATCATGATTTCCTCCTAAAATTCAACCGGCGGTTTTGTCAGCCGGGGATTGATAAAATAAATGCATCTTCTAAACGCGGTCGGTAAACACCTTTTCTCCGGTTCCGGATTCCAGCGGCTTGTAAGGACGTCCGTCCCCGATATAATAACGGCTGAACATCTCGTAGAATTCAAGGCGCATTACCTGAATAGCCACAAGCAGGGCTTCCATTCCCATAACGATGATGTTCCCTATCACCACAATCAGTATATAGCCTGCTCCGCTTGTCAGTCCGGCGAGCGTGAACACCGCCATCATCATGCCGGCGTGAACCAGCACAAACGCGCCCACGCGCAGGAATGACATGGTGTTTGACAGGTAGGACAGCAGCATCTCGAACAATTCGAAGAAATTCTGGAGCAGATATTCGCCCCAGCTTTCGGGCTGCCAGTCATCCTCGCGCGCCAAGAGCCTGCCAAGCGGTTCACGAAGATAGACCAGAACCAGCGGAAGCACAATGAGGAGCAGTATATACGGAATACTAATCCTGAACACCCCCGAAAGCTGACCTATCAACCCGAACACCAGCGAGGAATAGAACAAAATCCCCGCAATCCCGTTGGGCCCGAAAACGCCGCTTACATAATCCCTGCGCTTAATACTCGAATACACGTTGAGCATCATAGCGACAATGATAAGCGCAAGGCCGACGCCTGCCGAGGCGAGCAAGACCTTGCCGGTCATTGACGGGTTCATGACCTCTATGGGCTTTTCTTTGAGCCCGAGCAGGGCGTGATATACAGGGTCGAGCACATGCTCAAACCCGAACACCGAGCCGAATACCGTCCCGAATATCGCGGCGGAGATCCCGCAGGGGATGAGGATCCTCCCTATCGCCATTTTTTTGTACTTCCACATAAGCCAGCCGATAACCGACACGCATATCCCCTGCCCCAGATCCCCGAACATGATGCCGAACAACAGGGTGTAGGTCAAGGCGACAAAAGCGGTGGGGTCAATCTCGTTGTATCTCGGCAGCCCGAACATATCCACAAAAAACTCGAAGGGCTTAAACAGCCACGGGTTCCTAAGCTTGACGGGGGGCGAATGGTGGGTGTCGTTATCGGGGCTTTCAATCGTATATTCAATCGAATCGACCGCGTCCAGCGCAAGTCTGAACTTCTTTTCATCCCGGGCGGGAATCCAGCCCGCCAAGATAAATTTGTCATTGTACTTTGCCGCATACCGCCTTGCGCTGTAATAGTAGTTCAGCAGGCGCAGCTTGGAATAAACCCTAAGGCATTCGTCCCTTTCCTCGTCCCATATCTCCTTTATCTGTCTGTCGAGCTCTTTGAATTCTTTATCGACCTCGGCCTTTTCGGCGCGCAGATGCTCGACAATCTCCTCCGGCGTGCCGACGGCCGCCGGGATTCTCAGACGCTCGAAGTACAGACCCGAAAAAACACGGTCAACCTCGTTTGCAAGGGCAAGTGGAGCGAAATAAACACCCCAGTAATATTCGTCGTCGCATGTCCCGGGGAAAAACAGCACATAGGGATTGGCGTCGTAAATATTAAGCTTTTCAAAGCTCTCGCGCGGAAGTCTGCCGAACCTAATCTTAATCATGGTACATGCCAGAATGGCGTCAAGGTCGATTCCGAGACCCAAAAAGTGCTCGAACTGTTCGGCGTCTTTATTCAACTGCTCAAGCCGCATTGACAGCAGCCCGCGCCGTCTTGTCAGCTCGACAACCCGTTTTGAGAAGCCCTCGACATATTCCTTCAGCTCTTCTCTGTCGGTGTCGGGGTCTATATCCACCCTGACCTCTTTGAGGGTTCCCCCGACACGGGATACCGCGGATTCGAGACGGTTGAGCGTATCCGTATAGGGATTTTCCTCATTCAGTACGGTGAAATCGGTGGTATCCGAAAAAAATGTCAGGGTTTCATCGGGTTGGGATATCCCGGTTTTTCCGCAGGCAAAAATCGTCGCGTCCAATGCATTCATGTGGCCTATGATATTGACAAGCTTCATTTTTGAAACAGCCACTTTTATGCCACCTCCTCAATCGTTTGCCAAAACCAGCATGGGCTTTATCTCTTCGGGCTGGAGGCCGTATCGCACACCCTCGACGATATTCACAATATCGTCGAGCTCTATATCCATGATAAAGATATATGCCATTAATACCGCGGCGGGATGGATAGAGTAGTGGATAAGCCTGCGCGCCGCATAGTAAGGCACCCTTTGATGCAGGTCATACACAAAGGCAAGCTGTGGTTCGGGAACCCGCTTGCCGACATGGGTTGAACGGAATATTTCGATAACCGCGTCGGCGTTTGGAGCCTCTATCATACGCCCTATTGTCTTTGCGGGAATAATATTCCCGAACGGCAGCAGGTTTTTTCTGATAAAATCGGCGTCCGCATTGAAATAACGCTTTAACCTGTAAATCCTTGTGACGTTCTGGACATCGACCAGAGTACCGTAAAGGTTTCTGAGTTCCGAACGCGACGAGCCGTGCACATTCCGGATTATCTGATACACGGTTTTTATAAGCTTTGTGTAAAGCGCGGTCTCTATCTCGGTCAGCCGGAGCTTTCCGTCCTGCTCAGGCATATATTCCTTGAGAATATCATGGTATATCGTGTGGTTGATAGCGTCAAGCAGCTCGGAATACGTTTTGCTTTTGCTCATTTGTACAAGGTCGAGTTCGGTATGGGAAGAGAAAAACATGGGCATCAAAAAGAAAAACTCGCTTGCTTTTCCCGCCCCAATCAAACGCAGGCAGGACATTATCAGCTCGATCTCCGCCCTTTGAATCAGGTAATCCGACATATTTAGCCCGACCGTCATATCATATCTTGCCAGAGCGGCATAATCGTTGAAAAGCTTGCGCCTGAGAAGCATCTCCAGATGACCGCGGTGGACGGTAGCCTCGTTGATATCGGCCAGCACCGAGGAATAGGAGGTGTTGTTTTTAAGATATGACGCAATCTCGCTGACGCTGTGGCAGTTAAGCAGATTTGTATAGTCCTTTGCTTTAAGGGAGTTGCCGTACATGGCTCTTGCCTTTGCGAGAATCACATTGGATGAAAAGCGCGATATCAACATGACGGCAACCTCCCTTCCCCGATGGTATTCCTGTTATCAGTCTTCCAAAACCCGTTTCACTATCGTATCGACCCATTCGTCGCCATGCCGCGCGTAAAGGTCGTTCATGTTTTTAAGCTGGCTGTCGTATCTCGCCTTTACCTTTTCCCATTCCTGCTCGAGAATAACATTTTCGAGCTCTTTATTAATCTGAATCCGGCGCCTTGCCCGGGAGAGTACTTCCTCGCGAAGCTGGGCAGCCTTCTCAGCGATAATCTTTTCCGATTCCAGCTTTTCTTTTTTGGCGGCATCGGTTATTTCCCGCGCCTTTTTATCCATATCTATAATCCGCTGAATCATCTCTTTCAACCGCTTCGCCTCCTATCCGGTCTTTATAAAAATGAAAGGGCCGATGCAAAAGCTTAGGGCGGGAGTCATATCCCCCTCATGATAGCCCGCGCCAATTAATATGTTCTATACATATTGGGGCGGCATCCACGGCGTCCCTTATGCTTTTTGCAGCAGCCCCGAATTCTAAATGTCCGGGTTCTTATTTTGCTATTATATACCTATAATTTAGCCTTTACAAGTATCTTGTTTATTAAATATTAAACGCCAAAAAGACGATATTTTGTCAGTTTTTTAAGCTCTGTATAGGCGCGGGAATACGTCCCCCGCGGGAAATAAACCGGGCGGGCGACCATGTGTTAAGAGGCATTACCGGACCTCCGCCGAGCAGTCCTCCGAAGGAAAGCTCCTCCCCGACACCCTTGCCGATTGCCGGAATCAGGCGCACGGCCGTGGTCTTTGAGTTGACCATGCCTATCGCGGCCTCGTCCGCAATAATCGCGGAGATCACTTCCGCGGGGGTGTCCCCCGGAATATTAATCATGTCAAGGCCAACCGAGCAGACGGCCGTCATCGCCTCCAGCTTTTCGAGGCGAAGGCATCCTACCTGCGCGGCATGGATCATTCCCGCATCCTCCGTGACGGGTATAAAGGCGCCGGACAATCCGCCCACATGGGACGACGCCATGGCGCCGCCTTTTTTAACCGCGTCGTTAAGCAATGCAAGCGCGGCTGTCGTGCCGTGCGCCCCGCAGCATTCGAGTCCCATCTCCTCAAGAATATGCGCGACCGAATCGCCGACTGCCGGAGTCGGCGCAAGCGAAAGGTCAACAATGCCGAACGGAACACCCAGACGCCTTGAGGCTTCAACCGCAACCAGCTGGCCCATACGGGTAATCTTGAAGGCGGTTTTTTTGATAATATCGGCAACCTCGGTCAGATCGCAGTCCCCCGCCTTGGCAAGGGCCGCGCGTACGACGCCGGGGCCGGACACCCCGACATTGATAACACAGTCGGGTTCTCCCGCTCCGTGGAACGCCCCTGCCATAAAGGGATTGTCTTCAGGGGCATTGCAGAATACAACCAGCTTGGCGCAGCCGATGCAATCCCTGTCGGCGGTTCGTTCGGCGGTATGTTTTATTATTCTTCCCATAAGGGCGACCGCGTCCATATTGATACCCGATTTGGTTGAACCGATGTTGACCGATGAGCAGACATGGTCGGTGACCGCCAAGGCTTCGGGTATGCTTTCGATAAGCTCAATGTCGCCCGGGGAAAACCCCTTTTGCACCAGAGCGGAGTAGCCGCCGATAAAATTTACGCCGCATGCGCGCGCCGCCTTTTCAAGGGTTACGGCGAGGCGGACGGGGTCCTTTTCCCGGCAGGACGCCACAATCATGGCAATCGGGGTGACCGCAATTCTCTTATTAATGATCGGTATTCCGTATTCCTTTTCGATTTGCTCGCCGGTTTTGACAAGGTTGCTGGCATAGCGGGTTATTTTATCATATACACGCCGGCAGGTTTCATCAATATCGCTGTCGCAGCAGTCCAGAAGCGATATGCCCATCGTTATGGTACGCACGTCCAGGTGCTCGTCCTGTATCATTGTGATGGTTTCCAAAATATCCTTGGTGTTTATCACGGTTCCATTCCTTTCAGCCTTTTACTTCAGCAGACCCACCCAATGCTAGATTCTGTGCATTGAGTTGAAGATGTCTTCGTGCATTGCGCGGATTGACAATCCCATTTCTTGGCCGAGTCCGGACATCTGGTCGGCAAATTCTGTGAACGGAACGGTGCTTTTTGAAATATCGACCAGCATAATCATAACAAACAAATCCTGCATTACCGATTGGGTGACCTCGATAATGTTTATCTGATGACCTGCGCAGGCCGCTGATATCTTCGCGAGTATTCCGACGGTATCCTTGCCGATTACAGTAATTACAGCGCGCATAATGACCTCCTGTAAAATGAAGCGGGCAGCACCATAACCACCCTATCATTCATTATATAATATAGGTCTTATTTTATCATATAATACGTGAAATGCAACGGAATTCGGCAGAATCGGCGCGATATCCGGCATTATAATACTAATCTCAAGTAAGAAAGGTAATAGCCAAACCGCTTCACGAAAACCATAAATCCAAGTTTTCGCTCGCGCTTTGTCTGCCTTTCTAATTGATATAAGTATGAGGTCAGAAAAAGCATAGCGTTATCACTTTTGTGAGGAGCGGCAAGCAACGGAACGGATAAGGGTATCCGTTCCGTTGCATATTTGTCTGTCGGAATTATTCATTGTCCTGAAGAGCGTTGTATCCCTCTTCGCCGGTGCGGATCTTTATCACATTTTCAACATCATAGACAAATATCTTGCCGTCGCCGATATTTCCGGTATAGAGCGCCTTTTTCGCGGTTTCTACAACAAGCTCAACCGGCAGTTTGCAGACGACTATGTCCACCTTGACCTTTGGCAGAAGCTGGATATCGACCGGAACTCCGCGGTAGTATTCGCTTAATCCCTTTTGCATTCCGCACCCGATAACCTGTGTTACCGTCATTCCGGTTACCCCGATTTCGTTCATTGCCGCCTTTAGCGCTTCAAATTTATTCTGCCGGAATATAATCTCGAGCCGGGTTATCTTATCCGAGCTTCCGTAAACAATCTTTTTCTCGACGGTTACCGCCTGTTCGACCGGAACCCTTCCGGCAGCTTCGCCCGCCTCGGCTGCAGCAAACACATTTGCACCGCCGGTCGGCATAAAGTCGGCATATCCGCTTGCCAGCCCGTGTTCTTCAATATCAAGACCGTTGATTTCCTCGATCTCCGAAACCCGGAGTCCGACCGTCTTTTTAATCACAAGAAATACAATGGTCATGGTTATCGTAACCCATGCCATTACCGAAACCACGCCGAGAGACTGTATGCCGAGGACCTTAAA
>JAAYKB010000018.1 GCA_012522615.1 Clostridiales bacterium
AGAATCGTATGCTTATCCCAAAATTTTCGGTTGAACACATTGACTATATTTGTTATACTTGAAACATTGAACCAGCCGCCAAAAAGGCGTCTGCCGTTCCATAATCTTTAAAGCAAACGGAGGGTAGGCCGATATGCCTATCAAAATTCCCGACAATCTTCCCGCCACCAGAATCCTTGAATCCGAAAATGTCTTTGTCATGACAGAACACCGCGCAATACATCAGGACATAAGACCGCTGCGGATAATAATAGTAAATTTGATGCCCACCAAGATTGAAACCGAAACCCAGCTTCTTCGTCTGTTGGGCAACAGCCCGCTTCAGGTTGATATTGACCTTATGCAAATGGCTACCCATGTCTCAAAAAACACGCCGCATGAGCACCTGCTTGAATTTTATCAGACATTTGACCAGGTCAGGCACCTTAAATACGACGGCATGATAATAACGGGCGCTCCGGTCGAAACCCTGAGTTTTGAGGAGGTCGATTACTGGCCGGAGCTTTGCGAAGTCATGACATGGTCGCGTACCAATATTTATTCCACCCTGCATATATGCTGGGGAGCACAGGCGGGGCTTTATTACCATTACGGTATTCCGAAATATAATCTCGATAAAAAACTGTTTGGGGTTTTTGCTCACAAGCCGCTTGACCCCACCCATCCCTTGCTGCGCGGATTTGACGAGATTTTCTATATGCCCCACTCGCGTTACACCGAAATCCGACAGGAGGATATTGATAAGATTGCCGAGCTTCATACTCTGGCGAAATCGGACGAAGCCGGAACGGTTATTATCGCATCAAAAGATGCGCGGCAGGTTTTTGTCACCGGGCATTGCGAATATGACCGCATGACCCTGGCAAACGAATACAAGCGGGATATCGGTCGAGGCATTAATCAATCCCTTCCGAAAAACTATTTCCCTGACGATAATCCCGATACCGTTCCGCCCATGGTTTGGCGCGGACATGCAAATCTGCTGGTATCAAACTGGCTCAACTACTTTGTCTATCAGCAGACCCCTTATGATTTTATTGATAATCCGGAGAACGCCGGATAGCTTAAAGGCAGGGGATATAAATGAAGGTTGCCGGAATTGTGGCGGAATACAACCCGTTTCACAACGGACACGCCTATCATATCGAGCAGACCCGCTCTGAGACTGCCGGCTGCGGCGCAACCCATGTGGTCGCCGTAATGAGCGGTAATTTTGTGCAGCGCGGAGAGCCTGCCGTTATGCCGAAATCCGACCGGGTCCGTGCCGCAATGTGCGAAGGCGTTGATCTTGTTCTGGAGTCTCCCCTGCCGTGGGCAATGGCGTCGGCCGAAGCCTTTGCTTTTGGCGCCGTCTCGATACTCGACTCGCTCGGCTGTGTCGATTGTCTAAGCTTCGGAAGCGAAATCGGGGACTCAGAGCCCCTTCAAAAAGCAGCAGACGCGCTGGAATCCGACAGATTCTCCGGTCTGCTGCATCTTTATCTTGATATGGGCATCTCCTTCCCCGAAGCGCGGCAGCGGGCGGTAACCGAGATTGCGGGCATTAAAACGGCGGCATTGTTTGAATCCGCAAACAACACGCTCGGAATCGAGTATATCAAGGCGCTGCGCAGACTCGGTTCATCAATCGAGCCCTTTACCGTCCGTCGGTTCGGCGCAGGACATGACGAGGAGCTTCCGGTGGGGGATATTGCGTCCGCCAGCTCGATAAGGAGAATTATCGGAGCAGGCAGGGTGGAAAACGCCGCCCCATATATGCCGGCGACAACGCGAAATATAATCTATCGTTCTATGCAAGAGGGACACTGTCCCGCCGATATTGCCCGCATCGAGCGCGCCGTTCTCGCGTCATTGAGGAGACTTTCCCGTGATGAACTGGCCGCACTCCCCGGAATCTCGGAGGGGCTTGAAAACCGGCTATATGAGGCGATACGGCAATCCGGAACGATTGATGAGCTGATGTCGTCTGTCAAGACCAAGCGATACCCGATGGCACGTATACGCCGTCTTATCCTTGCGGGGTTTCTCGGCCTCAATTCGGGACATGAAAAACAACGCCCTCCCTACATACGTGTTCTGGGAACAAACCAACGCGGCATGGAAATCCTGAAAGCCTCCAAAGGCTCGCGGATTCCTCTGGTCTCAAGGGTAAACCGCTTTGAATCGCTGGGTCAAGATGCGCAGCGCGTTTTTGAGCTGGAATGCCGCGCCGCCGACCTTTATGCCCTGGCGTTGCCGAACCCCCTGCCGTGCGGCAGCGAGTTTACGTTTAAGGTTGTGCGGGAAGAAAACGCAGGCATAGAATGATTTATGTAGTGTTGCATAGCCTGTTAATAAGGTGGGCTGTCCCATGAAAAAGCATATTTTCCGGAAAAGAAGAAAAAAGCTGCGTTTCATGCGGCTTTTTTGTGCTGTCATTCCGGCTCTTGCGGCTTTTTTGCTGTATCTGCTGCTCCCCCTCTTCCCCGGACTGACCGAAACGCTGTTTTCGGGCGTTATCTTTCGTATCATCGGCGTGCCGCTCGGGTTTGTCTTCTCTTTACTGCCGTTTTCACTGACCGAGGTTTTGGCGGTGCTCGCCCTGCCGGTCGTTATTTTTATTTTAATATTTTTCATAAGGCGGATGCTCGGTTCAAAAAACCGCTTTCGCACGGCTGCAAACGCCGGTTTGAAGGTAATCCGCGTAGTATCGGCGGTTATGCTTATTTATATGCTGCTTCATGGGGTGAATTTTTACCGCCGTCCCGCTTCGGAGCTGATGGGACTGGACACATCGAAAAAGCCGGCGGAGCTTCTGCAAAGTCTGTGCATTGACCTTGCAAAAAAGGCCTCCTCCGAACGGGAAATACTTAAAGAGGATGAAAACGGAAACGCCGTGCTCTCGCAGAGTATTACAAAAACCCTGTCGATGTCGGATGACGGATATAAGGTTCTTGCAAAACGCTATCCCTTTCTTTGGGGCTCGGTATCGCGCGCTAAGCCGGTTCAGCTATCGCACTGGTGGTCGTACACCGGAATAACCGGAATGTATTTCCCCTTCCTTTGCGAAGCCAACGTAAACATAGACCAGCCCGACTTCACCATTCCGGTTACCGCCGCACATGAACTGGCGCATACCCGCGGATTCGCGCGGGAGGACGAATGCAATTTTTTCGCCGTCCTCTCCTGCTTTAATAATCCCTCTCCGGATTACCGATATTCCGGCTCATACATGGCGTACGTATATTGCAGCAACTCCCTTTATTCATATGATACCGATATGTGGGCTGCCGCCGCTTCCTTTTTGTCCGACGGGGTTAAGCGCGACATTGAGCGTCAGGGCGAATACTGGAAGCAATTTGAGGGCAAGGTAAAGCAGGCGGCGGAAAAGGTAAATGATAAGTTTATTGAATCGCAGGGCGTCGACGATGGGGTGTTTAGCTATAATCGGGTTGTTGAGCTCCTGCTTGCCTATTATGAAAAAGAGGGGCTGCCGGAATAAGTCACGGCAGCCCTTTTAATATGTATTCCAGCCTCTTTTCCGCCTCCCTCAGCATCTGCTTCATCTCCCGAAAGTTCGGCAGCACCGATTCAACAAGCTTCCAAAAGCTGTCCGAATGGTTGTGAAACCGAAGATGGCAAAGCTCGTGCACAACGACATAATCCAGTGCGTCGGGATGAACCGCAGCCAGCATCCACGAAAAGTTTAGGCTTCCCTTGCCCGAGCAAGAGCCCCATCTCTTTACCGCCCCGCTCACCCTGACGGCTGAGGGCCTTACATTAAGAATCCTGCCGTAATGCTCAACCCGCGGCAGCAGCATGGGCAGTGTAATCCGCTTATAATTATCTATGATTGCTTGACGTATTCGGTTGTCGGCCATTCCCCGATTCGCCAAAAACTCGGGGGCATGAAATTTACTCCCGTCAAATGTAACTTTATTTGTATCGGTAAATATTACCAGACGGTCTTCCCCCCTGTACGGCAGGACGCCCGCCGCCAGCGGGGATTCCCGACGTATGCTTTTTCGGGCTTGGGCTTCGGATAGCTTACGCCTTATCCAGCCTTCCTTTTTGTTTATAAAATCCTCGATATATGAAACCGGACAGCCGAGCGGGGCGCGCACCTCCACCCTTAGATCCGGCATTATATATATCCCGAGGGTTTTTCGTTTTGAACGTATCAGGGTATATTCCACCATCTGTTGCCCTCCCGTTTCGGATGGTATAAGTATATCACAGGACAGCCCGCAAAAGAACCCCGCCGCAGATACAATAACCGCTGCGGCGGGGTCATGTCGTAAGGTTTTCTTTCTGATACTCTGTCAAAAGGTACTTACTTTACGTCGCGGCGGCAGAAGCTGTCGCGGGCAATCCACAAAAAGCATACCATATACACAAGCAAAACCGCCACCGAAAAGCCGAGGGTCATGGTGGGGTCCACCGTCTGTCCAGTCAACCCGGTCATAGAAACCAATGCGGAGGGCAGATAAACTTCAAGAGAGGTGTTGGCGAACAGCAGGAATTTTATGCCCGGAATCACAAAGCTTCCGCTGAACATGGTTATAATCGAGATGATAATATCGCTTCCGAACATCAAAACCATGGTAACCGCGATGGAAATAGCGCTTTTTCTTGTAATAACCGACATCATCATCGCAAGTGCGCCGTAGGTAAGCACCGGCAGCATCATCACAAGATATTTGAGCAGGATATAAAGCAGGTACGGGAGCTGCACGACATTTCCGAACAGGTGCATAACCTGCATGGAATCAATCCCTCTGAAGGCGGTAAACGACCCGCTGATAAGGAACGCAAGTATGAAATTCGCCGCCAGCGCAATGACGGACAGCTCGACCATCAGTATGGTCTTTGCCCAAAAGATTCGTTTGCGCTTATGGGGCGTAATCAACAGCAGCTTGACGGTTCCGCTGGTATATTCGCTTGCAAAAATATTTGCCGCGTAGACAATCAGCAGAACAGACAGCAGGCTTATTGACGTCGCGGTGTTTTCAAACTGGCCCATAAAGGAATCATATGTTATCGGGGCAATATTTGTGCTAAGACGCTTTAGTGAAACCTCTATATCCTTTTCGATTGTTTTTACGCGCGAATTTGTAAGTATATTACCCATTAAATCCTCGCCGCGAAGCAAATTCAGCTTATTCTGCCTTATCGACTCAATCTGCTCGCTTTTCCAGAAAATGCTGCTGTCCGAAAAGCCTCCCCAATAATACGGATTGTTTCCTAAATCGGCGACAGGTTCGATTTTATTGCTCAAATAGAGCTCATACATCTCAATGTTGACCTGCTTTTCCTGATCGCTCCGGGATTTTGTCCATCCGCTTTTCAAATCATCGATCTTCAGCCTCACATATTCGTGCCAGTCTTTACTATCGAGCAAACCCTGAAGTTTCGCAAGTCTGTCCGCAATCTGTTCCTTTGTCAGATTGGTGTTGCCGAAAAACTCGTTTTCATAATCAAAATTGGTTCTGGGATCAGTATATTTACCTGTTTTCTCGCCGATAAGCTGAGCCGCTTTAAAACTATAGTACTCTATCACAACATCGGTACGCCAGTCCTGAGGCGGTATCTTGTTTTCAAGCAGGTGTTTTATTGACTCAACCGACTGCGCCAGATTTATGTCATCCGGATTTTCGTTAAGCATGGTTTTATACTCTTCAATACTTGAATTGTACTGGTCCTGCCACTTGGGGCTATATCTATCCTGCAGCGAAACAAAAAAGCGCGACAAAATCAAGCCCAAAAGGGTTAGGGATACGATGACCCCCATCAGTATCCAGGTGGAGGGCTTTTTATAAAGCTTCAGACGCTCATTGCTAAGCAATACTCCTTGTTTAACCAATTATATTACCTCCCCCTGTAATCTCAATAAAGCTCTGTTCAAGCGAGATTTCAACCGGACTTAAGCCGTAAATGGCAACGTCGTTCTCCATCATCCGGCGATTAAGCATATCAATTTCCTCCTCGCGTATCCGCAGATCAATGTAATCCTCGGTGATTCCGGCTATGCGGTCGGCGGCATTCTCCTGCAGCAGGGCAACCGCCTTATCCATGGGACGGAATCTGTATCGGTAAAGCCCGCTCGCGCTCTTTGTAAGCTCCTGCACGCTGCCGGTACGAATAATATGTCCCCCGTTGATTATGCAGACGGTATCGCACATCTGCTGCATTTCCTGCAGAATGTGGCTCGAGATGAACACCGTCAGGCCCTGTGTATGCGCGAGGTATTTCAGAAGGTCGCGGAACTCCTTGATGCCCGCGGGGTCAAGCCCGTTTGTCGGCTCGTCCAGAATCATGACCTTGGGGTTATGGAGCAGGGCCTGCGCCAAACCCAGCCTCTGCTTCATACCGAGCGAGTAGCTCTTGAATTTATCCATTATACGCATCTGCATTCCGACCATTTGCACAACCTCGTCAATCCGTTCCTTCGGAGCTCCGCAGGCACGCGCATGAATCAGAAGATTGTCATAGCCCGAAAGATGGCCGTACATATCCGGGTTTTCCACAATCCCGCTGATATGCTTCATGGCGTCTTCAAATCTTTCTTCAACATCATATCCCAATACCGAGATTCGCCCGCTGTCAATCGAAAGCAGCCCGAGAATCATTTTAATGGTGGTGGTTTTTCCGGCCCCGTTTGGTCCGAGAAAGCCGAACACCTCCCCCTCCTTAACGGTAAGAGAAATATCCGATAGGATATTCCGGCTGCCAAAGGATTTATATACATTTTCAAGCACAAGAACATCAGACATTATTAACCGCCCTTTCCAACAGCTTATCTGTTAATCTGTTTTCGACGAGAGTTTACCTCTCTTTAACTGAGGACAATATACCGTCAGCCTATTCTTATATCGACCGAGGATGAATCATCGTTTTGGGTACTTGAAAGCGAATCCAACATCGCCATGCTGACCCGGTATATCTTCCACTCGCCGCCATCCTTTTTGCAGCTCATTTCAATATAAAGTTCCTGTTTGACATCATTGGCCTGCTCCATTTTTTCGGTGGAGTAATCCATGTATTCGCCGCTGGATTTATACAAATAAGTAACCTCTGTCTTGGCTATATTCTGGTCAATAATATTTGACTTGTCCGTCCTTCTGCCCTTGCTTCGCTTTGTAATCCGCTCATAGCCGTTTGTCTGCTGCTGAATATTCTTCAGCAGGATTGAGACCGCTTCATCAATATAAGCGGAATCCTTGACAAAATATTCGGACAGTTCGTTTTTTAGCCTTTTGCCTTCCGCCTCAAGAGCCCCGCTCTTTTTTAAAGCCGTGATTTGACTTTCGGTCAGCATTGAGGTCTCTTCTATCATTTCACGGTATTTATCGGTCAATTTCTGGATTGCGGAGTGATCGGGTATTAGCATAAGTTGGCCGACAATCACATAAACAAGCACAATGGCAAGCAGCGCCATCGAAACCACAAAGCCGCGGTTCGTCCGCTTCCAAAAATGCTTTTTCTCCATGAAAACAACTCCTTAGCATAAAATATCTTAAATGTGATTATAACATAAATTGGCATTAAATAAATGTATTTCTGTCTTCTTCATAAAAAATTAATTATTATTAAAACCTTTCGACGGACTTTCCCCCGCGGATATGAAATATAGTCCGACAGATTAATAAACTCCGCTGTTTTCCGCATTTTTTAGTTAGGCTCTATCGTCACTCCGCATTTATTATAGCAGCCGGAATTACAGTGGTTTTTTGCCCCTGAACAGAAAAACCCTGCGGTGCGCGAACTGCACGCCGCAGGTGTGGTACGAGGGGAGATAACGGATTTGAGCTAAATGATCCGTTAACCCCACATGGATACTATGTCTTATAGGCACGAGCGCACGGGTTTCTCAATAAATAAAGAAAAAATAGCCATGAAAAGCCTCGCTTTAAGAAACAACTTAATAACTACAACAAATAATCCTATCGGTGTCTTACCGGATAGGATTGCTTATATACCAGACTGTCCATTCGTATCAATAAAATAGTAAACACAGCAATGATTTTTTGAAATGTCATAAAATTAAGGCATAATACATATTGAAATGTCATAAAATATACGGTATAATTCTATTGAAATGTCATATCGGAGGTGCGCTATGCTCTACAGAAAAATTGAAAACCTGATAGAATCCCACTTGAAATCCGATTTAAAAAAGATTTTGCTTGTAGACGGAGCAAGACAGGTCGGAAAAACATATATCATCCGATATGTAGGTAAAAAGCTGTTTGAAAACTATATTGAAATCAATATGGTTGAAGATTTCTTGGGCGATAAATTGTTCTCCGGGGTGCGTTCTGTTGAGGACTTTTATTTACAAGTCAGTATGCTTCACGGCGATAAAATGAAGCAAAAAGACAATACCCTAATCTTTATTGACGAGATTCAGGCTTATCCGCCTTTGCTGACGCTCTTAAAGTTCCTATCGCAGGATAACAAATTTACCTACATTGCAAGCGGTTCTCTTTTAGGGGTTACTCTGTCCGAGACCACTTCCATTCCTATGGGCAGTATTCGTAAGGTCAGAATGTTTCCGCTTGATTTTGAGGAATTTCTGTATGCAAATGGTATGAATGAAATCGTAATTTCCTCCATGAGAAAGAAATATGAACGGTTGGAATCCCTTGATGAATCCACCCATAACAAAATGATGGATTTGTTCCGAAAATATTTACTTGTCGGCGGCATGCCGGATGCGGTAAATACTTATCTTGCTGATAAGAATATTGCATCAGTACGGGAAATCCAAAATGAAATCCACGAATTCTATGCTGCAGATGCGTCGAAGTATGATGAAGAGAGAAAGCTGAAAATTCGTCGGATTTATGATTTAATTCCATCTAATATGGAAAATAAAAAGAAACGTGTTGTGGCTCAAAGTATTGAAAACAAGCGCGGCAAGACTTTCAACGATTATACAGATGAATTTGAGTACCTTATCAGTGCTGGAATTGCTTTGAATGTTCAAGCAATTTCCAATCCTGTCTTTCCTCTGATCGAATCCTCCGGTAAAAATTTACTGAAGTTATACCTGAACGATGCGGGTATTCTGACAGGGATTCTTTACGGAAATAATATCCGAGCTGTTTTGAATGACGAGAGAAGTATCAATCTCGGAGCGGTCTATGAAACAGTCGTTGCCAGCGAATTGATTGCTCACGGGCATAAGCTCTTTTATTACGACAACCGCAGCAGGGGCGAAGTTGATTTTTTAATTGACGATTATGATAGTTTGTCCGCTATTCCGATTGAGGTAAAGTCCGGAAAAGATTATACCGTTCACAGTGCCTTGAATGTTTTGGTCAATAACGAAGACTATAACATCAAAAAGGCGCTCGTTGTTTCAAACGAGAGAACGGCTAAAACCATCGGTAAGATTACTTATCTGCCGATTTATTATGTGATGTTCTTGTAGCCAGCGCGCATGGATTTCTTATATATTGGTGTAATAACTATCCCCACCTAAAGGTGGGGTATTTCATGGAGCCCTATAAGGGCCTAATACTTGCTTGCGCCTTAAGGCGCTAACGAGGGGTTACGCCAACCGCAAGTCTGTTACCTGCTATCCCTTGAAGGGATCGACATACTCCTTGAGCGTCATTTGATCGCTCATCATATCTTCTTTCAGTTGATCTTCAATATACTTCTTAATTGCATTTTTATTG
>JAAYKB010000156.1 GCA_012522615.1 Clostridiales bacterium
AAATTCTGCCCCAGTGATTTTGAAAACCTGAACCCATGGCGGTCAAGAAGCTCGCGCACAGCCGATATGTCGGTTAATTTCTGCATATTTTCATCCAATCTAAGTCTTATTAAAATTCTATAAACGCGTCGGGCAGAAGTGCGGACAGGGCGGCGGTTTTATAATAATCCCCCTGTCCCGCGGCGCACAGGATTGTCATATCTCCGAACTCGGCAAGGAGCTGGCGGCATATCCCGCAGGGCATGACCGGCTTATCTCCCGCCGCAACAGCAAGAGCGACAAAGCTGCGCTCCCCGGCAGTAATTGCGGCGGTCAGCGCAGCGCGTTCGGCACAGACGGTTGCCCCGAACGAGGCGCTTTCGCAGTTCGTTCCTTCGTAAACAACGCCGGAATCCGCCAGAATGGCCGCCCCGACAGCAAAACCCGAATATGGGCTGTAGGAGTTGACCCTTGCCGCCTGAGCCCGCCTGACCAGTGAATCCATATCAGCTTTGGATAATGGCATAGCGTTCATTCCTTTCAGAAACAAGCCGAATCACAACCGGTGCGGACTACAAATAAGTATTCGGTTGCACATCCTTGAGATTTGAGTTATTATTATATTATATTTTACATAAAACAGGCTGAAAACAATCGGAAAGGCATGTGGTAATAGTGAGCAGACGCGACAAGGAAAATTACTATCTTGATATTGCACAGGCGGTATCGGAGCGCGGAACCTGCCTGCGCAGGAATTTCGGAGCAATTATTGTTAAGAACGACCAGATAATTGCAACCGGATACACCGGCGCGCCCCGGGGACGCAAGAACTGTTCCGACCTTGGTGCCTGTCTCAGGGAAAAGCTGAATATTCCGAGAGGAGAGAGATATGAGCTCTGCCGTTCGGTTCACGCCGAGGCAAACGCTATTATCAACGCCTCCCGCAACGATATGATCGGCTCAACCCTGTATCTGGTCGGGGTGGACAAGAAGACTAACAAGCTTGTGGAAGATGCCAGCTCCTGTGCGATGTGTAAAAGACTTATTATAAACGCGGGCATTACCCGCGCGATTATACGAAACACCAACGACCATTTCACCGCCGTTTATGTGCAGGACTGGATTGAAAATGACGAATCGCTTAACGGGGAAAACGGGTATTAATTAAATCACCTAAACCTGTTAAATCTTTTCATCCGGTTGCGCCTGAGCTTATAGTTGTGAACGATATTCAGGATGATATATCCAACCAACAGAACGGCAATCAGGCCAAGCGCGGCATAAAACCACGGGGATTTCAGAAAGGATTGCACCTGCGCCCAGACCGCGAGAAGCTGGCTTTTTTCTATTGATTCGCCGGCGACAAGATTGACCTCACCGATTTTCTGGTCGGTTTTGATATACAGCTCGACCTTTCCGAGAACCTGACCTTTTTTAATCGGCGCATCCACACTGTCTGCCAATGTTGTAATTTTTCGATCTATTGTTTTGAGGTCGAGGGCGTTGATTACTATTGCCGTACAGGTTTTCTCGGGATACAGGGTGACGCGATCCTTGTCCCACGACAGCCTTACCGGTATCTGTGTAATCGGCCAGTTTTTATCGAGCAGGGTCTTATAGGTGAAATTATTAAATGCCCACTTATAGAGTGTGCGGGTATCCCGGAAATAAACCCCGGTATTTCCGTCGGCGTCGGTGTTGGGCACCCCCATCACAATGCAGAGATAGTCGTATCCGCTGTCTTTTGCCACCGATGCAAGGCAGCGTCCGGCAGAAGGGGTATATCCGGTTTTGCCGAACGCCATGGGTGAATAGTAATACGGTGTGGTGGGACGAAGCATATCATTGGTGTTTGCATACGACCGCTCCTTTCCTCCGCTGACGGGCTTTACGGTGTACTGCGAGGCGGAGAAAAGCGGTTCAAATTCGGGATAATCCATAGCATATCGGATAATTTTGTACAAATCCCTTGCGGTTGTATACTGGCTCGGACTGTCGGCCCCGCTTACATTGATAAATGAAGTGTTTTCGCATCCTATTTCTTTTGTCAGCGCGTTCATCTCGGATACAAACCCGGCATGTGAGCCGGAAAGGGTTATAGCAAGCGTTACGCAAGCATCCGCCGCCGTCTGGATGGACGAGATTGAAAGCAGGTCCTTTACCGTCCATTCTTCGTCGTATGACATAACCGTACCAAGGCCGAAACCGGCAATTTCTTTATACGCCGTGGGGGTGTATTTCCCCGTAACCTTTTCAATATCTATTCCCTTTTCACGTATAATATTAATAGCCGTGATTCCGACCATAAGACGGACTAGGGCGGCGGGGGAGCGTTTTGAATCCGCCTTGAGTTCATAAAGGACGGTGTCTTCGTCTGGGGTGGCGCCCAAACTGACAAGCAAAGCCGCCCCCGCGCTTATGGTGGTGTCGGGGGGGAGATCATAAGGCGATTCGGCCGATACAGGCGCCGCAAATTGTATAAAAGCAAGAAAGAGTCCTGACAGAAGAGATATTATACGGATACAGAATCCTTTTCTTTGTTTTTGCATGGATTGCACAGTCCTTTCACAGGCACAAAAGCCGAGTAAAAATCAATTTGTAAAAACCGCATGGAAATGGATATCAGAGATTCCATTCCATTTTTTATAAAATATGCTATAAATAATAGGGCTGTAACAACGCAGAAAGGCATGATTTTATATGGTATATATAACCGGAGACACCCATGGAGATTTTTCCCGTTTCACCGGCGCGGCGGCCCGCCGACTCCGAAAGGGAGACACCCTGATTGTATTGGGTGATTTCGGCTTCTTATGGGACGGGAGCAAAAAAGAGAAAAAAATTCTTAAGAAAATGTCAAGACTCAGATTCGCAGTGTTGTTTCTGGACGGTCCGCATGAAAACTATGACATGTTGAACCAGCTCCCGATAACCGAGTGGAACGGCGGACGGGTTCAGGTCGTCCATGAAAATGTCATGCATCTGCTAAGAGGCGAGATATATACCATAGAAAACCAAAAATATTTCGTGTTCGGCGGGGGAGAAAGCCTCGACCATGACATCAGGGCGGAAGCCAAGACATGGTGGGAGCAGGAGATGCCGTCCGAAGAGGAGATGTTGGAGGGACTTCGCCGCCTCAAAGAAAACGGAAACCAGGTGGATTACATCCTCACGCACGAATATCCGGGAAAATCGGGCAGCTATCACGATAAGGATCGACGCCAAAACGGGGTGAACGCCTACCTCGGTTTTGTCGAAAGTGAGGTAAAATATAACCGCTGGTTTTTCGGTTCTCTTCATACCGACAAAATCATGAGCAAAAGCCTGATTTCGGTTTTTCAAAAAATCCTGCCGGTCGATATGGAGCAAAATAAGTAAAACGGATTTTGGAACGGGTCTGCACCCGTTCCTTTTTAGTATATCAGCTGGGTATGCTTGCATATCTCCTCGATTTTATCGCGCAGGGCGAGAAAATCAGCAAATGCTGCAGGCTTTTGGTTGGGGTTTCGCAGGATGGCCGCCGGATGAAATGTTCCCATCATCAGTATTCCGCCCTTATTTATAAACTCTCCGTGCTGGAGGGTAACCTTGAAATCCGGAGAAATAATACGGTGTGCCGCAACCCTGCCCAGACATACAATTATTTTGGGACGTATCAGGGAAACCTGTTCCCGCAGCCAGGGGATGCACGCATCCTGCTCCTCGGGCAAGGGGTCTCTGTTGTTCGGAGGTCTGCATTTTACGATGTTTGCAATATATATGTTATGTTTACGGGAGAGCCCGACCGCCGCCAGCATTTTATCCAATAGCTGACCTGCCCGCCCGACAAAGGGCTCGCCTTTTAAATCCTCCTGCTCGCCCGGCCCTTCGCCGATAAACATTATCTCGGATTGCGGATTACCTGTGCCGACAACCACATTGTTGCGGGTTTCGGCCAGCTTGCAGCCGGTGCAGTTCATACATTGCTTTATAAGGGCGTCCCAGTTCGGATTTTCCATAGCACCAAAGCCTTTCCGGATTTTTGTTACATCTTAATTTTATTATATATTATCACACTTTTACTTGAAATAATAGTCCTGCGGGGGTACAATTAAATGCAGACTGTCGGTTTAATATTATGGAAGGAATGTTACAAGCATGAAAAATCAGGTTTTAGTCGAGACTTCTGCCCGTCATCTTCATTTGTCGCAAAAGGATTTGGACATGCTTTTCGGGGAGGGGTATTCGCTTACCAATAAAAAGGACTTGTCACAGCCCGGTCAGTTTGCCTGTGCCGAGCGGGTCGACGTTGTCGGGCCCAAAAGAACCTTGGAAGGAGTAACGGTACTGGGGCCGCTGAGGAAGACAACCCAGATTGAGCTGTCGATGACCGATGCGCGTTCCATCGGGTTGGACGCCCCTGTCCGTGAATCGGGTGATATCGAGGGCTCTGCCGGATGCAAGCTGGTCGGGCCCAAAGGAGAGATTGAGCTGAAGCAGGGAGTGATTGTCGCAAAGCGCCATATCCACATGACGCCCGAGGATGCTACTGAGTTTGGGGTTAAGGACAAGGATGTTGTCAGCGTTAAAATCGACTCGGAGGGCCGCTCTCTGGTGTTCGGCGATGTTGTAGTGCGTGTCAGCGATAAATTCGCGCTTGCCATGCATATCGACACAGACGAATCCAATGCCGCGGGGGTCAAATATGGCATGATGGGCACGGTTATTAGGTAAGGCAATAACACCAGATTAGAAGCGCCGAGTGCGCTCCTTAGTTTTACGGGGGTCAGAAAAAATGAATCGGATAACAAACGAGATAAAGCCTCTGTAAATAAAGGGTTTACAATTTGGTAAAACTATGTTAGAATGTTTTGGCGCTTTATAGAAAGCTTTTGCTTTCTTGTGCAAGTCCACTTCCCGGCCGGCGGAGTATGCCCAAAAATGGGGACTTCCCCGGGAATCATCGTTTCCCCGCGCTGGGTTTTCGGAAAAAATTTAAAAGGGGTGAATAATTATGCTGCAAGAGGAAAAGACTGCTCTTATGAAGGAGTATGCGACCCATGAGGGTGACACAGGCTCTCCCGAGGTTCAGATTGCCATTCTTACAAAGAGGATTAACGATCTGACCGAGCATCTGAAGGTCCATAAGAAGGACCATCACTCGCGCCGTGGGCTTCTCAAAATGGTCGGACATCGCCGTAATCTTCTTAACTATTTGATGAAGAAGGATGTTATGCGTTACCGTGCCATCATTGAAAAATTAGGCATCCGCAAATAATGCAAGCGGAGGCAGGCGGGTGAGAAAGCCCTCCTGCCTCTGATGCTTTCCTGTAATTCTGTCCGATATCGGAGCTGTGAGGGTTTAGCAGTGAAACGACGGCTCAGCAAGCAACAATGGTGAACCGCGGTTTTATTGTTAAACTCCATGTGGCTCCGTTTGGAAATATATAATATAATAAAACGGAGGAACTCAAATGTTTGAAGACTACAAGGTGTTTCAGACGACCCTAGCGGGTCGTCCGCTTGTTGTGGAAACCGGCAAGGTTGCCCAGCTTGCAAATGGCTCTTGCCTCATCCGCTATGGTAATACGGCTGTGTTGTGCACCGCAACCGCATCCGAAAAGCCGCGCGAAGGCGTCGATTTTTTTCCGCTTTCAGTTGATTACGAAGAAAAGCTTTATTCGGTCGGTAAAATTCCCGGCTCCTTTCAACGCCGTGAAGGTCGCCCGAGCGAAAAGGCTATACTTGCCTCACGTGTCATAGACCGTCCTGTCCGCCCGCTTTTTCCGAAGGATATGCGCAACGATGTGTCGATTGTCTGCACCGTGTTGAGCGTTGATCCCGACTGCCCGCCCGAGACGACTGCCATGATTGGAGCCTCCATAGCTATCTCGATTTCCGACATCCCATGGGATGGCCCTATTTCCGGCGTTGTGGTGGGCTTGGTCGACGGCGAATATGTCATTAATCCAACCGCCGAGCAGGAAGCCAATTCCCAGATGCATGTAACCGTTGCGTCTACCGCCGATCTGGTTGCCATGATTGAGGCGGGCGCAAACGAAATCGATAACGAAACCATGTTTAACGGAATTATGGCGGGTCATGCGGCAAACCAGGATATCGTGAAATTCATCAACGATATTGTTGCCCAGATCGGCAAGTCCAAGTTTGCTTTTGAATCAAACGATCCCGATCCCGCCATGTATGAGGCTATAAAGGAGTTTGCAATCGAGAAAATCCGATATGCGCTGGACACCGATGACAAGAGGGTGCGTGACGAGCGGCTGATTCCTGTCTATACCGAGGTCCATGAAAAATTTGACCCCGAATATCCCGAAATGGGCACAAAGATTGACGAGTGCCTGTACAAGCTCCAGAAATACGTGGTGCGCCGCTGGCTGCTGGATGACGGCAAGCGGGTAGACGGCCGCGGCATCGACGAGATTCGTCCCCTTGCCGCCGAGGTCGGCATCCTTCCGAGAACCCATGGTTCCGGACTGTTCACCCGCGGTCAGACACAGGTCCTCACTGTTGCTACCCTGGGTTCAAGCCGTGATGCCCAGCTACTTGACGGTATTGATGATGAAGACAGCAAGCGGTATATGCACCATTATAACTTCCCGTCCTATTCTGTCGGTGAAACAAAACCTTCACGCGGTCCGGGTCGCCGTGAAATAGGTCATGGGGCGCTCGCCGAGCGTGCCCTGTTGCCGGTCATCCCCTCCATGGAGGAATTCCCATACACCATCCGTCTTGTGTCCGAGGTGCTATCGTCCAACGGCTCAACGTCACAGGGTGCGATATGCGGCTCAACCCTTGCGCTTATGGATGCCGGTGTGCCTATCAAAGCGCCGGTTGCGGGCATTTCCTGCGGTCTAATCACAGAGGGCGATCGCTTTATGACCATGGTTGATATCCAGGGGCTTGAGGATTTCTTCGGCGATATGGATTTTAAGGTCGGCGGTACCCACAAGGGCATAACTGCCATCCAGATGGATCTCAAGGTTCATGGCCTGACTCCCGAGATTATCCGCGAGGCGCTGGACAAGACCTATAAAGCGCGTATTTATATTCTCGATGAGATTATGCTAAAGACAATCAGCGCACCGCGCGATGAGCTTTCGCCCTATGCTCCCAAGATGCTCAGCACAAAGATCGATCTTGACAAAATCCGAGAGGTTATCGGCAAGGGCGGTTCTGTTATTCAGAAAATTCAGGCAGAATGCAACTGCAAAATCGACATTGAAGAGGACGGCAGCGTATTCATCTCGGCGCTCAATATCGAGGACGGCAAGCGTGCCCTGTCCATTATTGAAACCATCGCAAAGGATCCGGAAATCGGGGCGATATACAAAGGCCGCGTAACCCGTCTGATGGCGTTCGGTGCATTTGTTGAGATTGCCCCCGGCAAGGAGGGGCTGGTGCATATCAGCCGTCTTGATGTCAAGCGGGTCGAAAAGGTGGAAGATGTTGTTGCTGTCGGCGATGAGGTGATTGTAAAGGTTACTGAAATCGATGAGCAGGGAAGAATAAACCTTTCGCGCCGCGACGCTCTGATTGAGGTTGAGGGTCTTGTGCCCGAGAACACTGTTTCGGACGCCCCTCGTCCGCCCCGTCGAGACAACGGGCGTAACGGAGGGTTCCGGCATAGGTAAATTATATAAATCGGACTATCAGAGATAATCTGTATCGCACGGGAGGAAGCCGGGTTGGGTTCCTCCCGTGATGTATTTTCTAATACTGGACAAGGCCGTCTTAAATCAATATAATATAGACATAAACACAGAGACATTCCATCTATTACTATAAGTAATATTAATTCGTAATTATACAAAACGGAGAGCAAGGTGGTGAGTATCAAATGCCAGAAACAGGCGCGCCGATTTATGATATGATCCAGCGATATCTTTCCAAAAACCGCGCATCCTTTCACACGCCGGGACACAAGGGGCGTGCCGGGCCCATTTTGGGCATTGATGCGCGACTGCACGATCTTACCGAACTGCCCGAAACTGCCAGCCTGTTTGACGGGGACGATGTAATTGAGCGGGCGGAGGAGATGGCGGCAGGCGCCTTTGGCGCCTCAATGACACTGTTTAGCGCCGGAGGATGTACCCTTTGCATCCAGACCATGCTGACACTCGGAGCCGGCGGCGGTCGGGTGGTGTTTGCACGAAACGCGCACAGAAGCGCAGTACACGCCGCCGCCCTGTTGGGTATCGAGCCTGTCTGGGCGTGGCCGTCGGGCGAGAACGGGCAGATTGAGCTAAAAGACATTGAGGGTGCCTTGAACCAACCCGGCATACGGGCGGTCTATATCACAAGTCCGGATTATTGCGGAAATCTTGCCGATATAAAGGGGGTTTCCGCGCTATGCCAAAAGGTGGGGATTCCCCTGCTGGTAGATAATGCACACGGCAGCCATTTGGGGGCATTCGGGCTTCATCCGCTTAGCCTTGGCGCGGACATGACGTCCGATTCCTCACATAAAACCCTGCCCGTTCTCACAGGGGGGGCAATGCTTCATATCGGGCGTCCGGCCGATATGATTGATAAAAAAGAGGCAAAAGCGGCAATGGCTATGTTCGGCTCGACCTCCCCCTCGTTTCCTGTACTGGCGTCTCTCGACCTTGCCCGCGACTGGTGGCAGCGTGTCGGGATTCAGGCGTACAGGATGACCGCCGAAGCGGTCGAGGAGCTGACCGAAGCGGCAGGGGGAGCGGGAATCCGCGCCGCTTCCGGCACGGACCGAGACCCCGCACGGCTGACGCTTGACACATCGGTGCTCGGGATAGACGGCACCGCCGCCGCCGAGCATTTTCGCACAAGCGGATGCGAGCCCGAATATGACGATGCAAGGTACGTGGTGTTTATTATAACCCCGTTCAACACACCCGAGGAGCTGCACCGTCTGCGTGACGCCATCAATCAGCTGCCCGTAAAACTGCGCCGCGGATACTTCCTGCGTAAAAAGGAGCAACCCTTCACATATAAGGAGTTTGATAAGCCGGTTGCCGCCATGACTCCTCGACAGGCATTGCTGTCCCGCTGTGAAACGGTCGATACGTACAAGGCGGTTGGACGAATCTCAGCCGGATCGGCCTGTCCCTGCCCGCCCGGAATCGCGGCTGTGGTTCCCGGCGAGGTTATCACCGCCCAAGCTGCCGAAAATCTTAAAAAGTGCGGATTTGATAAGCTGGTTGTCGTTTTGGAAGGGCAGGAGCGGTAAAAACAGTTAATTCTCTTGTATCATGTGAAAAGATGCGATATAATATAACTGTTGAGGGTGGTTGAGATATTAAATTCTCATTAAAACCTTTGTAATCGGAATGAATGTAAAAAGAATAGATGCGCTGATTATGCCATAAGATAGAATTAAGATACGGTTTATTTGCTCGATTAAGCGAATGGAGGAATAACAATGAAGTTGGTTCTCGCAATCGTAAACAAGGACGACAGCGGGACGGTTTCCTCGGCATTGACAAAGGAAGGCTTTTCAGTCACCAAGCTTGCCACCACCGGAGGATTTTTGATGTCCGGAAATACTACATTTCTGGTTGGCATCGATGATAACCGTGTGGAAGAGGTTCTGGCAATCATTGAAAAGCACTCAAAAAAGCGCAGCCAGATGATTCCCAGCACAACTTATGGGAATTCCGCTTATGCGTCAATACCGGTCGAGGTTACGGTTGGAGGGGCGACGGTATTTGTCCTTAACATCGAACGATATGAAAGGCTTTAAGCCGAACGAGTTCAAATGCGTTCCGGAGTTCGGAGCGAGAATGGTTGGTATAAATGCGCTTTGATGGTTTTGAGGGAAATGACGAGACAAAACGTCTGCTCTCCTCATATGTCGACGGAGGGCGGATTCCCCATGCCCTTGTGATGGAGGGTCCGCAGGGAAGCGGAAGGCGAACCCTCGCCCGGTTGCTGGCAAGGGCGGTCGTATGCTCCTCGGCAGACGCCAAGCCCTGCGGTTGCTGCTCCCACTGTATCAAGGCTGCTGGCGGAAATCATCCGGATATTACGGAGGCGGGGGGCGAAGGCGCGTCCCGCTCGTTTCATATTGACGTCGTTCGTCAGATACGCGGCGACGCTTATGTATTGCCGAATGAGGCCGAACGAAGGGTGTTTATACTGAGCGGCGCCCAGGGGATGACCGAACAGGCGCAGAATGCCCTGCTGAAAATCCTTGAGGAGCCCCCTAAGCATCTGGTTTTTATACTTACGTGCGAGAGCCGCTCACAGCTTTTGTCCACAATCCAGTCGAGAACCGTAACCCTGACGCTCGGCGCCGTCGAACATGACGCGGCGGTGAAAGCTATCATGAGAATTCTTCCGAAAACGACCGAGGATGACGCAAGACAGGCGGCGCTGGTTTTCGGCGGGATAATCGGACAGGCGGTTGCCGGAATTTCGGACGGTTCCTTCCGTCGGGTGCTGGAGCTTGCTCCCGACATGGCGTTGGCGGTTGCCGCACCCGACGAGCTGACCCTGCTCCGACTGACCGGCAGGCTGGAAAAGGACAAGGAGACGGCAGACGGTGTGCTTAACGCGCTATCCCTGATATTTCGCGATGCGCTTGTTAGGCGGGTCGGACAGGCAGATGACATGTCGCCGAGCCCTCAAGCCGCGCAGACACTCTCCAAAACCCTGACAAGGGAGCAGCTTGTTTCCCTGATTGGCTCGGTGGATTCCCTGAAGCGCGCGCGGAGGATGAATATCAATCACACATTGTTTCTGACATTACTATGCAGTCGTCTGCGCGAAGCTGCGGGACGCTGACATTATATTTAAAGAGTGCCGACGAGATACGGTACGGAAAGGTTATTCATGGCGGAGATTATTGGCGTTCGTTTTAAGAACATGGGGAAATTATACTATTTTGATCCCGATGGGCACAGGTTTGAACGCGGCGATATGGCTGTCGTTGAAACCTCATACGGGATGGAATGCGGCGAGGTGGTGCTGGTAAACCGGGATGTCGCCGAATCCGACATTATAAAGCCCCTGAAAAAGGTGGTTCGTCCCGCCCTGCCCGAAGATGTACAGCGAGCAAAGGAGAACGCCGAAAAGGAGAAGAAGGCGTTTGAAATTTGTCAGGAAAAGATTGCGGCGCACAAGCTGGAAATGAAGCTTGTGAATGTGGAATACACCTTTGATAATTCAAAAATACTGTTTTATTTCACGGCTGACGGACGGGTGGATTTTCGTGAGCTTGTCAAGGACCTGGCATCTGTCTTCCGAACCCGCATCGAGCTGCGCCAGATAGGGGTCAGGGACGAAGCCAAGATGCTAGGCGGGCTTGGAATCTGCGGACGCCCATTCTGCTGCTCACAGTTTTTGAGCGATTTTCAGCCGGTTTCAATAAAAATGGCCAAGGAGCAGGGCTTGTCGCTTAATCCTACAAAGATTTCCGGCTCGTGCGGACGTCTGATGTGCTGCCTTAAATATGAGCAGGAGTTGTATGAGGAGCTGCTTAAGGTTACCCCCAAGGTCGGTGCCATTGTCAACACAAAGGAGGGCAAGGGGGTCGTTACCGAATCCAATCTTCTTACCGGAATGCTCAAGGTGACGCTGGATAAGACTCCGGATTCCCCGCCGATTATTGTAAATCTGCGGGATATCAAGGTTATTAAGGATTCCCAGATCAAGATTGAGCAGGACGAAGCCGAGGAACTTTTACATCTTGAGGATGAATAGGGCAGAAGATACGGCGGACATGTTTTCCCCGCCGTATTATTTTGGCGTTGAAAAAAGCATTGATTTTTCGGGCGTGTGTGTTATTATATTAATAATCTCAAAAAAGATAAGCCTAGATGCTCCGTGAAGACATCGTTTTTGCCCGCGCTTATCTATCTAATCGAGATTGGTATCAGATGGTACATATAAAGGAGGTGTCTTCCATGGCATATATAATTAATGACGACTGCATTTCATGCGGTGCCTGTGAGGCGGAATGCCCCACTTCTGCTATTTCTGAAGGCGACGGCAAATATGAGATAAATCCCGACGTTTGCACGGAATGCGGCAGTTGCGCGGATGTCTGCCCTGTTGGCGCTCCCCAACCCGAATAATTACACGATTTACGGTTGGCATTTGCCGGGCACCCAAACTGGGTCGCCCGGCAATTTTACTATATGAATTACATACGGATTTTAGGAGACATGAATTATGTGTGAAAACCAGACAGACGACACCCGCATTGAGGATATAGGCGATGGAATATCGGTCGAGGTGTCGGCAGATCACGGCTTCGGGATGGACGCAATCCTTCTCGCGGCATTTGCCGCCCCGAAAGCAGGAAATTCTGTCTGCGATCTCGGCACAGGCTGTGGAATCATCCCGCTTCTATGGTGCAGAACCATTCGGGATTTGCATATTGATGCGGTGGAGATTCAGCCCGCCGCCGCCGAGATGGTCCGACGGTCGGTACGGCGATGCCGGCTTGAATCCCGTGTGACGGTTCATCAGGCGGATCTCCGTCAATGGAACACCTTTTTAGAGCCGGACTCAATGGATGTTGTCACAATGAATCCTCCTTATTTTGCCGCGGGCAGCGGAGGCGTAAGCCGTTCGAGGGCAGCGCGTATTGCCCGCCATGAGGGCGAAGGATGCAGCTTCGCCGAGGTTGCCGACGCAGCACACGGACTATTGCGGCGGGGTGGGAGATTCAGCTTTTGCCACAGACCCGAAAGACTGCCTGATGTGATGGAAATATTAAATAACGCCGGATTAAAGCCGGACAGGCTGCGCTTTGTGCACGCGACGCCCGCCTCCCGGCCTTCTATCTTTTTATGTGAGGCGACCAAAGGCGGGACTGGCGAATTTAAAGTTTTACCTCCTTTTTTCTGCAAGGATGAGCAGGGCAAGCAGACTAAGGAGTATAAAGAACTATACAGAACGTAATATTAATAAACAATTATACTAACGGAGGGTCGTTATGGCAGGCAGATTAATTCTTGTTGGCACACCGATCGGGAACCTTTCGGATATATCGGCGAGGGTCGAGCAAGCTCTGAAGGAATGTGATTTTATTGCGGCCGAGGATACCCGAGTTACCCTGCGGCTGCTCAATCATCTGGGCATTAAAAAACCGCTTGTCAGCTATTATGAGCATAACAAGCGGGAACGAGGGGCGCAGATATGCAAAAGGATTATGGCGGGCGAAAGCTGTGTGCTGGTGTCGGACGCGGGAATGCCCGCAATCTCCGACCCGGGCGAGGAGCTTGTTGCCATGTGCAGTGAAAGCGGGATTGAGATTAGCGTGGTTCCGGGTCCAAACGCAGCGATTGCCGCCCTTGCCATATCGGGGCTTCCCACGGGACGTTTCACATTTGAGGGCTTTCTCAGCATGAACCGCCGCAGCCGGAGGGAGCATCTGGAATCAATCAAAAACGAGCCGCGCACCATGGTGTTTTACGAGGCGCCGCACAAGCTGCCCGCAACTTTGGAGGACTTGCTCAAAACCCTGGGTGACCGCAGACTTGTAATAGTACGGGAGTTGACAAAGCTCCATGAGGAAGTAATACGCACAACCCTTTCTGAGGCGGTGCTACGTTATCGTGACGAAAGCCCGCGGGGTGAGATTGTTCTGGTAATCGAGGGCGCCGCTCATCCCTCCGGGCAAGAATTCACATTGGAGCAGGCCGCAGAAGCTGCAGCGGCTCTAATGGAGCAGGGGGTATCGGCATCCGAAGCGGCTAAACGTGCGGCTGTCGAAACCGGGCTTAGAAAAAGCGATATCTACCGCGTCGTCAGCAGATAGATTTATTCCTCGGCAGAAGGGTCGGTATTCGGAGATATATCGGCGTTAAAATCCTTTTCACCCACTATATTCACCATGCTTTTAATGGTAGAACCCTTTTCGATGTTGACCGTCATGGCGGTGATATCGCCGATAACCGAGGAATTTCTCTGGATGACCGCGCTGTTTTTAATATTGATATTACCGTTAACCTTGCTGTTCAGATTAAGGTCCTCTGCCGAAATATTACCGAGGATTTCGCTGTTGTTTACGATTTCAAGCTGCCCGGAAGCGGTTATGTTACCCTTAACCACGGCGCCGCTGATCTGTATGTTTTTGCCGCTGATATTGCCCTCAACCCTTCCGGAGATTTTAACATTGCTATCGCATTTAACATCCCCGAAAACATCACCGCAGATGTTAAGATTGGCTTTAGACATGATGTTGCCGATAATCTTGGTGTCCTTGGAGATAAGCGAGGTTTCAACAAACTGCTGTGCCTTGCTCTCATAGATAGATTTGAATTCAATCGGATTATTTGGTTCAGGGACTTGGTTGTCCAACTTTTCGGCAAGATTTGAATCTCTGCTTGTGCCTTTTGAGCCCCTATTAAGCTTGAAAACCTCTTGCATTGCCTGATTGAAATTCTCTTTTGCTCCCATTAATATTTACCTCGCTTTATTTAATATTTGAAAACAATCGGTTTTACTTCATTGGTAAGAATGTCAAAGTTTGTTCCTCGGCTTTTCAGTTCCCTGATAATCACGTCAAGTGCCGCGACAGTATTATTTTTGGCGCTGCTGTCATGCATAAGCACGATCGACCTCTTCCCCTGAGCAATGCCGTTAAGCACATTGTTGCGGATGCTCTTTACGCTGGCATTTGTTTTTGTGTCCGATGAGGATACGTTCCAGTCGTAATATGTAAATCCTCTGCGGTTCATCTCCTCGACGATTTCATTATATATGTCCTTGTTATAGCTGTTGACGCTGCCGCCCGGGAATCGGAAAATGCTGGGCTCGACGCCGGTCGCTTCATATATTAGATTATACATTTTATAAAAATCGTCCAGATAAGCATCAACCGATTGGTAAATCCTCCGGTAATCATGCGAATAGGAATGAACCCCGATGGCATGCCCCTCGTCAACAATCCGCTTCATAATCTTCCTTGACTCGCTGTCCGGTTTGCCGACGACAAAAAAAGTGGCCTTAATGTCGTTTTTCTTAAGTATTTCAAGCACCTTTGGAGTCAGGTTCGAGGGGCCGTCGTCAAATGTAAGATAAACGGTGTTTTCCTGTTCAATCAGGTTGTCGGCTTTACTGCCGTACATGGCAGGATACAAAAGCTGATACGGCTTTAAAATATCGCTTTCTTTTTCCTCTTTTTCGGTCGGCTGTATCGGCTGGGTTGTGGTCGTTGGCACAATTTTAGCCTCGGCCGGCTGGTTTATAGTGCTGCTTTCAGGTCTATCCGGAATTATTAAGCAGATTATGTTATACGCCAAAACCGAAATGGTTAAGCCGAACACCAAAAGGATACTATATATTAAGTGCTTAAAGAACCTGACACTGCCCCAACACATTATTTTCACCAATTCCTAAAAGGGTTGCAGGAATCATTACCTTTTTTGCATAATTAAGCTTACATGGTAATTTTATCATGTAAAAGAAGCTATTTCAACATTTATGGCAATAATATGTCGAATGATGGGCTTAGCGGGAATGATTATTCATATTTTCCAGTGATATATGTAATATATAATGCCGTAAATGCAAAAAATAAGACAATCCCATATGAAAGGTTGTCTTTATATATATGGAGAACTTATATATAGAAACGCTGAACGGGAATATTCGGATACCAAGAGATATTGTGGAAAGCCAGGGGCTGGAAAAGGGGATGCTGACGCCCTTTACACGTTTTCGCATTGTGGGAGAGAATGGCGATTTTCCGCAAAGACAGGTCAGGGGAAACCAAAAAGACCTGCTGAACGAGGATTCCGAAGCGACTGAAAATGTGATGCTTTCGACATCCGAGATTATCGATTTTTCACAGGGGATGGATTCCCATATTGATGAATAACCCGGGGACCTTGTTGTTCCTAGTCAAAGGCCATCGGCTTAACCGATGGCCTTTGACTAGGGCTCTCCGAATTCCACGTCCCGCAGCCTATCGGGCGGGCTTATTCGGTGTTTTGTTTCTTTATCTGATCGAAATAAAACTTCATATCGGAAGCCGCCGTGCTGCCTGTCAGCTTTATGGAATCCTCATCCCGGTCAATGGATAAAGGGTTATCTATAACATGCTTTGAGCGCGTCGGCTCCTGTCGTGTGTTTTCATGTGTATTTCTTCTTCTCTCGGACATAAATCAAGCCTCCTGTCCCGAAAATAATCTTCAGTTATCAAGCTTATTATTCCTGTCCGGAAATATATCATACATGCCATCTCTTTTACGTATAAGTTCATATCCGGTTTGATTTTGCGGCAAGTATCAAAACCGAGGGCAACGCGGGAAAAATCGAACATATCTGCAGTATTTTACTTGATCATTGAATCACCCTGCGTGCGGTCACAAAACGCTGTTGCCAATAGGAAACATTGATATTGACGATTTTCACCGTTTCCCCCGTCCTCGGGCTGTGTATCATCTGTCCGTTTCCTATATAGATGCCGACATGGTCCACCTTTCCGTTCTTATTGAAGGAGAAGCACACAAGATCGCCCGGCTTGATATTTGCATATGAAATCGCCGCTCCCTGCTTTGCCTGATCCGAAGAGATACGGTTCAGGGTTATACCCGCCTGTTTGTAGACATATTGGGTTAAGCCGGAACAGTCAAACCCGCCCTCTTGAGGTGATTCGCCCCCGTAGACATAGGGCGTTCCGATAAGCGATTTGGCGGTTGCGATAACCTTATCGACCTTTTGCTGTACGGTGTCTTGCTGCGGTTCTCCTGCAATCTCCAGATATTTCCCGCTTACCCATCCGGTTCTACCGTCCGAAAGCCGAATCCGGTACCAACCACCGGATTCGCCGATTACCGCAACGCGGTTCCCGTTCCACAGCACATGCATTATTGAGTGGGATGTGGAGGGACCGGTACGGACATTCAGGTTTGAAGCCGTTACCCTTCCGGTGGTATTTATGCGCGAGGCGATATATTTTCCGCTTACCCATCCGGTTCTGCCGTCCGAAAGCCGTATCCGGTACCAGCCGTCCGATTCTCCTATTACGTTTACGGGATTGTCGTGCCACAGCACATGCATAATGGAATTGGCGGTTGAAGGACCGGTACGGACGTTCAGGCTTGAAGCCGTAACGCTGTATGAAGACTGACTGATTGACTGCGATGCGCTGGTCGGGGCAGTTCCCGCGGCGGAGGCTGTAATGCTTCCGGCATACAGGGGTATGGTCGCTACCGCGACGGTGCCGACCATAAACTTAACCGCATTGATTTTTATATCCGAAAACTTATCCTGTATGAGCCTTTTGACTTTGTCCTCAAGCTTAAGCGCATTTACTCTTGCGTTTGATAAAAATTCCTCGGCGAACTCGGGCATATCCTTATTCAGATAAACCTCAAGAACATAACCGTCGTCGTCTTTTGTAAGCTTATAACTCGTATACCAGTCCATATAACACGCATCCCCAGATATAAATTCAGAATTAGTATTTATATCTGGGGAGCGAATATTCAGCCTAATTTAACATGGATATTAATAAAACTATGCCGCCGGGGCGGCAGTAGCGGTTTGGTGTACGGCAAAGGCGTCGTTAAACAGGGCAATGGCATCCCTCCAGCGCCGCTCGTTTGAGATGTCGCCCATAATTACAACAATAACTTCCACGCCGTCCCTGCGGGCACTTGCGACAAAGCAATATCCCGCCTCGTCGGTAAATCCGGTTTTCATACCGGTGGCGTCCGGAAAATAATACGGATTGTTCGGAATCAACAGTTTATTGGTGGTTTTAAAGGTGAGCTGCTGTCCCGAAAGCAGGGTGTGACTTGCCGAAAGTTTTGCCGTGCTTTGGCGGATATTTTCATATTTTCTGGCCGCTACCGCGATTTTGAGCATGTCCGATGCGGTCGTATAATGGTCCTCGGCAAAATAGCCGTCGGGGTTTGAAAAATGGCTGTTTATCGCCCCTAACTCGGCCGCCTTTTGGTTCATCTTGTCCGAAAAGGCAAACAACGCCTCGATGTCGGTGGCCGACTGGTCTTTGATTATTTTTCGTCCGACATGGGCGGCGATGGTATACGCGGCGTCGTTGCCGGACTTAATAAGCAACGCGTCAATAATCATATCGCGGGTCAGTTTATACCCCGCCTGAAGTCCGGCTGTACTCGAATTGGGCATTAAAAGGCTAAGCTCACTCCCGACGGTAAAGACCTCATCGGCAGCACATTCCTCGGTAGCGATAATCGCGGTCAAAAGCTTTGTAAGGCTGGCAGGATAGCATTTTTCCTCGGCATTCTGGCCGTAAAGGACCGCCGAATGGGTCAAATCATATACCATTATCCGAGGCGCCGACACCTGGGCGTTAGCCGCTATGGTAGGATGTGTGGTGGTCGTGGTTGTAACGGTTGTATCCACCGTGCTGGAGACAGGCTGGTCGCCGGTTGCGATTGCATCGGAAACACCCTCTATCAGCTTCAAAAAAAGAAACGACGCAAGACCTATTACAACAACAAGCAAAGATAAAGCGAGAAGCCTGCGCCGCAAGAGCCGCCTTCGGCGGGAACGGGATTTCGAGGTTTTCTTCATTGATCTGATGCCCTTTCAAAGGATGTTGCGCGGGCAAAAATCCGCGCTGTAAAATAGTATACAACAAATAATTGACGATTCAAATACCTATTTTTGTAAACCCGAATGACTGCCTCCGGTTTCTCCGGCTCTTTTGTCCGAATATATACGCAGAATCCCAAGAACGAAAAGCACGGCGGCAAGCACGACAATTATTACCGCCGGAACAACAAAACCGGGGGTTTTCTGCCTTTCGACCTGCTTTTTTTTCGCGGAAACCTCCCACCGTACCGGTGCGGTTTCATCCTCCGGCTTTCCGGTGTAATCGAATCTGCAACGCACGGTAATAATCAACCCTTCGGTTTTGCCCGGAGCGGGTGACGGAAAATCAATCCCCCCGTTTTCCGTAATCTCGGTATACCTTCCGTCGAAAACCGTTTGCCCCTTGGAGTTAATCAGGGTAAGATGGAGATAGGAGAGATATTTAAGCGCCTGCTGGTTGTCGAAGGGTAGTATGACGGACGATGGCGACAGGTCAAGCTCATAATCCGTGTCGTTTTTTATATATATTTTTCCGGTTCGCGACTGGCCTGCCGGAACCACAGGATATTCCCAGAACATCCTGTGGGTGGGGTTTTCTATAATCGTCCCGCCCTCGCTTTCGGTTATTGTATATGTCTTTATGCTGTCGGATTCCTGCGCGGCGGTAACCTGCGTCTGCCCGGTCGACGATGGAACCTGCTGCCCCGATGCGGACATGCTCCCTGACAGCATGATTACGGCAAGGGCAGCGCACAACACCTTGTTTATCTTCATGAATGTCCGCCCCCTTTTCCGGTGCTTCTGTTACCACTCCCGCCCTTGGGTTTATAGGCGTTCACAAAAAAGGTGAGGGCGGCGAACAAGGCTATAAGCCCGCCTGCCAGATAAACCGATATGGAGGGAAGCCCCAGCAGTGTACCACTGTTTTGTGTAATCGTCTGCGGCGTTTGTGTCGGGGGTTTAGGCAGGGAGGGTTCAGTGGGCTTTGGAAGGGATGCTCCTTCTGCCAGCGGATCAATTCCGGCGTTCAGCATGGCAATCTGGTCTTGGTTCATTGCAAAGCTATAGATGGCAAGATCATCGACAAGGGCGTTGAGTGTCGGGTCATTCCAGCGACCGCCCCCGATTGACAGGGTATTGTTCCTCATTTCCTCGACGCCGAGTATAATCATCCGTTCAAACCAAAGCCTGCCGTCGATATACAGCCGGACATGTTTACTGTTCGTGGTCAGGGCGATATGATGCCATTCGTTAAGAGGGATTCCGTATGACACCCCGTCGGAAGCGGGATTCCAGAATTCGTGAAAAAATTTCTTTTTTGCCGTTCCCATCGAAAAACCCATGTAGATTCCGTTTAGGATATTGCCATTTTCATCCTTGACGTCAGGATTTTTGGCGTGGGGCATTAGCGAAATCCAGATGTTGTCATCCCGCGACAGGGTAAAAAAGCGCTGTCTGTGAATCGAATCCTCATCCATACCCCGAGCGGCGCCTCTCCAGTAAAACCAGCCCGCAATTGTCAATGTGTGCATCTGTAGCTGATTATAGCGAAGCTCAAGCTGTTGACCGTTTCCGTTAAGGGAGACCGCCTTGCCGGAGTCTCTGCCTTTTTCCCAGACAATCTCCTTTAGCGGCTTTTTGTCATCACCAACATAATACTCCACATATGAGGTGAGGTCTTCAGGCTCCCTTGCTATCCAGAGACGCCTGTTTTTAAACCCCACGGGAGCTGCCGCCGCCCAGGGGGCTGATGTCGCTATAAAAAGGACTGCGGCGGTTGCCGTTATGCAGCAGCGCCGCAAGTTTTGAGGTGTTCTTAAATATTTGAACATCGGCTTTCTCCTAATCGGATGTTTTGCAGGGTTATTTGTTCCTTTTTGACAGGTATGTAAGCCATCCCAGAGCAGCAATCAGTATAATCGCAACAATCATAAATATATATGGAAGTATGTTGGTATCCTCACCTGTCGGGACAACCGTGCCCTGGGCGGAAACCATATATCCGGTTTGCAGAATCGCCAAAAGAACGCATATGAGAACCAAGCTTTTTTTCTTCATAATCTCAGTATCCTTTCTGGTTTTCATGGTTAAGGCGTTTTATATTCGAGATAAGTATAAGCCATTTTGGCGATTAATTCAACTGCGGGTTGACCCGAAATAAAGGAAAGCATGTCAACACAAAAAGCAACCGTAACCGACGGTTGCTTTTATAAACAAAACGGGGATGTTAATGCCTGCAATCAACGCCTTGATGGTGATTACTCTGCAAAGCCGGATTCCACAAGATTTACAAGTCCGTCAACGGCTGCTTCCTCGTCCGCCCCGTCTGCAATAATGCGGATACTTGTACCGCCGACGATGCCAAGCGATAACACGCCGAGCAGGCTCTTGGCATTGACACGGCGCTCCTCTTTTTCAATCCAGATCGACGACTTAAACTCGTTCGCCTTTTGAATAAAAAAGGTGGCGGGACGGGCATGAAGACCAACCTGGTTCTGCACCAATACGTCTTTCACATACATGAGCAATTCTCCTTCTTAATACAAGCAAAAGCACTGAATAAACCTCAGTGTTAAGATTGGCATTTGATTACACGCCTATTGTATTTTGTTATAAAATAGTATACCACAAAAGTGTCCCTCGTCAATGCGTTTTGTCCAACTCAAAGGACAAATGTCGCATTTTTGGATTCCTGCCCTATTTTGCGCGATTAGTCCGACAGTGGTTTGTCAATTATGCTACCAAACGTTGATAACTTTTGTCTATAATAAAACTATTCTTTAGTATGGACTTCCGGGGAGCTTGTAAGTGTTTTAAGGTATTCCCGGTCGGCTTTTGTAAGCTCGGCATGCTCCAAAAGATCGGGGCGTCTGTGCAATGTGCGCTCAAGCGATTGTCTTCGCCGCCATTCCTCGATTTTTGCGTGATGTCCGGAAAGCAGGATTTCGGGAACATCCCGACCCTCCCATTCCGCCGGGCGGGTATACTGAGGATATTCGAGAAGACCTGAAAAATGACTTTCGTTTGTGAAGCAGGATTCATCCGACAACACCCCGGGAACCATGCGGGCTACACAGTCGATAAGAACGAGAGCGGGCAGTTCCCCGCCGGTCAGCACATAATCCCCGATTGAAATCTGCTCGTCCACAAAGGCGTCAAGTACCCTTTCGTCCACACCCTCATAATGGCCGCACAGAACGCATACAGCCGGCAGCTTTGCCAGCTCAACCGCCCGCGCCTGGGTCAAAACGGTGCCCTGCGGGGACATATAGATAAAATGGGGACGGGTGCCCGCCTGTTCACAAACCGCACGGAAGCAGTCGGCAATGGGCTGGGCGTTCATCACCATTCCCATCCCCCCTCCATATGGAGCGTCGTCAACCTGCTTTTGCTTGTTTTTTGTATAATCCCTTATCTGGTGTGTGTGGATTTCCAGAACACCCTTTTTTTGTGCCCGCCCGATAATGCTTTCGTTCAAAAAGGCGTTGCACATTTCGGGGAAGAGCGTCATCAGGTCAATTCTCATCATCAAACAACCCTTTAATCGGACGTATTTTCATAACCCCGCTGTCGATATCGGTTTCAATTATCACCGAGGGAACGGCGGGAATCAACACCTCGCCCCGTCCGGTGTCGATGTGATATACGTCATTAGCCCCGGTCGGGCTTACCTCGGTCAGGGTTCCGTATTCCTTGCCCGTGTCGGCGTCAATGATGTGAAGTCCTATCAAATCCTGTATAAAATAAGCTCCCTCGTCCAGAGAAAGGTCGTCGCGGTCGAGATAGAGTATCCGCCCGCGCAGTGCCGCGGCATCCTGAACGGTGTCTACACCCTCAATTTTTATCAGGGCAATGTTTTTATGGGGACGGGACTTGACCTTTATCGGGGTACTGCCATTGTCATAGTACAAGGTTGTCAGGGAAGCAAGAACCTCTGCCGAATCGCACCACGGCTGAACCCGCACCTCGCCCTTGATACCATGCGTGCCGACAACCTGTCCGGCTTCGAAAAATTTTCTTTTTCGCATTGCAAAACCGGCCTTTCCTATATATCGCACGAAACCTTTATCTGGTTCCATATTCGTCCAGATAATCCTCCATTTTTTTGCGCATCTCGTCATCAAGAACGATTCTGCCGTCAACGGATCTGTTATGGAGGGTATCAATTATCTCGCGGACGGTGACGATTGGATAGGTGGGTATCCCGTATTCCGCCTCGATTTCCTGTATGGCGGACAGCTCACTCTTGCCGCGCTCCATACGGTCGACGGATACAACAAGACCGGCAATCTCGACATCTGCCGCCGCTTTTAACAAAGGAAGACATTCCCGCATTGCGGTACCCGCCGTTATTACATCTTCTGTTATTACCACCCGGTCGCCGGACCTGAGCCTGTAGCCCACCATTGTTCCGCCCTCGCCGTGGTCCTTGACCTCCTTGCGGTTAAAGCAGTAGTTGACATTCCGCCCGTAATTGTTCGACAGAGCAATTGCACATGCAACCGCAAGGGGGATACCCTTGTAGGCGGGGCCGAACAGGGCGTCGATTTTACCCGCGATATTCTCCTGCACACAGGCGGCGTAATACTCGCCCAGCTTGGCCGCCTGGGCGCCTGTTCGGTAGTTGCCGGTATTGATAAAGTAAGGGGTTTTCCGCCCGCTTTTGGTGACGAAATCACCGAAGGTCAGCACACCCGACCGAACCATAAATTCAATAAAATCTACTTTATACGGCATGCAATCATAACCTCTGATTATACTTTTTGTATTTACCTTGCTTTGGTATGTCTATTTATCGGCAAGTACATCCACCTCACATTATAAGCCATCTTTAACGGCTTGGCAAGATTAACCGTGGCAGAATTCATATTATAAAAAATGCAATATGTCAGATTGAACGAATACCCACGTTAGCTTTTGCCCTTTATAGTGAAAATAGTAGATTTAAGAAAAATCAAGATAATCGAAGAAAAACGGCATGATGTTGCGAATATCTTTGCTAATCTAATATAATCCTAGTTTTCATGCAGATTTACGGTTGAATATATTTCGTTAAAATGGTATAGTGTATCTCTGACAAATACACCCGTACGCGGGAGGTGGACAATTTGCGGTATACAGAGCAGGAAGCGGGACGTGACCATGCCGAATATGCCCAAAAGGGGTACAGGATGATGCTGGTGGATGCCGCGGTTCTTCCCGAGGTTTTCGTCCGCGTGGCGGATGCCAAGGAGCTGCTGGCATCCGGAAAGGCGGCTTCCGCCTCGGAGGCCGCAAGGATTGCGGGCGTTTCCCGAAGCGCCTTTTATAAATATAAGGATTCGGTTTTTCCTTATAATGTCCATCAAAGCGGCAGGATTATGACGGTTCATGCCGAGCTTTGCGACCAGCCGGGAGTCCTGTCCGGAGTTTTATCGGCGTTTGCGGCGGCAGGGGCAAATATTCAAACCGTGAACCAAAATATCCCGGTCGAAGGAAAGGCGCTGGTATCCATATCGGCGAGGATTGACAGGCTGAATATTCCGGTCGAGGAGTTTGTCAGGACGTTATCCGAGGCTGAGGGAGTCGAGAGAATCACCCGTATCACACATGAAGAGTCCTGATGTTGTGCGGTTGAATTTCAGACCGCAACTTATTTGCGGGTAATAATAAGCATTGGTTAAAATACGGAAAGGCAGGCACATAATAATGGTTCAGATAGCAGTGATGGGATATGGCGTCGTAGGTTCCGGCGTTGTTGAAGTATTGATGAAAAATGCTAATAGCATTTCACATAAAGCGGGCAAGAGGATTGAAATCCGGCGCATCCTGGATTTAAGAAGTTTTCCGGAAAGCCCTCTTGCCGACCGGTTCACAGACAATTTTGAAGATATCGTGAACGATCCCGAAATACAGATTGTGGTTGAAACCATAGGCGGCTTAAAGCCTGCATACGACTTCGTAAAACGCTGCCTGCTTGCGGGCAAAAGCGTGGTGACCTCAAACAAGGAGCTGGTTGCCGCCAAGGGTGACGAGCTTTTAGCAATAGCCCGGGAGAGAAACCTCAACTTTTTGTTCGAGGCAAGCGTGGGGGGCGGGATCCCGATTTTGCGGCCGCTTGACCAGTGCCTTGCCGCCAACGAGGTTTATGAGATTGCAGGCATCCTCAACGGTACGACCAATTTTGTGCTTACCAAAATGATAAGAGAGGGACTTCCCTTTGACCGGGCATTGGAGTTGGCGCAAAGGCTGGGTTATGCCGAGCGCAATCCCTCCGACGATATCGACGGGCATGATGCCTGCCGCAAAATCTGTATTCTGGCTTCCCTTGCTTTCGGCAAGCATGTCTATCCCGAGCAGGTTCACACCGAGGGGATAGGTTTGCTCACCCTTGACGATGTCAAATACGCATCGGAGTGGGGGGGAGTTATCAAGCTGATTGGCAGGGCGCGTAAGCGCGAGGACGGTCGCCTTGAGTGTATTGTTGCCCCCATGATTCTTTCCCGGGAGAGCCAGCTTGCCGAGGTAAACGATGTTTTTAACGGCATACTGGTACGCGGCGATGCCATCGGCGACGTCGTGTTTTACGGGCAGGGTGCGGGCAAACTTCCCACCGCAAGCGCCGTGGTTGCCGACATAATCGATGAGGTCAAGCATATCGGAGCGCGCAAATTTCTCAGCTGGGAGCCGGGGGAGAACGGATATGTTGCCGATTACAGGGGATATTCCGGTTCGGTAATGCTGCGGCTTAAATGTAAGGATGTGCAGGCGGTTCACCGCTCGATTGAGAATATGCTCGGCGCTTGCAGCAGGGTTTGTGTTGCACAGGCGCCTCCGGATGAGCTGGCGCTGGTTACTCCCGCGGTTGAGGAAAGGCTTATCGACGAGGCGCTTGCATCCTTGTCGGACGCCGCCCTTGTAAGCCGTCTGCGTATCGCGAATTTATAATATACGGCATTCTCTCACCCGCAGAAAAGAGGCGACCGAGATACTGTTGAAAGGCAGGGATACTGTTTAATGGTTCAAATTACCGTTCCGGCTTCAAGCGCCAATCTCGGTGCCGGATTTGACGCGCTGGGAATCGCACTTGCCCTTTATAACCGCGTCTGGATGGAGGAGGCGGACGGAACCCCCGATAATCCGTTATGCATCATCGAATCCAAGGACAGCGTACCCATCCCGACCGACCGGAGCAACATGATATATCAAACGGCAAGGCTTTTATATGAACGCTGCGGGCATCCGTTTAAGGGATTGCATATAATACAGGAAAACAATATCCCGATGACAAAGGGGCTCGGCAGTTCCTCGGCCTGTCTGGTTGCCGGTCTGCTCGGGGCAAACACACTTTTGGGAAGTCCGATGTCGTTAGCCGACCTGTCCGACCTTGCCGCAGGGCTGGAGGGACACCCCGACAACACTGCCCCGGCGCTGTTCGGAGGGTTGGTAACCTCGGTGATGGAGGGCGGACGGGTGCATACCGTAAGCGTTCCGGTATCAGACCGAATACGCTTCGCCGTTTTCATCCCGGATTTTGAACTTAAAACCGAGGTGGCACGCGCGCTCCTGCCCCAGAAGGTAACGCGCGAGGACGCGGTATATAATCTGTCCCGCGCCGCTCTTATGACCGCTTCCCTGTTTTCCGGCAGCCTCGAAAATCTCAGGGTGGCAGTACAGGATCGTCTGCATCAGCCCTACCGTTTCCCGCTTATACCGGGAGCTGAAAAGGTTTTTTATATCGCCTATGAGCTTGGGGCATACGCTGTGGCAATCAGCGGAGCGGGACCCTCCATTCTGGCTATTGTCGACAGGGATGACAGTGAATTTGCTTTAAAGGCGCAGCGGGAGCTGAAACAATCGGGTCTTGACGGATGGCAGGTGCAGCTTTTCTGCTGCGATCCCAAGGGCGCTTGCGTAGAGTTTAATTAAGTATAAGAAAGGTTTGGTATTGAATGCTGGTAGTGCAGAAATTCGGCGGAAGTTCGGTTGCAGACGCCGAGCGCGTCTTCAATGTTGCGCGCGTTGTAACCGATAAATACAGCGAGGGAAACGATGTTATTGTGGTCGTTTCGGCGCAGGGCGACACAACCGACGAGCTGATTGAAAAAGCAAGGGAGATAAACCCGGACGCAAGCCGCCGGGAGATGGATATGCTGTTGTCGTCGGGCGAGCAAATTTCGATTGCCCTGCTTGCCATGGCCATCGAAAAGCTCGGGTTCCCGGTAATCTCCCTGCTCGGCTGGCAGGCAGGCTTCCAGACCAACTCGGTCTACAGCGCCGCCAGAATCAAGCGTATCCAGACCGAACGTATTCAAAACGAGCTTGATAAAAAAAATATTGTTGTGGTAGCGGGTTTTCAGGGGATCAACCGCTTCGGAGATGTTACAACCCTCGGGCGCGGCGGCTCGGATACCAGCGCGGTGGCTCTCGCGGCAGCGCTGCACGCCGATATCTGCCAGATTTACACCGATGTTGACGGGGTGTACACAGCAGACCCGCGCAAGGTGAAAAACGCCTTCAAGCTTGATGAAATCACATACGATGAGATGCTTGAGCTTGCCACGCTGGGGGCACAGGTTTTGAATAACCGTTCGGTTGAAATGGCAAAGAAATATAATGTTGAGATTGAAGTATTATCAAGTCTAAAACGGGTGCCTGGCACCATGGTCAAGGAGGCCGCAAAGATGGAAAAAATGTTGATTAAAAGCGTAGCAAAGGATACCAATGTTGCCCGTATTATGATTGTGGGCGTTCCCGACGAGCCGGGAGTGGCGTTCCAGATATTCTCGCGTGTTGCCAAGGCGCATATAAATGTGGATATCATCCTCCAGTCGGTCGGACGCGACGGCACCAAGGATATTACCTTCACGGTGGCCGCCGACAAGGGTGCCGAGGCTGTCGAGACGCTCAGAGAATATATTGAACGGGTCGGGGCGCAAAACATCTCGTATGACACCGGCGTCGCTAAAATCTCGATTGTCGGTGCCGGCATGGAAACACATGAGGGGGTTGCCGCCCGCATGTTTGAGGTGCTGGGAGACGCCGGAATCAATATCCAGATGATTTCAACGAGCGAAATCAAGGTTTCGGTCCTTATCGATGAAGCTCAGGCCGATCGTGCCGTCCAGGTTGTGCATGCCGCCTTCTTTGAAGATTCTCTGGCACTGTAATCGCCCACGGACTTTTTGACTCCGAGAAACAATATGAAGTGAAGTGTATTAGGAAACACCCCTTGGGTTGCTTGCTTTTTTACCCTTCATAAAGTATAATAAATTGGTTTGGTAATCCAACGACATCTCCGCCTTTTGGGGGAGATCTCATCAGAAATTAACGGTTCATTATTAAGGGGGCTTCACTTATGGTCAGAGCTATTGTTGGCGCAAACTGGGGCGACGAGGGCAAGGGTAAAATTACCGATGTGCTTGCCGCGAAATCCGATGTTGTCATCCGCTTTCAGGGAGGGAGCAACGCCGGGCATACCATCATCAATCATTTCGGAAAATTCGCACTGCACCAGCTTCCGTCAGGAGTTTTCCATGACCATATAACCAATATTATCGGAAACGGTGTTTCACTTGATATCGCTAAGTTCATCAATGAAGTGAATGCCCTTGCCGAAAAAGGCGTGCGCCCCCGCCTGATGGTATCCGACCGGACACAGATTGTCATGCCATATCATATTCTTTTTGACCGCTATGAAGAGGAGCGGCTGGGCGGCAAGTCGTTCGGCTCCACAAAATCGGGAATTGCTCCCTTTTATTCGGATAAATACTCAAAAATCGGATTTGAGCTTTGCGAGCTGTTTGATGAAACAACGGCATACGAGAAGCTTAAAGGCATACTGGCGGTAAAAAACATCCTCCTGAAACATCTTTATAAAAAGCCTGCTCTGGACGCCGACGAAATCTTTGTCGAGCTGCTGCATCAGCGGGATCAGGTTGCGCCATATGTAGGGGATTCCTTCCAATTCCTGCGCGGAGCGCTCAATGAAGGCAAAAATATTCTGCTGGAGGGACAACTCGGCGCCCTCAAGGACCCCGATTACGGTATATATCCGATGGTCACCTCCTCCTCAACCCTGGCGGGCTACGGCGCGGTCGGCGCCGGCCTGCCGCCCTATGAGATTAAGGACATTATCGCGGTTGTCAAGGCATATTCAAGCGCGGTCGGTGCGGGAGCCTTTGTCAGCGAGATTTTTGGCGATCAGGCGCAGGAGCTGCGTATGCGCGGAGGCGACGCGGGCGAATTCGGGGCGACCACAGGACGCCCCCGCCGAATGGGCTGGTTCGACTGTGTGGCGTCCCGCTACGGTGTGCAGGTTCAGGGCGCGACCCAGGTTGCGCTGACCGTAATCGACGCGCTGGGCTACCTTGACGAAATTCCCGTCTGTGTCGGATATGAGGTTGACGGAAGGATTCTGCGCGACTTCCCCACCACCCCGACATTAAAGCGCTGCAAGCCGGTGCTCGAGGTTCTGCCGGGATGGAAAGAGGATGTGCGCGGTATCACAAAATATGAGGATTTGCCCGAAAACTGCCGCAAATATATCGAATTCATTGAAAAGCAGCTCGGGGTTGCCATAACAATGGTATCGAACGGGCCCGGACGCGAGGAACTAATCTTCAGGTAGGCTTGTCCGGCATTGATTTCGTCTGAAACAGTTAATAATAAATCTGGGATACCGAAAGGATATGGATGCTTATATGCAAAACGAAACCGTATTGGTATTGGATTTCGGCGGACAGTATAATCAGCTTATAGCCCGTCGCATACGTGACGCCGGGGTGTATTCGGTTGTCAAATCCTATAACACCCCTATCGAGGAGATTAAGGCAGCCGGATATAAGGGGATCATCTTCACAGGCGGGCCCAACAGTGTATATGACGACGCCTCCCCGCGCTATACCCGAGAAATACTTGAATTAAACATTCCGGTACTGGGTATCTGCTACGGCGCACAGCTTATGGCATGGATATTCGACGGAAGTGTGGAAAGCGCCGACCGCGAATACGGGCTTACCATGGCGTCCGTCGACAATACCAGCCGGTTGTTTCACGGGCTTGATGAAAAGCAGCAGTGCTGGATGAGCCATACCGACTATATCTCGGTTGTGCCGGAGGGGTTCAGAATTACGGCAACCACCCCGAACTGCTCCTGCGCCGCCATGGAAGATGCCGGGCGCGGACTCTATGCCGTGCAGTTTCATCCCGAGGTACTGCACACCACAAACGGCACAAAGATGCTGCACAATTTCCTGTTTGATATATGCGGCTGCAAGGGCGACTGGAAGATGTCCTCTTTTGTTGAAACCAGCATAGAAAATATCCGCAGACAAATCGGTGACAAGAGGGTGCTCTGCGCCCTCTCCGGCGGGGTTGACAGCTCGGTTGCGGCCGTCATGGTTGCCAAGGCGGTGGGTTCGCAGCTCACCTGTATTTTCGTTGACCACGGGCTTCTCCGCAAGGACGAAGGAGACATGGTCGAGAGCATGTTTACCCGGCAATATGATATCAATTTTATTAGGGTGAACGCCCAAAAGCGGTTTTTGGACAGGCTGGCCGGCGTGACCGACCCCGAAACCAAGCGCAAGATAATCGGCGAGGAGTTTATACGGGTTTTTGAGGATGAAGCCAAAAAGCTGGGCGAGATTGATTATCTTGTTCAGGGTACGATTTATCCCGACATAATTGAAAGCGGAAGCGATAAGGCTGCCGTAATCAAGAGCCATCACAATGTCGGGGGTCTGCCCGAGCGTATGAATCTCAAGCTGTGCGAGCCCCTCAGAGATTTATTCAAAGACGAGGTGCGCCGCGCCGGATTGGAGCTCGGCCTGCCCGAGCACATGGTATGGCGGCAGCCCTTCCCTGGCCCCGGACTTGCCGTCCGCTGTATAGGCGCGGTCACACCCGAGAAGCTGGAAATCCTGCGCGAATCCGACGCCATCTTCAGAGAGGAGATCGCCAAGGCCGGACTTGACCGCGAGATTAGCCAGTATTTTGCGATTATTACAGGTATGCGCTCGGTCGGCGTTATGGGCGACGCCCGCACGTATGACTATACCATTGCTCTTCGCGCCGTCACCACCACCGACTTTATGACCGCGGACTGGGCGCGCGTCCCGCTTGATGTGCTCGCCGCCGTGTCTAACCGCATAGTAAACGAGGTCAAGGGCGTGAACCGTATCGTGTATGACATCACAAGCAAACCTCCGGCAACGATTGAGTGGGA
>JAAYKB010000157.1 GCA_012522615.1 Clostridiales bacterium
TGAGAGTATTTAATGATTGGTTTGAGGGGGTAGGTGGTTTTGCCGATGAAATAGATAAAATGCTGTTGATAACCGGAAAAATCAGCACATATCGCGCTGGTGAAGAGTTTCAGTATATAGTTTCTTCTGCTGTTTTCGCAGGGTATTTAACTCTTACTTTACAGGCTAAAAACATAGGCTGTTGTTTTATCCAGAGACCTGTATTACATACAAAAAAGTGGGAGGAAGTTTCGACTGAACTTGGTATACCTTCTGATGAACAGATAATTTGTGCCTTAGGTGTAGGTAATTATTTGCCTGAGTATAAGGTGCCTGTTTCTCATAGATTCAGCGTCGATAAGATCGTTACAGTTCATGGACATGCGTCGCGTAGCAAAGGTTGAATTAATCCTTTGACGGCGTGGCAAACTTTTTCAGTCTTATGAACGCCGTCAACGCAATTGCGAAGAAGTACGACATGCCGATACTGTATTCACACCATTCGAAAAGTGCGAAATTCATTGATAATCGTGGTTTTATTTTCGGCAAGAGGGATATACAAAACAAGCCCATCGGATTCTATGATTATAACAACCTGCAGTTAAACGCATTTGCGGTGGTTTCCGATTCCGGGACACTGCCGGAGGAATCCAGTTTCTTCGCATCAATCGGCCATCCATTCCCTGCTGTATGCATTAGGACAAGCACGGAGAGACCCGAAGCGTTGGACAAAGCTTGTTTTGTTCTTGCCGGAATTGATGAGAATAACCTTCTTCAAGCCGTTACCACCGCGGTTGATATGAATGAAAACGGTGACTTTGGCATTCCTGTACCGGATTATATTGAATAAAATGTATCAACCAAAGTGGTCAAAATTATTCAGTTTTACACCGGTATGGTTGACAGAATGGTGTGGAGAAAATACTGATAAATTAAATATTGAAGAGTTCGGTAGGTTATGCTTTGAGATCTACCGCAGTTCAATTAACTACTGGAAAACAGGTGTATTGAACGCATTAAACTTTATAAAATCATGATTGTAATCTATGGAGATTGTTTCTCTGAATCGTGATTAAAGGGGTACTATTTAGAGCTGATTGATTCGACATATGAAGAAAATATACTGAAAAAGGTTGAACTTGAATATCTTATTTTAAGGCAAATATAGCTCTCATATCTATCATATCGCAGACGCTGTAAAGTTTGGATAATAATTGTAGAGGTGAAAAATGAACGCATTTGATCAAAATAATAAAATACTAGTAACCGGATCAGCGGGATTTATTGGGTATTATCTTTCGAAGCGGCTTCTTGATATTGGTTGCGAGGTTATCGGAATAGATAACCTTAACGATTATTATGATGTTAATCTAAAACACGCCCGTCTGGAATTGCTGAAACCCTACAACAAATTCATATTCCACAAAATAGATTTAGTGGATAAGTCGGAAATTGACAAGCTTTTTGTCAATGAAAAATTTGATATTGTCGTAAATCTCGCCGCTCAGGCAGGTGTACGCTATTCAATTACCAATTCACAGGCTTACATAAGCAGCAATATTATCGGATTTTTCAATATACTTGAAGCCTGCCGCACTAATCCGGTGAAGCATTTGGTATATGCATCTAGCTCCTCGGTATACGGCTCCAATAAAAAGGTGCCTTTTGAAGAAACGGATTTTGTGGACCATCCGGTGTCCTTATATGCCGCCACCAAAAAATCAAATGAGCTGATGGCCTATACATACAGCCATCTATACAAAATCCCGGCAACCGGTCTTCGGTTCTTTACTGTTTACGGCCCGATGGGCAGGCCGGATATGGCGTACTTTGGTTTTACCGACAGATACTTTAAAGGCGAGCCGATAAGAATTTTTAATAACGGCGATTTTGAACATGACCTGTATAGAGACTTCACCTATATAGATGATATTGTCGAAGGAATCGTAAGGCTTCTGAACAACCCGCCCCAAAAGACCGAAGACTCGGCAGCCCATACGGTGTTTAATATCGGAAACAATAAGCCGGAAAAGCTAATGACCTTTATTCGGACTTTGGAGAAAGCCTTAAGCAATGCGTTGGGTAGGGAAGTGGAATTCGAAAAAATTTTTGAACCAATCAAACCCGGAGATGTTCCCGCTACATACGCTTCTACGGACAGACTTCAAAATATGGTTGGATTTAAGCCGAAAACGAGTATAGAAGACGGCCTGCAGAAGTTTGCAGATTGGTATGTTGAGTATTACAAAGTAAGATAAGATGCATTTAGTTAATGCTTTTATGATAAATATCTAATAGACTGCTGAACTCCTGCTGCGTAAGTTGTATTTGCTTACGCAGCTCTTTTGATATTAAAGGGTATTTGGCATAAAGAATACTATAAAACGGGGGAGACATGCACTATCTTATTGGTTGCCGCATACAATAGGGTATCCACACCCTACACCAATTTGAAAGGGGATGTCTTTTTGTTTTTTGAACTTTTGCAGAGCATCTCCAATATATTCTACATGGCGCTGCATGTCGTCAACTCCGGTTCCTTTCCGCGCCCGCTGCCGGCCGAAGAAGAACGCCGATGTCTTGAACGTTACCACAACCAGGGGGATATTAATGCACGCAACCGTCTGATTGAGCATAACCTCCGCCTTGTTGCACACATTATCAAGAAATATTACAGCTCTGTCCGCGATCAGGACGACCTTATTTCTATCGGAACAATAGGGTTGATTAAAGCGGTGAATACATTTGATTATGCAAAGGGCGCGCGGCTCGCTACCTATGCATCACGTTGTATTGAAAA
>JAAYKB010000201.1 GCA_012522615.1 Clostridiales bacterium
TGGAGCGTTCCCGCTCCGGAAACGGCGCGCATGTTTGGTTTTTCTTCTCCCAGCCCGTTCCGGCGGCAGATGCGCGCAGGCTGGGAAGCAGTCTTCTGACGCAGACGATGGCACGCCGGCATGAGCTAGCCTTTGCGTCCTACGACCGGCTGTTTCCGGCGCAGGATACCCTGCCAAAGGGTGGATTTGGGAATCTGATTGCCCTGCCGTTTCAGGGAAAGGTCCAGGAAAACAGAAACACGGTGTTTGTAGATGCGCAGTTTTCCCACTATACCGATCAGTGGGCATTTCTTTCTTCTTTGCCGAAGATCACCCCGGAGCAGCTTACAGAGTATCTTTCAAAGCTATGCACGGATGGAGGGGATACGGGACCGCTCCTCAACACCGGCGAGCAAAAGCCTTGGCCAGGCAAACGAGAGCGCCGCCATCTTCATAAGGCGGATTTTCCAATGCAGGTGCGTCTCATGATTTCCAACCTCATTTATGTGGACAAACAGGGCTTTTCCCAAGCCGCGCTGAACGCAGTCAAGCGGTTGGCCGCATTCCGAAATCCTGAGTTTTACAAAAAGCAGGCGATGCGGCTCCGCATTTATAATACGCCGCGCATTCTTGACTGCAGCTACGAGGACGAGAGCTTTCTCGGCATTCCGAGAGGCTGTATGGATTCTCTTGCGGAGCTGTTAGAGGCACAGGAAGTTCCCTTTTCTCTGGAGGATCGGCGTAACGCCGGGCGTCCCATCGATGTTTCCTTTTTGGGAACGCTTCGGCTGGAGCAAGTACCTGCCGCAAAGGCGCTTCTCTCCGAGAACATTGGCGTGCTGTCGGCCACTACCGCCTTTGGTAAAACGGTTATCGGTGCCTATTTAATCGGTCAGCGTAAGGTGAACACATTGATATTGGTTCACTCCAGCGCACTTTTGGAGCAGTGGAAATCCTCCCTGAACCGGTTTCTCGCCATCAAAGAAGTGCTGCCTGAGCTTCCTAAAAAGCGCGGACGGAAAAAGAAGCAGCATATGATTGGACAAATCGGTTCGGGCAAGAATACTCGCAGCAGCATTGTGGACATTGCAATCATGCAGTCGCTGTTTGAAGGTAAGGAAAAGGACGTCAAAGCTTTTGTGGCCGAATATGGCATGGTCATTGTGGATGAGTGCCATCATGTGGCGGCGTTCACCTTCGAGAGCATTCTGAAAACCGCGGAAGCCAAATACGTCTACGGCTTATCCGCAACGCCGGTGCGGCAGGACGGACACCAGCCTATTATTTTCATGCAGTGCGGCCCTGTCCGATATTTGGTAGACGCCAAAAGTCAAGTGGAAAGCAGAGCTTTTTCGCATTTCGTTTTTCCGCGCTTCACCAGGATGCGGCTCCCAAGCGCAAACGGCATCCAGGATGTGTACGCCGGTGTTGTCGAAAACGAGACACGAAATGAGCTGATTGTTTCCGATACGCTGAATCTCCTTGCGGAGGGACGCACGCCCATCCTTCTGACCGAGCGCAAGGAGCATGCTGTGTGGCTTGCCAGCAAATTGGAAGGCAAAGCGCAGCATACATTTCTGCTTCTGGGAAGCGACCGGCAAAAGGATAAGCGGGAGAAACTGTCCGCGCTCCGCGCCGTCCCGCCGCAGGAATCTCTTGTGGTGGTTGCCACGGGCAAGTACATCGGCGAGGGTTTTGACGAACCGCGGCTGGACACGATGCTTCTTGGCATGCCGATTTCATGGAAGGGAACACTGGCGCAGTATGCCGGCCGTCTGCACCGAAATTATGCCGGAAAACAGGAGGTGCGCATCTACGACTATGTGGATGTCCACGTTCCCATGCTGGAAAGAATGTATCATAAACGGCTGAGAGGCTACGCTGAACTGGGCTATCAGGTAAAAATCCGCGAGCAGGATGACAACACCAGTAAAGTTTACGACAGCCAGGAGTACGCCGCCGCCTTTGCCGAAGACCTGTCCAATGCCGCAAGAAGCATTCTGATTGTCAGTCCCTACATCCAGAAAAACCGCGTGACAGGACTTCTGCCTGTTCTGGAGAATGCGGTATCATCCGGTGTTTGTGTTACCGTTTATACGAAAGCCCTGGAAAGCTACAAACCCGGTCAGGAGCCTGGAATTGTGTCGGCAATCGCTATGCTGGAACATGCGGAAATTACCGTTACCATGCAGGCAGATCTGCAACAGCACTATGCCGTCATTGACGAAAGCACCGTTTGGTACGGCAATATTGATTTCTTGGCATTCGGCAGGAAGGACGCGGATGTGTTGCGGTTTGAAAGCACCGAGATCGCCGGGGAGCTTTTGGAATTGTCAGCAGAGCCTGCACCTGTAAAGTCAAATTCTGCTCCTCAATCATAAAAATATTCAGATTTGTGCTGAGAGGTGGAAAAGTCTGATTGAATCTGCACATAAAAAGATGGGGCTCGGTTTTCAAAGCAATTTTCTGACAAAGTGCCTTACTGCTTTCACCTGCTCCAGGCGCAGCTCCCAAAAGGTTGCTTGAACATATTTTCCATGACAATCCCAAGAGGTTTCACGTGCGGGGAACACATCAAATATCTTTTCCCAGGATTGCCGCTTAACAGCTATCTGCTCCTGTGCAGGCAGACTGTCAAACCATTTTCCCTCTGCCTCATATTCTTCGTCACTGCAAGCGTCACCATAATACCCGCTATTCAATACGATGTGCCACATATCCTCGTTGCTCAAAAGAACGGCTTTATCGGGAATCTCAACCTCTAAACACACCTGTGGGGTTTTATAACTGCGGAATTCGCTGCGGCGCAAATCCGGCTTTGCATGTTTCCACTCCACAGTGTGCCATGCCCATATTGGATATTGAACGCCCTGCGGCGGCTGTCCAATGCGCTTGCACATTTGCTCTGCCATCCAGTTATAAGCAGGGCCAAAGCCAAACGCTGTAATCAATTCGGATTGCTCTGGAACGCAATGCAGTACCTTTTCCGACTGTAATTTTTCATAAAGTGCTTTTGGTTGTATAGTCCATAGTCGCATAAAACCCTCCGTTGGATTGATCGAGAATGATGTCGTCAAGCGAAATCAGATAAGGAAAATAGAATTAAACCGCCGTAGTGACTTCTACTCAGATAACAATCCCCTCGCAGTGGTCAATCTCATGCTGGATAATTTGCGCCGTCCAGCCTGTGAAGGTCTTGAAGCGTGTCTGAAAATGCTCGTTTTGATACTGCACCTTGATGGACTTCCACCGCTTGGGTTTTCGTGTACCAGTCAGGGAAAGACAGCCCTCCTCCGCCTCGTATGGTTCTGACCGCTTGATAATTTCCGGGTTGAACATGACCATATAGCTGCCCTCATTGTCAAAGGCGATGATACGCTTGTTCACACCGATCATGTTGGCTGCCATACCCACGCAGCTGTCCTTGTGAGCGGCTAAGGTGTCCAGCAAATCCTGCGCTACGGCCAGATCAGCCGGAGTGGCGGGCTCCGCCTTTTGAGCCAGAAACACCTCGTCCCTGCAAACTACACGAATCATTTGGTTTCCTCCATTTATCGAAAAAGAATGCTTTGTGCCGGGCTTTACCGTTTCAGAATAAAAACCTGCACCGGACTTCCGAACTCCTCTGTAAGCGCACCCGGTTCAAAACCCAAGTGCTGATAGAAGGCTCTGGCGGCGGTGCCGTTCGGGTCATTCTCCCGGTATGTGGTGACTGTGATCTCCTTTTTCGGATTGGTAAGCGGCAACATATAGCGGATCATATCCTGCGCAATGTGCCGCCGCTGATAACGGTCATCCACCGCCAGGTAGCATAGTACATTTTCGGACGGAGAGAACAGCAGAGCCCCCACAACCTGCTCACCGTCTTTTGCACAAACAGCACCGCTTGCATCCATGAACTCCAGTACCGTCTTTCGGTGCTCTGACAGTGCCGGTTCTGTTTCCAACCCGGGGAAAAGATCACGCATTCGCCGCACCAGCTTCATCCAGCTGTCAATATCCGCGGCGGTACCATGCGTAATTTCTATGGTGCCTCCCGCTTTGTTTGATTGTAGCTGTTCTTCCTCCCAGTTCCGCAAAACCACCAACTGCTCCTGCGTATGAAACCAATGCTCACCGTCCTCCATGATGGTCAGCCCGCAGCCGAAGCGGCGAGCAAACTCATCAACCGTAACTCGATCGGTCAGGTTGTCCTTGCTCGCATAAAGAATGGCAGTGCTTGTATTCCAATCGGTGACGGGATGCTCTCTGGTGTATTGAAGGTAGCGCCAGGAAAGGGTTTCTCCAAAATCGGTATCCAAAGCAATATCTTGCTGTAATATTAGAAGCCGTTTATCCCTCTGCGAGCTTTAGCAGCTCCGCACTGCACTTATGAAGATACCTCAGACTTTCAGCCTTTTCTTTTTCAATTTTCTTGCGTTCCTTTTCTGCGTTATCCGTGCACTCGTCAACAATCGGTATTTCCTTTTCAAGCAGCTGGATACCTTGTTCTATGGATGCCTGAATCTCTTTCACTACCGTCTTTTTGCCATACTGCTTAATCAGCACTTCGTTACAGAATGTAAGCAGTTTGGCGCACTCATTCAAGGTGTACTCTTTTGATGTGCTGACCAGCAATCTGGTAAGGGTAACAGCTCCCGATCCCGTAATGCCCAGCAGCGCACCACCGCCTGCAATGATGGCCGTGCCGCCAGCCATTCCAAGGCCGCCGGCGGTTATCGCACCGCCCCCCAAAGCAGCCAGGCTGGCGCTTGTCAAGGCGGCGCCATGAAGACCGGCAAAAGTTCCACCCGCTATTGTTACAGCAATTCCCGGAGCAAATGCCCAGGCCAATCCTCCAGTCGCGATAGTGGCCGCTGCAGTGGCCGCTACTGCAATGACTGTCTTTCGTGTGCGGTTGCTCATAGTGCCAATATATTTTTTATAGGCAGTTATTAAGGCATCGGTATCACTGTTTGTTACAACATCCTGCCTATGGCCAAAAACCTCTTTTTCATATAAGTTCTTACAGGCTCTAATGGTTTTGCATTGCTTACCCTGCTCTGAGTTGAGCGGAAAATACGGTTTGAATAATGCCAGTTCCAGCGCACACAGGTAAAGCCAGCTTGAATCAAGTGAATCCGTAAGCTCTGCACGGATACTTTGATAGATTGCCGCCTCGTCTTCAATGAAGAGGCTGGTATCCCCATCGGCCGCTTTCTCCCTCCAGTCGCTCATCCATTCATGTTTAGATGCAATCTGTTTTGCATCCTTCTCTTGGCGGATATCATATAGAACTTTTTGCAATTTGAGCGAGGATAGGATGACAGCCTGATTTTTGGACAGTTGCAGAAATTTTATACTCAGCGCACCATCGATTTCCGGATTGCCTGTGTTCTGATGCTTCTCTGCAAAGGCTATGTAGGCTTTCTTAAAGTCCTCTGCAATGTATTTCGAGTCCGCAGCGCAAGCAATCACAAACCGACCGATACCAGAGTAATTGATGTTCAACAGAAAGTCCTGGGCAAAGCCGACATTTATGCCTTTATTCTTTATCACTGCTCTAACAGCAGCGCTTGAAGTTTCAACAGCCATAAACACGCCAGATGAAACAGTTGTCATGCGCACAATCGTTCTGTTCTTAAAAGGCAGGAAGTTTTCGGGATCCAGTTTACCCAGGTCCTTTATCGACTGTATCTCCCTTTCCCTTATTTCGGAACACAGCCTTCTAATAAAGTAGAAACCTTTGACAATACACTCGTTGAGGATTACGGGAACCGCCTGCCTACCAATTTCGTGAAGAATCCCCATTTCGGTTCGCAGGTCAAACTTGATGATTTTATCCTTGTCCTCAATGCCCAAATAGGTGCCGTTAAACAGCTTTGATAGCCACACGGAAAATGGAATATCGGAATCCTTGTACTTCGTTTTTATATCTTTAATAACTGGAAGCGTAGACACCTCTTTCAGAAAAGCCAGAAGTGGACCTGGTATCCCTGTTCCTGCTCCTGCTGACTGACTTGAGCCAGCCATATCACTTATAAGATGAAATGCCCAGACTACGACCGCAAAGAACAGCTTCTCCGGTAAGTTCTTTCCGATTAGTTCATCACTTGGAATTGGAACCGACTTAAAGTTTCCCTGAGTGTCTGTCCCAAACCCCACACCCGTAAACTGTGTCAAAATAGAAAACAGCAGCCCAATGGCCGTAGGGTGATGTCCGAAATCTCTCAGATGGTGCTGTAGACTCCCTCCAAGCTCTGACGTCACCTGATCATTAGCTATCTTAAACAGACTTTCCAGCTTCCTGATAGCGCCCGATAAGTCGTTCCCCCTATAGCCTTTTGACCGGGCGACCTTCATTACAAAGCTATTGGCTTCCTCACGTCCCCAAGCTTGAGCGCCCGTAAGTGAAAACTCGCCAACCCACAGTACATCTAAGGCGGCCGTAAGCAATCCGCTGGATGCTGCGATGACATAATCTAACCTGTCTGTTGCTGGGATGTATTCGTCGAAATGAATTTCAGCAATCTCATCAGGCCTTGTTTGCTCTTCTGAGGCAGTTGGTGCAGCGCCTCCAACATAATCAGCAGGTGCATCTAAAAGCTGTCTGTCAGGAATAATGATGTCATACCTGAGTTGCAGCTCTTCTGAGGCTGTGGCCGGAACAGCCAATTTGCCAGTCACCCAAATTCACCTCTCTTGCCGTTCTGTTTTGATTATCGCATAGAAGCTATACGATAATAGCACATAGCTTTTGTAAAGACACAAAAAGCCGTACAAAAAACTGTACGGCTGGCTGTGGTCAGGCACGAGGCCTGCCGTTAATTTATTATAGTTGAAATCCCCAGTTTTTACAATGTAATTGTCGAATAAGCGCCCAAATTACGATTTGGGCGCATTAGGGGTAAATCCTTAACCTTATGTAGGATATTTCCATTTACCCACCTTTTCAATCAAATATATTTAATTGGCATTGCTTACAGGATTTTATTTCTCGGCATTTGACAACATCATTAGGAAGAAGTTCGCCAGCAATTAGTGGGGAATTTGGGTTGTGCGCTCCAACATTTTTTACAACGGTATTTGCACTATAATTAGCATAGCAGTACTTGCATCCATTCTTACAGGTATTATACATACCGATATCTATACTCGCAATACAGCCGCATTCTTCTCGCTGATTTTTATCTTTGCCCACATCCAGTTTATAACCAAGAAGTGACTCGAATAGGTTGCAGTCTATGCAATGGCCATGTGTTATCCCGAATTGCTCAAGGTTAATCTTTTCAGCACATGATTCAACAGTTAAATTATTCCTGTTTGCTATATCAACCAACCTTTTCGCAACTTCAAGCATTTCTTTTTGCGCGAGAGGAATCAGTCCCAGCCCTTTGGTATTTATCTGTGTATTTCTATATAAATCAACAAAACTAATTACGCATTTATGTGTATAACCGGATAACCGTTTCGCAATTTCTTCAAAATACTTTGCGTGATACTCAACGCTATATTGTTGTGTTAAGAGAATCGGATCATATCTCCATATTACGCGCTCCGGACCAATCAAATCAGAAAGTCTTTTAAATGCTGGAATAATTACATCATTTTTATTTGGGATGTTCGCTTCAATATCTTTTCCGTAAGAGTTTACAGTGAATTGAAAATAGTATTTATAATCGCTCAGATCATTGAGTCGATTCATCATTGGTATCGGATTTTTTGTCCAAAAGACAAAGCCGTCAACAACATTCGACGACAGAGAAATTTTACTGACTTGATGTATGTTCATGGGATTTCGAACACAGACATACCCTTCTTTGATTCGGTTGAAAAACCAGTTTGAATAATATGTTGGAATATCTGTACGTCTGCTTGCACTTATTATCATGGAATCATCTCCTTATTAGAAGCCGCACGATCACTCGCACGGCTGGCTATGGTCAGGCGCGAAGCCTACCGTTAATTCATTATAGTTGAAAAACCCAGATTTTACAATGAAATTGTCGAATGGGCACTCCAATATGCAATTTTTGACCCCGTTAGGGATGGGTTAGGGATTTGCACTTACGGCGGCCAAAAAAATCCCGCTGCCCTAAAACTTTTCCCATCCCAAACCGGGCAAATCAATTTGGGATGGCATTCTTAATATCGAACATAAAACGCAGAA
>JAAYKB010000019.1 GCA_012522615.1 Clostridiales bacterium
GATTCAGGTGTCCCCCCTTGACTGTACCGGCTGCGGCAACTGTGCCGATATATGTCCGGCCAAGGGCAAGGCCCTGATTATGAAGCCCGCCGAAACCGAGATTCAGGCCGAATCCGACAACTGGGAATTTGCCATGACTCTTACCCAAAAGAACGATTTGGCGGGCAAAAAAACCGTCAAAGGCAGCCAGTTTGCAAGACCCTATCTGGAGTTTAACGGAGCCTGCCCCGGGTGCGGCGAGCCGGAGTATATCAAGCTTTTAACCCAGCTTTTCGGTGGCAGGATGATGATTTCCAACGCCACCGGCTGCTCGTCCATCTGGGGGGCATCCGCCCCGTCTATCGCATATACGACCGACGCGAGGGGCAGAGGGCCGGCATGGATCAATCCGCTGTTTGAGGACGCTGCCGAATTCGGGCTTGGAATGCAGCTCGGTATAAAACAAATACGTGAAAAGATGATAAAGACGGCAATCAGACTGATTGAATCGGAGGATTTAAACGGAAGCCTCAAAACCGCTTTGCAGCGCTGGGTGGAATCGGCTTATAACGGGGAGCTCTCGCGCCAAACCTCGGGAGAGCTGGTTGAAATACTTGAACAGACCGATCTTGACAAGGATAAAGGTTTGAGATTTCTTCTCGAAAACAGGGATTTTCTTGTGAAAAAATCCGTATGGGCGATAGGGGGGGACGGCTGGGCTTACGATATAGGCTACGGCGGTCTCGACCACGTTCTTTCAACCGGCGAGGATATAAACATTTTTGTTATGGACACCGAGCTTTATTCAAATACGGGGGGACAGTGCTCCAAATCAACCCCCACCGCCTCGGTTGCCAAGCTCGCCGCCTCGGGTAAAAAGACCAAGAAAAAGGATCTCGGCTTGATGGCAATGTGTTACGGCAATGTTTATGTGGCGCAGATTGCAATGGGGGCGGATATGAACCAGACAATAAAGGCGATTAGCGAGGCCGAACAATATAACGGTCCTTCGCTGATTATCGCATACTCGCCCTGTGTAAGCCATGGCATCAAAACAGGTATGGGAACAAGCCTTATGCAGGAAAAAAGAGCGGTGGAAGCCGGATACTGGCATCTTTATCGCTACAACCCGATGCTGAAAAAAGAGGGTAAAAATCCCTTCCGGCTTGATTCCAAAGAACCGAAGACGGATTTCAAGGAGTTTATAAAGGGCGAAGTCAGGTATTCCCAGCTTATGAATGTGTTTCCCAACCTTGCGCCAGACCTGTACGAGGCGGCGGCACAAAACGCAGCCGAACGGTATGAGAGATACAAAAAGCTGGCGGAGTTCAATATTTTATAGAGAAAAACGGTGCCGCAAAATAACGAGCGGCACCGTTTTTCTCTACTTTTCGTTGCTGTCGACAAACTCCTTTGCATTTCGCACCTGAACCTCGTCCGGGATATTGACCTTTGATAAGTCCAGCTGGGACCGGATGTTTGCCCATGCGGCGGTATCATGGTTTTCAACCGGCTTGCGGCAGCCTTTGTCCCTGCTCTTTCGCTTGTTCAAGCC
>JAAYKB010000158.1 GCA_012522615.1 Clostridiales bacterium
ATATAATCTTTTCCACAAGAGGTTGCCTCCTTCGTGATTTTTTGGGTCTTCAACTCTATTAAATCACTTTTTGGCAATCTCTTGTATCTTTTTCTTTAAAAACCCCTACATTAATTTTACACCGAGAAAACGCGATTATTTGCGTTTATTAAATGTTATAGGGCGTTATAGGACGAAAAAGTGCCGCTTTTGCAATTTGTAAACATTTTGTGAACATTTAATTTTAAAACATTTTAGTACTTAGGTATTATTTATAAATAATATTTCCTTGGCATTCGACATTACCTTCTATTGTCTTGCACTCTACACTACCGCCACAATTAACATCCCCTTTAATGTTATCACCGCAAGCAACATTATCTCCACAGTTTACAGCACCATTTATTTCACCTGCACAGGAAATATTATTACCACAATGAACACCGCCGCCGATTGAACCGCCGCAAGAAATATTATTACCGGCATTTACATTACCGTTTATGTTACCTTGACAGGAAATGTTATTTTTGCATTCTTTTATATCACCGTTAATCTGGTTACATTCAATTTCGCCGTGACTTACAACATCTCCGTTAATACTTGCATCACAGCAACTATTACCACAGACTTCAACGTTAAAATATTGCCTTGTGGTTTCGTTACAGTTTTTTGGAAAAGTTATATCTATAGTTTTATCTATGTCGTCGACCAACATAACTCTTTTACCTCTAGCGACTACAACACGGAAAGTATCATCGTCACGCAGAGGAAACTGCGCACAAATATCATTAACTAATGGTTCTCTACCAAACAATTCATCAATACTAACATCAAATATATCGGCAAGCTTTGGTATTAAACTAATGTCCGGACAACACTGTGCCGACTCCCATTTAGATACCGACTGGTTGGTCACACCTAATTTTACGGCAAGTTCCTCTTGTGTTAAGTCTTGCTTTTTTCTATAAAAACAAATAGTATCATTCAACTTTAAATTATCCATAGGTACACTTCCTTATATTTCTTGTAGCTACATTTATATTTTAAAGGTTAAAATGTTACAAATCAATAACGCGTTTATTGGATTTTTCCAACTGTAAGTTGTAAGGATTTATAAAGCGGATTTTTATTATTCACAAATCATAGCTGTAGTCAATTTGCGATGAGAGTGGTTTTGTAAGCTAAGGTGATAATAAAAGCCGCGGCAGTTTGCGTAAAACAACGCAATATGCCACAGCTTTTTCGTAGATTCAGCGCGAATAGATCCCATTCATATGGGGGAAAGATTAATTATCGAATTCCATTGCGGAAATAAATATTTCCGTGAGATTTGGGTCAAATTGGGTTCCGCTGTTATCGCGGATTTCCTGATAAGCCTGCTCAATAGTTTTTGTGGGTTTATAGGGGCGTCTGTGCGTCATGGCATCAAAGCTGTCTGCAAGAGAAAGCAAGCGGGAGAGATATGGGATTTCTTCACCTTTGAGGCCGTTCGGATATCCTTTTCCGTCATATCGTTCATGGTGGCTGAGCACAATAGGCGCCAAATCCTGAAGCTCCGGTACATGTGCGATTATATCTGCGCTGTCTTTGGGATGCTTTTTAAGCTCTTCCCACTGCTCTTCCGTAAGCTGCTCGTCTGATATAAGGATTTCTTTGGGAATATTGATTTTTCCAAGGTCATGCAGATAAGCCGCACATATCAGCTTTTTCTTTGTTTCGTAATCCATTTTAATATAATCTGCAACCTTTTCACAGAACAGGACAACCCGCTCGATATGGCTGTACGTATATTTGTCGCGTGAGTTTATGACAGTAATAAGTGTTTTAATCGGCTGCAGGGCATCTAGAAGCAGAGAATCTTCGCTGTGATTATGTGAGAATTCCTCGAAAATTGTCGCAAACATTTCCACACGATTTCTGCACAAAAACTTTGCCCTGTAAAGGGCTGCGTCGGTACGGTCTATTAGTGCCGTGGGGGTGTCGTCTTCACCAAGGGATTGCGATACACCGGCTGAAATCGTGAGGTTATGATCCGGCAGGTGATCCTGTCCTTCAAACACATAAGAGTCTATAATTTCCTTTAAATGTGATGCAATCTCAACCGCCTTTTCCTTTGTTACGCCCGGCAGTATCAGAGCCAGTTCATCTCCGCCGTATCTGCATGCAATTTGTCCTTTTTTTAAATTTTTCTCGATTAAATAAGCTACCGTACGAAGAACCTGATCTCCCTGCTGATGCCCGTATATGTCATTATATAACTTAAAACCGTTCAGGTCCATCATAATAAGAGATACGGGCTTTTTGATGACATTTTCTTTTGCAAAGTATTTTTTCAGATACTCATGAAAATACCGATGGTTATATAGATCTGTCAGACCGTCTTTGTTTACAAATGTAAGAAGGGTATCTATATGTTTTCTTTCAAGCCGCACATAATATCCGAGTGTCCATGCTACCACGACAAACATGGATGACAACGCCAA
>JAAYKB010000020.1 GCA_012522615.1 Clostridiales bacterium
CATGGGAATTGACGGTTACCCCCTCTGCCAGCTGCAGATTAAACACAAAAAGCTCCAGCTTTCGCTTTTTGGTTATCTCGGGGTCTTTTTGGCGCAGGGAGCCGGCCGCGGCGTTGCGCGGGTTTTTAAAGGGCTTTTCGCCGTTTTGGTCCTGCTGCGTCACCAGTTCGGCAAATATTTCCCGGGGCATATACACCTCGCCGCGCACGATAATCCTCGGTATATCCTCGTTTAATCTGTCCGGAACCGATTTAATCGTTCTCAGATTGTGCGATACGTCCTCGCCCGTCTGCCCGTCGCCCCTGGTCGCGCCGCGAAAAAACTTACCGTCTATATATTCAATCGCTATCGAAAGACCGTCAATCTTGGGCTCAACCACATAAACCGGAGAATCGACCGCTTCCCGCACCCGTCTGTCGAATTCCCACAGTTCTTCATAGGAAAAGACATCCTGAAGGCTTTCGAGCGGAACCTCGTGCTTCACCGGAGCAAACTGCTCGGAAACGCTTCCCTGAATCCTTTGGGTGTAGGAATCCCCGGTTACAAACTCGGGAAACTTCTCCTCCAGCTCGCGCAGCTCCCGCGTCAGGCTATCGAATTCGTCATCCTCAATGGCGGGAGAATCCAGCTCATAATAAAGTCTGCTGTACTCCTTTATCTGTTCCCTGAGTATCTTTACGCGGCGCGCGGCTTCTTCCCGCTCAATATTCCCCATTTTTACTCCCCTGTTTCTTATATTTAATTAACGGCATTATTATACCAAAACCAACCGCTTTCTGCAATCGAGTTGTCAGCTATGTAATACTCCTGACGAGCCATTGCGGAACCTCGCCGACCAGAATACATTCGGTAATCGTAAAGGCCGTGTTCACAACATTCGCCTGACTTTCTCCCTGTACAACCGTGTAAACCGTAACCTTGACGTCAAGCGCAATCTCGTGCTTTGTCTGGTTGATTCCGGCGCTTTCAAACTTGTTCGAATAGGCGGTTTCGACCGTCGAATCCATCGGAACGCTGATAGATATGTTCGGGCCCCTTCCTGTCATCAAGCCTCCGGCAAGCGAGCCCAGCGGAATCTTCACTTTCTGGACCCTCTGGTTGTCAAGCTCCTCAAGTATGGCCTGACTCACGGCCGATTTGATTATATTGATATTTGCCGTGTTTGTCTCGACCGACATGATTTCCCCCGACTCGTTGTACTGCACGTTTGCAAGCTCATTATAATCGATATTTCTTTCGGAAAGTACCCTTAAGGCGGCGTCGTTTACGGCCCTTGTGGCGGCGGTGACCGCCTGGTTGTTGCCGTAGGTCTTTATCATCGGACGCACGCACCAGTCCACCAGCCAGACCAAAAGAATCCCGATTATCATAAAAACAACAAGGAAATAAAGGATTATTCTTTTTCGACCCCTTCTGACATATCTCATACCGCACGCTCCCTCGATAAACCCTATACATCATCCTACTCATAAAGGGTTATCCGGGTGATAGGATAATATTCAATTTATAATAATTCGACCTTTCACTATCAACTTCAATAGCACAAAACAGCCCGGAACATAAAAAATTCCGGACTGCTTTTACCGGGCTTTCATAGATTATTCTATGTAGTTTTTCTTTTTTATTCCAAAAATCTTCCGGAGAATTCCGCCGAACAACTTAGGGCTTTTCACAACAACAACCTTCATCCGTGACTCCTCCATTCAGTTTTTGACCAGAGAAAATCCCATGAAAACAAGCGATACCGCCGCCAAAATCAGTATCAGTTGGGCAGGGCATACCGTTGCCAACAGAAGCCCCAGGCCGAAAGCGGCAAAAATCCATCCAGTGAAGTTGTATCTTCTCACAAAACAACTCCGTCCCTCATACCGATTATGACCGGGCGGTTATCCGTGTCTTATTACAGCATATTCCGAGACGGCGGATGTGGTGTCAATCTTTTGAGATGAAAATCATCAATATTCCTTTTGTAAATGATATTTCGACAGGCCGGTCTTTAAACTCATTGCTGACCCCCAAGGGGAAATCGGGGGTCAAGGTAGCGTTTTCAAGTTCATATTCCGCGTTGCGGACATACAGTCCGGATACCTGTCCCGCATAAGGGAGAAGGGAAAGACGGGCGTTCTCGGCCGGTTCGACAATCCGTCTGCCGGGAAGGAGCATCTCAACCATATTATTTTCGTCGGCAAGCACGGCCCTTGCACCGTTCTTTATCAGGAACATCATTACCGCAAGGTTGGCCATTGTATGATCCATACGTCCCCCGCTCCCTCCCAATATGAGAAAGTCGCGGAATCCTTTTTGAAGTCCCAGACGGGCGGCGGCCATTGTATCGGTATCGTTCTTTTTTACCGGCAGCTCGGAAATGGCGGCTCCCGTCCCCTTCGCCTCTTCGCGCTCGACCGAATCAAAGTCGGCTATTATATGGTCTATCGAGAGACCGAGACGGTTTGCAAGCCTTATGCCGCCGTCTGCCGCCATAACCCAGTCGTCGCGGCGCAGCAAGGGGCGCAGCTTTTCGATGTCCGAAACCGGTCCTGCGGCGCATATTACGCAGCGGCGCGAACACAACGGTTCTTTTTTATTCAAGGCTTATCACCCCCGTCATTTCCACGCTTTTAAATCCTTTATTTCATTGTAGATTATGTTATAGCTCTCATATCGCTCCGGCATTATATCGCCGTTTTGAACCGCATTAATAACGGCGCAGCCGCTTTCCTTTGTATGGGAGCATCCCGTGAAGCGGCAGTTTTCGGAATATCTCGCGAATTCGCGGAAATACGACGCCAGCTCATGCTTGTATATCCTCTGGGCCCTCTCCATATCAATCGAGGAAAAGCCCGGGGTATCCACAATAAATCCTCCGCTGCCGAGCCTGAAAATCTCGGCGGTGCGGGTGGTGTGTCTGCCGCGGCCCAGCTTTTTGCTTATCTCGCCCGTTTCAAGCTCGCGGGAGGGGTCAAGGGAATTGAGCAGGCTGGATTTGCCGACGCCAGAATTGCCGCTGAAGGCGCTCAGCTTGCCGTTCAGTCTTTTTCTGAGCGGTTCCAGTCCCTGTCCCGAAATATTTGACACGGCAAAAACCTCAAAGCCCGATTTTTTGTATATCTCCTCAAGTCTTGAGGGGTCCCGCAGATCGGATTTTGTGATTACGATTATCGGCTCGATATTATTTTTCTCGGCAATAGCAATCATCTTATCCATAATAAGGGTGTTGGGTTCGGGTTCGGTAATCGACGCAACCACCGCCAGAATGTCAAGGTTGGCGACCGGAGGGCGCACAAGCACATTGCGCCGCTCGCCGATTTCCTCAAGCCAGCCGGAACCGTCCGGCAGCACGGTAATCCGCGCAATATCCCCGGCAACGGGGGTAATACCGCTCTTTCTGAATATCCCCCGCGCCCTGCATTCATATACCGAATCGGCGGCCTCTACATAATAGAAGCCGCCGACGCATTTTAATATAATTCCTTCCAAGAGCTGCGTCATACGCGTCCCTTTCTTATAAAAATTAAAAGAGCAATTTCAGCTAAAACATTGGGTCTGTCGTATCTGTTTCTTCTGTTGATGACGAGCTACCGGTATTTTCATAGAACACGCTGTCGGCGGTCAACTGTTCTTGCTCCACAATAATCTGGTTGACTGAATTTATAGTATATTTTCTATAGGACGACCAGTCATTTGTACCGTGCTTGCGAAGCTTTATGAGAACCTCGTACTCTTCTTTTTGTGTTTTTAGCTCAAGCTGCTTGGATTCAACGGGAACAAAATTTAAATCGTCGAATTCCAGAACATGCCTGCCGTCGATATAAACGCATATATCAAGAGAAGCCGTGGTTTCGGGCAGCGGTACGGTTAAAATATAATTTTTATATCCGGTCGAGACCACGAGATCAACCTTGGTACCGACCTGCGACATGGTATCCTCCGCGGGGGACTGGCTTATAACATAATCCTTGTCGTACCGGTCATGGTTTTCATATGTGATTTTACCGACAACAAACCCTGCGTTCTCCAATACATTTTTTGCGGATTCGAGGCTTGTAGCAACCACGTTCGGAATCTTCTTATTTTCCTTTGGCTCCTTGCCCGAGCTTACAAACATGGTAATCTTGCTGCCCTTTGCAAGCTCCACGCCCGAAGCAGGACTTATCTTAATCACAAAATCCTCGGCAACCTCGTTGCTGGTCTGATAGGTTATCTCTACCTCAAACTCGGCGTCCCTGAGCCTGCTCTCAACGACGTCCTTGTGTTCGTTTTTGCTGACCTCGGGTACGACGACCATTTTCGGGCCGCTGCTGACAACAATCTTTATTTCACTATGGTATTTAACCTTTCTCGGAGGCAGGGGATCCTGCTTCATAATCTCGTACTTGGGAACGGTATCGCTTATTTCTTCTCGCTGAATGATTATGCGGAATTTACTGTTCAGATCCTTGTCGTTTTGAATATCCCTATAATCCTTGCCGACCAGATTGGGAACCATTACCTCCTTTGTGTCTGAGCCGCCGAACAATCCCAGCAGTGCAGCCACGCCTATAAAAATGAGGGCCACAAGAACAAAGGCGCCCGCCACGGCGGCAAGAATCGGAATGACCGGAAAGCCCTTCTTTTCCTCCTGCTCGGCGTTTTCCTCGTCATTCTGTTCATCCGTATTTTCGGATGCATCCGTACCCTTTACCCTTGTTATAGCGTCGACAAACCGGGTAGGCGTTTCATCGACAAAATATTTATATTCAAAGTGGATGCTCGGGTTGCGCTTGAACTCGTCAATATCATACAGCATCTCGGCCGCCGACTGATAGCGCTTCGCGGGGTCCTTCTGCATGGCCTTGACCGTAATCTCCTCAAGACCGTCGGGAATGTCGGAATTTATCTCGCGGATTCGCTTGGGTTCGGTCTGCATCTGCATGATGGCTATCGACACGGCGTTATCGGCTTCAAACGGCAGCCTGCCCGACAGCATTTCATAAAGCATAACGCCCACCGAATAAATATCGGCCTTTTCATCGGTGATTTCACCCCGCGCCTGTTCGGGGCTGATATAATGCACCGAGCCTATCGCCTTTTCGGCCGCGCTGGTAAGGCGGATGTCACTGCGCGCAAATCTGGCAATGCCGAAATCGGTCACCTTGATTGTTCCATCGGGCAGCAGCATTATATTCTGCGGCTTTATGTCCCTGTGGACAATGCCCTTATCGTGCGCGTGCTGCAAGGCGCGAAGTATCTGCACCGTAAAATGTACGGCTTCCTTCCAGCGGATATCCTTCTGCTGCTCGATATACTCTTTAAGGGTGATACCGTCGATATACTCCATGACGATATACTGAATACGGTCGCCGAAGCTCACATCAAACACCTTGACGATATTCGGATGCGACAGGATGGCAATGGCTTTCGATTCGTTCTTAAACCGACGGGTAAACTCCTCGTTTGCCAAGAATTCATCCTTAAGTATCTTAACCGCAACAATACGGTCGTCAATCGTGTCGTATGCCTTATACACAAAGGCCATACCGCCGACGCCGATAATCTCGCGTATTTCATAACGGCCGTCAAGTCTTTTACCAATGTACTTATCCATAAATAGTCACTCCCGAATCACTGTAATATACCAAATAAAATCAACCGTTCATTTTCCGCAGTTATATTTGGTATCAAGCGATTATGACAACGGTAATATTATCGCTTCCGCCCGCCATGTTCGCTTGGTGTATCAATCTATCAGGAACGGTTTCGGCATCCCCCGTCCGCACAATCTCATATATGTCGTTGACCTCGACCATATTTGTCAGACCGTCCGTACAAATCAGAATGCGCTGGCCGTCGTCCAATAGTAATTCCCCGTAATCGCAGTCGACCGATTCCTCAACCCCGAGGGCGCGGGTTATAAAATGCTTTCTCGGATGGTTGCGCGCCTCGTTTTGCGTGAGCTGTCCCTTTTCGACCATTGCCTGGACAATCGAATGGTCGCGGGTGATTTGCTCGATCCCCTGCTCCTTGACCAAATAAGCGCGGCTGTCGCCGACGTGGGCTATATACAGGTGGTTGTCTACTATAATCGCGGCGACAACCGTCGTGCCCATCCCCCTGAGGTCGGGGTCTGCCATTGCGGCGTCATATATCTCAATATTTGCGGCGGCTACCGAGGTTTCCAGCAGGTTTCTTATCGAATTATCGGCCAGTCCGTCTCGAAAAACATCGGTAATCCGTTCGGAAATAGCCTTGACAGCAATCGAACTCGCAACATTACCGCCGTTCACCCCGCCCATTCCGTCACACACCACGCAAAAGAGGGCGTCTTCCGAAAGGCGGCCGCAGATAAAGGCGTCCTGATTACTTTCGCGGACACGTCCGGTATCGGACTTTCCATACGCTTTCAAGGCATTCCCCCCTTAAACCTAATATGAACCCGAGCAAAGTTCACCGGTTCTGCCGGCGAAGCTGACCGCAGGATGCGTTTATATCCGCGCCCAAGGTCCTCCGCACGGTTACGTTAACACCCGACTTCTCCAATATTGATTTAAACCTGCGAATCCTTTCCTCGCTGCTCCTTTGTTGAGCCTTTTCGGGAACAGCGTTCAGCGGGATAAGGTTGACATGACACAGCATGCCTTTAAGTATTGCCGCAAGCTCCGCGGCGGCCTCATCGGAGTCGTTGACCCCGTTTATCATGGCGTATTCAAAAGAAATGCGCCGCCCGGTTGCGTTTGCATATTCGCGGCAGGCCTTCATCAGCTCGGAAACCGGCCACCGCTTATTAACCGGCATAATTCCCGAACGTATTTCATCGTTCGGGGCGTGAAGCGAAACCGAAAGGGTTATCTGGAGCTTATAGTCCATCAGCCTGTATATCTTATCGACCAGACCGCAGGTGGAAAGGGATATATGTCTCATCCCAATCTGCACGCCGCCCGGTTCGCCGAGCATCATAAGAAAGCGTATTACATTATCAAAGTTATCAAGCGGTTCACCCATGCCCATCAAAACAACCGAAGAGACCCTTACATTATGGTCGGCCTGCGCGGCCTCGATCTGGGCAATCATTTCTGACGGGAGCAGGTTGCGCACAATACCGTCCATACCGGTGGCGCAAAAGCTGCATCCCATTTTACAACCGACCTGGGTCGAGATACACTGGGACCAGCCGTGACGATACTGCATCAAAACCGATTCCACATTCTCCCCGTCCCAAAGGGTATAAAGATATTTTACAGTATTATCCCTTGCAGATACAAGCTTTTTTTTAATTTTTATACCGGGAATCCAAAATATTTGTTTCAACTGCCCACGAAGCGCCGCAGGCAGGTTGCCCATTTCATCAAAATCAACCATTCCCTTATCCAGCCAGGAGCGAATCTGTGCCGCCCGGTATGCCGGAACGCCCATTTTGACAAGCTGCGCCTTAAGTTCCTCGAGGGTCAGCGATTTACAGTCTATGAGTTCCAAACGGCCACCTCTTTTTCCGGTCATAAAAGAACGGATATAATCAGTCCTTTTTGATAAAACCGGCAATGAAAAATCCGTCTGTATTATGAATATGCGGAAACAGTGTTATCATATGTGAGGGCTTAATCCCCATAGCCGTAAAGCACTCCTCAATCGGGAGAACACGTGGAGAGAATTCGGGATGCTCCCTCAAAAAGCGTTCGGCCACCTGCTGGTTCTCGGCCGGATCAAGGGTACAGGTTGAATATTGAAGAACCCCGCCCGGACGAACCGTTTCGGAAGATTGATGCAGTATTTCATATTGAAGCCCGGGAAGATCCTTGTATCCGTCAAGGGGCTTGTATCTTATCTCCGGCCTTCTCCTGATTACCCCGAGACCCGAGCACGGAACGTCGCACACCACCCGGTCAAACCTGCCCTTCATTGAGTCGGGGCAAGGCTTGGACGCGTCTTTCACGGCAGTTTTGATTATTGTCGCTCCCATCTGCCGGGCACGCTTTTCCATGGCCTCGCATTTAAACGGATGTATGTCAAAAGACATGATCTCGCCGCGGTTTTCCATCATCTGCGCACAGGTCAGACTCTTGCCTCCCGGGGCGGCGCATACGTCGGCAATCCGTTCGTCCGGACGCGCCGACAAGGCTTTACATGCATACTGCGACGCCGCATCCTGATGATAATAACAGCTTTGGTCGATTTCTGCAAGCCTTTTCATTCCAGCCGGGTCCTCAATATCGTAACAGGCGGGCAAAAAGGAATGCCGCGCAAAGGGAATATTGCCCCTTTTCAGTGCGGCCTCAAAATCATCCGCCGTAATTTTCAAGGTGTTTACCCGTATAGTATTGGGCGGTTCTGTATTGGCATATTCAGCCAGCCGAAAAGCCGTATCCCTGCCGTATGCCTTTTCCCACAGCCTTATAAGCCGGACCGGGCAGGACGTCCGTATCGAAATTCCTTCCAAATCGTTGTCCAGATCGTCATACAAATGCCCGCGGTCGCGCTCAATCGCGCGCAAAACCGCGTTGACAAATCCGGCAGAGCCCACCTGTTTCATGGCCTTTGCAAGCTTTACGGTCTCGTTCACGGCGGCGGAGGCCGGTATTTTATCCATAAAAACGAGCTGGTAGCATCCGAGCCTCAGCAGCACAAGAACGGTCGGATGCATTTTTTTTAGCTTTACGCTGGAATGGGTTGAGATTATATAGTCCAAAGTCAGCATGCGCTCCAGCACGCCATAAAACAATCTTGACAGCAGGGCCTGATCCGCCGGCGAAATCCCGTCCGCAGGCCCTCCTGCTTTGAGCATCGCATCAAGAACGACATTAGAATAGCTGTTCTCCCTTTGCAGGCGAACCAGCCCCTCGGCCGCAAGACGCCGGACATTAAAGGCCATCAGCGGTTTCTCCGTCCGCGCCCCGAAGCGATTAACAGCAGTCTGATAAAGCTCATCAGGGCGACAAGCAGGGCCGCGACATAGGTCAGCGCCGCCGCGGTCAGTACCTTTTTTGCTCCCTCCAGCTCCTCGCTGTTCAGGATTCCCTGCGACTCGAGGGCGCGTATTGCGCGGGCGCTGGCATTGAACTCGACGGGCAGGGTAATAAGCTGGAACACAACCGCCATACCGAAAAACATGACGCCTATATAAGCGAGATACGGAAGTGAAAATATCATACCAGCAAATACCAGCCAGGGCGAAATGCCTGATGCAAACTGGGTTATCGGAACTATCGCCGTACGCACGCGGATCGGCGCATATCCTTCGGCAAATTGAATCGCATGTCCGGTTTCATGGGCGGCAACGCCGATTGCCGCAATCGAGTTATTTGGCCCGACCGTCTCGGAAAGCTTGATGACATTACTCCGCGGGTCGAAATGGTCGGTCATCGAGCCGGCAACCGTCTCGACCGGTATGCTCAGGCCGTTGATTTTCTGTATGGCTATAGACGCCTGCCGGCCGGTCATGCCGCTTCTGGTTCCTATCTTGCTGTATTTTGAAAAGGCGTATTTCACCTTAATCTGCGCCCAGATTGATATAACAACGGCCGGCAAAACCAGTATCAAAAGCCATTCGTCATAAAAAAAATACGGCATACAAATCCCTCCCATATTTGAAGCACAATCCATATAACCATACATAGTATAACCCGAAAATATGAACAGCCTTTTAACAGAATCTTATGTCTGCCGTCAATCGGGCAGCACCCGTCCGACCTCCATCGGATGACCGATTAAAAAATCGTCGGAGGACATCCTCTTTTTGCCCTCGAGCTGGACTTCAAGAATCTCGATTGACGACCCCTCGCCGCAGGCAACCGTAAGGGGAGCATTGCTCAAAACCGTTCCGGGAGCCGCGCAGCACTCGGAAGATGGCCTTGAGCGGTATATCTTCAGAAGCTTTCCGCCCATCCTTGTATTTGCGGCTGGCCAGGGGTTCAGCCCGCGTATCAGGTCATGTATCTTTTTTGACGGCATATCCCAGTCAATCGGACTTATCTCCCGGCTTAAAGTCGGGGCGTAGCTCGAAAGGCTGTCGTCCTGCTTTTCCGGTATGAGCTCCCCTCTTTCCAGCTTAATCAAGGTTTCGGAGATGGCCTTGGCTCCCTCCATGGCGAGAATATCGTGCAGCTCGCCCGCGGTCATATCGGGGGTAATCTCAACCTCTCTTTTGAGCAGCATATCGCCCGTATCAAGTCCGGCGTCCATCATCATGGTCGTAACCCCGGTCACCCTTTCCCCGTTGATTACAGACCACTGTATGGGTGCCGCGCCGCGGTATTTGGGCAGCAGCGAAGCGTGTACGTTAATACAGCCGTGCTTTGGTATCGACAGCACCTCGGGCGGCAGGATACGCCCATACGCAACAACGACAGCGACGTCCGCGCGGCATCCGGCCAGCTTATCCCATGCCTGCTTATTGTTTTTCAAGGTGTCGGGCTGAAACACCTCGACGCCTTGAGTCAAGGCGTATTCCTTTACAGGCGGCGGGGTCATGGCATATCCCCGCCCTTTGGGTTTGTCCGCCTGGGTGACCGCCAGAACAACCTCGTGCCCGTCCGAGATAAGCCTTTTAAGACATGAAACAGCAAAATCCGGAGTTCCCATAAATATAATCTTCAAAGTCATATCCTGCCTTTCACGCGCTTAAATATCCCTGTCATACCGGTGCTCAATCGGGCTCAAGCATGCGTATAACATGCTGCTTGAAGATAATGCCGTCGAGATGGTCGCTTTCATGGCAGATACAGCGCGCCTTCAGCTCTTCGCCGTCGATAAATATCTCGTTTCCGTAACGATCCTGCGCCTTTATTTTGACATAGGCCGGCCTTTTTGTAATCCCGTATTCGCCTGGGCAGGAAAGACAGCCCTCGACGTCCTCCTGAGTCCCCTTCTTTTCAACATACTCGGGATTGATAACCTCGATAACGCCGTCCCCGAAATCCATTATAAACACACGGCGCAAAACCCCTACCTGCGGCGCCGCAAGCCCCACTCCGTCGGCGTTATGGAGGGTTTCGGCCATATCGTCGAGCAGCTGCCACAGACGCTCGTTGAATTCGGTGACAGGTCTGCTGACCTTATGGAGGATGTCTTGGTCTTCTTTTAAAATGTTTCTTATAGCCATACTATTTCCCTTTCATAAGTTTTCTTGCATTACAGCATTACTTGTGATGCTGTAATGCTTGTATACTTTACATTATGCCCGCGGGATTAACGTCAACAAATATCGTAATCGCCCTGTTTTCCGACATCCTAGAAAACTCGGTAATAAGCTGCGCCGTCATTTTACGCATAACGGCGTTGTTGCGGGTCTTCATAATAAGCTTGTAGCGGTACTTTCCCGCAACCCGGCTTACTGCCGCCGGAGTCGGGTCCAGCACAATAACCGGCAACTCCTTATACTCGTTTGTCACCGCATCCTTTAGCCTCGACATAAACCGGAATGCCGCCTGCCTGACTCCGGCCTCGTCCAATCCCGAAAAACCGAACATACACAAATCGGTATACGGAGGATAGCGCATCATCCTTCTTGCGGCTATTTCGGTTTCATAAAAATTTTCATAATCCTGCTTTGACGCAAGCTCGATAACATAGTTTTCGGGGGTAAAGGTCTGGATGATTGCCTTGCCCGATACATCGCGCCTTCCTGCGCGTCCGACCACCTGAGTAAGCAGTGAAAATGTGGTCTCAAAGCTCCTGTAATCCCCGCCGTAGAGGGACTGATCGGCCGAAATCACCCCCACCAGCCCGACATTCGGGAAATCCAGCCCCTTTGCAACCATCTGTGTCCCTACCATTAAATTATATTCGCCCTTTGCAAACTGGCTGAACTTTTTTTCATAGGATAACCGGGACATTGTCGCGTCGGTGTCCATCCTAAGGATGGAGGCAGACGGAAAGACCTGCTCCAGCTCCTCCTCCGCCCTCTGGGTTCCGAGCCCCGAATACCGTATCTTCTGCGAACCGCATTCGGGACAGACGCCGAGCGGTTCCTGGGAGTGACCGCAATAATGGCACATAAGCCGCCCGTTTGCCCGATGGTAGGTCAGGCTTATGCTGCACGACGGGCAGGTAATCACATGTCCGCACGAACGACATGAAACGAAGGTATTGTACCCCCGGCGGTTTAACAGCAGAATCACCTGCCGCCCCTGCCCAAGGGTATCCTCAATCTCCTGCCTCAGCCTGTCGCTCAGAATACTTCCGGTCATATCCGGCTGCTGTCTCATATCGACAATCTCAACATCGGGAAGCTGCGCTTCGCCGTATCGGTTGGTAAGCTTTTGGAATCCGTACCGCCCGTTCCGGGCCGCGTGGTATGTTTCAATAGAAGGCGTAGCCGAGGTGAGAAGCAGCAGGGCGTTGTTCCTCGCGCATCTGAAACGGGCGATGTCCCGCGCATGGTATCGCGGCGCGGACTCCGATTTATAGGTATGCTCCTGCTCTTCGTCCATGATAATCAATCCGAGGTTTTCAACCGGCGCAAAAACCGCCGACCTTGTTCCGACGGTTATCTGCGCCTCTCCCCTTTTAATGCGCTTCCATTCGTCCATGCGCTCGCCTATCGCCAGCCCGCTGTGAAGAACGGCGACCCGGCTCCCGTAACGCTGTAAAAACAGTGACAGCATCTGCGGGGTGAGGGATATTTCGGGCACAAGGACGATAACATGCCGCCCGTCCGAAATAACCCTGTCTATCAGATTCATATATACCTGGGTTTTTCCGCTCCCCGTGACCCCGTATAAAAGGGAGGCCGAGGGCGTCCCGCTTTTGTATAGCCCGACCAACTCGTCAAAGGCCTTCTGCTGCTCCTCGTTCAGCACGGTCGATTCTATCTCGGGCTTTGCCGCCGTCTCGTACGGGGAGCGAAGAATCTCGCTGTCATAGGTCTCGACCAATCCCTTTTTTTCAAGGGCCGAAACAACCGCGGAAGTGACCGAACAGTAATACCCGATTTCGCGTATTGAAGCACAGCCCACGTCCTCAAGCAGCTTCAACACCCTTTTCTGCTTCTCGGTGCAGCGTATGTCGGACATGATTTCGGCCATACTTCCGGCGTCGGCCGCCGGCCTTACCATACGTATCGTCGCGTCTCCGATCCGCCGAAACGCGTCATCGGAGCGGACAAGCGCGCCCATACGCGCCAACCGCTCCGGCAGATCATTGTCCGGGTCAAGCCCCATTTTTGACAAAAGGCGTTCCCGGTCGATACCCTCGGCACAGCCGCATACACAGGAATATACCGCCCTTTCCTCAAGGGTCAGCCTGTCATAAGCCTCGGACGACAGCTCCGCCGCTTTATAAACCGGCTTTATCCGCAGATACAATCCGGTCGGCAGCATCGCCCTCACCGCGTCGAATATGCTGCAAAAGGTTCGTTCCTTGAGCCAGATGGCCAGATCCATCATCTCGTCGTTGAGGAGAGGCTCCTTATCGAGAACCGAAAAAACCGGCTTCAGCCTTTCAATGGAGGGGGCTTCGGCAAGCTCGACAACAATCCCCTGCCGCTTGGCGTTTCTGCCCCCGAAAGGCACCATAACCCGGCAGCCCCTCCGGACAGTGCCGAGTGATTCGGGAACATAATAGTCGTAAAGCTTGTCAAAATGAAATGCTGCCTGCTCCACGGCTATCCTTGCGACACTAGGCAGAACCATTCATTTCACCCCTTTGCTTTACGACCCTGCGTTTCCTATTTAATATGATAACTTCGTTCAGTTTTCCTCAGGCGGCAGCACCTTGTATCTCCCGTTGGTAAAATCATCGATGGCAAGGCTGACAGACTTTTCGGTCATTATGATATTTTTCTCCTCGTGTTCGGCCGATATCTGTCTCGCCCTTTTGGCAACCGCAATCACAAGCGCATATTTGCTGTGGTTTTGACCGCCCTTGATATTTTCGATTTCGGTAGGTTTAAGCATTTTTGACGACCTCCAGAATATAATTCTCCATACGTGAATAGCGCATCTCTTCGGCTCTCAGGATGGTCTGTATCCGCTCGACCGCGAGGGAAACATCATCGTTGAGCACGATATAATCATAGCGAAACGCCCTCGAAAGCTCGCGCTTTGCAATATCAAGACGTTTTTCAATCGCCTGCTCGGATTCGGTATCCCTCTCGCGCAGACGTCTTTCCAATTCGCCTAACGACGGGATGGTTATGAAGATTGAGACCAGGTCCGAGCGGTGATCCATCACCATTTCGGCCCCCTGCACCTCAATCTCCAGTATAACGTTCTTGCCCTCATCGATCAGCCTGCGTATCGGTTCCTCGGGTGTACCATAGTAATTCCCGTTATACTCGGCATATTCAAGAAAGGCGTTCTGTCTTATCAGTTTCTCAAACTCTTGCCTTGTCTTGAAATAATAATGAACGCCCTCTTTTTCCCCCCGACGCGGCGGACGGGTGGTCGCGGAAACCGAAAGAACGGTATCATCGCGCTCGTTAAGAAGCTGACGGACAATGGTGCCCTTGCCTGAACCCGAAGGGCCGGATAATATGACCAGCATCCCGCGCTTACTCATCCCCGTCAATATCCTCCTCGTCCGCATCGCGGTCGTTAAGGCGATTTGCAACCGTTTCGGGCTGAACCGCGGATAAGATTACATGGTCGCTGTCGGTCACCAGGACGGCGCGTGTCCGCCTGCCGTAGGTCGCGTCTATTAACGTTCCCTTGTCCTTGGCGTCCTGTATAATCCGCTTTATGGGAGCGGATTCGGGACTGACAATCGCGACAAGACGATTTGCCGAAACCATGTTGCCAAAGCCGATGTTGATTAGCTTCATTTTCTGTTCCATGTCCTTTCATGACGATTTGTCCGGGCAAAATCAGACGCAATCATTCGATATTCTGAATCTGTTCGCGTATCTTTTCAATCTCAGCCTTAATATCAATCACAACCCGCGCGAGGGTCACATCCTGCGATTTGGAACCGATTGTATTCACCTCGCGGTTGATCTCCTGCACAAGAAAATCCAGCTTGCGGCCTACGGGCTCGTCACCCGAAAGCATTGCTGCAAGCTGCTCCAGATGACTGCGAAGACGGACGGTCTCCTCGTCAACCGCAATCTTATCCGCATATATGGCAGCCTCGGTAAGAATCCTTTGCTCGTCAACCGCAGCCCCCGACAAAAGCTCGCGCATACGGGCCTCAACCCTATTCATATGCTCCTTGACAATGAGGGGCGAGCGTTCCTCGACAACCTTGACCGCCCCCAGTATGGTATCCGCCCTTTTGAGTATATCCTCTTTCAGCGCCTCTCCCTCACGCTCACGCATGCTGATAAACCGTTTAAGCGCCTCGTCTAGAACCTGTCTGACGGCCTGCCATATGGCCTCTTCGTCCTCGGCAATGCGATGGACGGTCAGCACATCGGGAAACCTTGCGAGCGCGACGGCGGAGGTATCGTCCTTGATTCCATATTTTGAATTCAGCTCGCGCAGCGCATTTAAATAGCTTTCCGCAAGTGTGTGATTGACGGTCACAACGCTGACCGGCGCGTCAACCGTTTCAATCCATATATAAACGTCAACCTTGCCGCGGGAGATTGTCTTTTGTATATAGCTTTTAAGCCGTTCGTCAAGAAAGCCGTATGCCCTTGAAATCCTTGAAGAGTATTCATAGTAGCGGTGATTGACCGACTTCACCTCAACGGTTATATCCATTCCCTCAACCGTTTCCTGAAACCGACCGTAACCGGTCATGCTTCTTATCATTGTATCATTCCTTAAACAGGTATAATAAGTATAATGGGCTATTGATTATTTTACCAACAAACACGGCGTTCTGTCAACATCAATACATCCAATACCATGCTTTCTTTTATATATGCTATATTATAATGATTAATTATTGAATTATATATGATGCTTAATATTAAAATCGGTGCAAGGTCACCATCTTCGAGGGCAAATTTACCGCGGAATCCAAGTCCGGCTTGACGGCGGATGTAAAAGAATAAGGTCGAAAACAAGCAAGGCACTCTACGAATTTAAACGTAGGGTGCCATGTTTTGTTTCGAAAATCAAACGCTATCGGGAAATATTGAACTAAGTTTGTGCAGCATATCGATATCGTGCTTTTTTATTTCCTGAACTGGACTATCTCTCCGGTTTTTTCTTGACTGATGATTTTACCATTGCTATCAAAAGCATACTTATATACATAGCTTACCCCTCCTATGGAGAAAGAACTTGTCATGGGTGAAAAGAAAGAATCGGTTATGCTTTCGACATTCCACAAAAGACTA
>JAAYKB010000021.1 GCA_012522615.1 Clostridiales bacterium
CTCAATAGCAAATCAATTCATCACCAATAATATTGACCTCATTATGGGAGGCGGAGGAAGCGTTTTTGACGCTGCATTAAGAAGCAATGCTCAAAATAAGGGATATACCTTAATAACTAAAAAAAGCACGTTGTCAAACACTGATGCAAAAAAAGTATTGGGCCTTTTCGCTGATGGAGATTTCCCTTATAAAAAGCAAGGTTATCCGGAAGACACCCCCACTCTTGAGGAAATGACCAAAAAAGGCATTCAGATATTAGATAATAAAAATGGGTTTTTCCTTATGTCGGAGGGCGGACGGATAGACCATGCCGGGCATGCGAATAATATAGAATTAAATATTGAAGAAACCCTTGAATTCGACAAAGCGGTAAAGGCTGCTCTGGATTTTGCAAAAAAGGATAAAAACACACTTGTAATCGTGACGGCTGATCACGAAACCGGCGGGTTGCAATACGATAAATCGAAAGATGAGTATTATTTTACATCAGGGGATCATTCCGCTACCGAGGTCCCGTTATATGCTTACGGTGTCGGGGCCGAGAAATTCTCGGGCAGAATGGACAATACGCATATCTCCCAGAGAATCAAGAGCTTATTCGAGCCGAAACCTACCACGACTACAAAAAAAGATACCACGACTGGCAAAGCAACAACAACAACCGAGGATAAGGGCGAAACAGATAATACATCCGGCAATACATTAAATACATCCGATACACTTCAATCAAACAACAGCGAGCCATCCGGCACGTCTTCCGAAACCGCCCCCGCCGGAAATCCGGAATCCGACTCGAATATATTATTAATTGTGCTCGTAATTATCGGAGGGGTCTTTGTATTTGGCGGCGGCGGCCTTGCGGTTTATATGTTTGTTATAAAAAAATAAGGTGGTATGCCGGTCAAAACAGGTTTAACCGTTACAGCCTATTAATACCAGTCCATTATAAAACCTTCCCTGAAAAAGCACCTCTTTGTAGTAAATTCCCAGCTACAAAGAGGTGCTTTTATGCTTTGAAAACAGTATTAAAGCTCATGTATCCAGCGCCCTGCCATTTCCGTCCATGCTCTGCACCCCTCATTAAGGATACCGGTTTCATCGGTCGCCAAAGAAAGCCCGTGAGGTCCGGAAGGAAATATATGCATTTCAAAGGATATACCCTGTTTTCTTAAAGCGTTTGCTAAAAGCAGCGAGTTTTCCACGGGTACGCATCCGTCGTCAAATGTATGCCATATAAATGCGGGCGGTGTGTCGGGGGACACCCGGTTCTCGAGCGAAACCAACGCCAAATCCTGCTCGTACCGGTCTTTTAACAGGTTTATGAACGAGTCGCGGTGGGCAAACTCTCCCGACGTAATAACCGGATATGCAAGTATCATTCCGTTCGGTCTGTTTTCCTGATGCTCAAACCCCAGGGGCACGGTTACAAAATCCTTGTTCCAGAAGACCCCCAGACTTGCCGCCAGATGCCCGCCCGCCGAAAACCCGCATACGATTATCTTTTCGGGGTCGATATCCCATTCGGCGGCGTTTTCACGTACAACAGAAACGGCCTTTGAAAGCTCGAGCAAAGCGCCGGGGAAGGGCAGCTTGTTTACAGAATACCTTAACACAAAGCTCTGAAACCCGAGCGAATTGAACCGCAAAGCAATCGGTTCGGCTTCGCGATCGGAGGTCATTACGTAACCCCCTCCGGGGCATACGATGACGGCGGGACGCTTTTTGTGGTAATCCATCTCGGGAGAATGGCTTATGATATAGGTGTAAAGCTTCGGGTCGGCGCTTCCCTCCAACCCCGCGGCCTGATAATCGACATTGATGTTTATGACTTTGTGAAGCATAAGTAAGATCCCCTTTGAAATTCAATTTTATCCGATTTATAGGTATGTACTAACAATACGGTTATGTAAACCAGTGATACTACTCATCTTCGAATATAGCATCATTAATTTCAGGAAAATTCAACAGTTCGGATATTGTCATTCCCAAACCGATTGAAATACGGTGTAATGTCCTCAATCCCGGACTTTTTGTATTACCTTTAACGATATTCTCAAGAGTAGATTGTTTCATTCCCGATAATGTGGCTAATTTATTTAATGTGATATTCCTTTCTTTACACAAAGCCAAAATCCTTTTAGTAATTGCTTCGGAATATGTCATAAACACACCTCACCCTAATATGGTTAATTTTAGAATACCATTCTCAAGAATAAATATTACCCATATTAGGTTGACTTTTAATGAACTTTGTAATAAATTACCCTTACAAGGGTAATTTATATATGCCTATCAAGACATCTGCTTTATTTGCGGCCATGAAAGTAACCTTAAACATATTCATGGAAAATGTATTTGCAAGAGCTGTATTGACGAATTAATCAGATAGAAGGATTCTCACAAATAAAAAAAGTCGACTGCTGTCAAAACCAGTGGGCTTCTTTTCGTCGATAATGATAATAAAAAGCCGCCGTTTCCGGCGGCTTTCTATTGGAGCGGGAGACGGGGTTCGAACCCGCGACATTCAGCTTGGGAAGCTGACGCTCTACCACTGAACTACTCCCGCATATATGCTGCGGCCAAAACCCCGACCGCAGCATAAAGATTATCATAATTATCAGGAAAAATCAAGTGTTTGCCCATGCAATTTTTAAAATTTTATGGGATATTATCTAGCTTTTTCTTTAACCTCTTTACATGCGCGCATAAGAAAATCGTCAAGGGCCATAACGCCGAGATCGCCCTCCTTGCGTGAACGGACCGATACGGTGCCCTCCTCGGCCTCACGTTCCCCGATTATAAGCATATACGGCACCTTTTGCACCTGCGCCTCGCGAATCTTATAGCCAACCTTTTCGTTCCTCAAGTCGGACTCTGCCCGCAAACCGGCGGCGCGCAGTCTTTCGGCAACCTCCATCACCTTTTCCGACTGCTTTTCGGATATCGGCAGTACGCGCACCTGTTCGGGGGCGATCCACAGCGGCAGGGCGCCGGCATACTTTTCAAGCAGCAGCGCAAGCGTGCGCTCATAGCAGCCGATCGAGGTGCGGTGTATAACATAGGGATGCTTCTTCTGGCCGTCGGCGTCGACATATTCCATACCGAACCGCTCGGCAAGCTGGAAGTCTATCTGAATTGTGATCAAGGTGTCCTCCTTGCCGTGGACATTCCTAATCTGTATATCCAGCTTGGGGCCGTAGAAGGCAGCCTCGCCGTCGGCTTCGGTATATTCGATATTAATATCGTTTAAAATCTCGCGCATACGCCCCTGAACATCCTCCCACTGCTCCTGCGACCCGATATATTTTTCCCTGTTGTTCGGGTCCCATTTCGAGAAGCGGTAGGATACATCCTCGTCCAACCCAAGGGTTTTCAGCATGAATACGGCAAGGTCGACACAGCCGCGGAATTCATCCTTAAGCTGGTCGGGACGGCATGCGATATGCCCCTCCGAAATGGTAAACTGGCGCACACGTATCAGGCCGTGCATCTCCCCGCTGTCCTCGTTTCGGAAAAGGGTGGAGGTCTCGTTCAAACGTATGGGCAGCTCCTTATAGGAACGCATGCGGCTTAAATAAACCTGGAACTGGAACGGACAGGCCATCGGGCGGAGGGCAAAAACCTCGTCGTTCTTTTCGGGGTCGCCGATAATAAACATACCCTCGCGGTAATGATCCCAATGCCCCGATATTTTATACAGATCGCTTTTAGCCAAAAACGGGGTTTTGGTAAGCAGATAGCCGCGCTTTTGCTCCTCGTCCTCGACAAACCGCTGGAGCAGCTGGATGACTCGCGCCCCTTTGGGCATAAGAATGGGCAGACCCTGACCGATATAATCGACGGTTGTGAAATACTCAAGCTCACGCCCGATCTTATTGTGATCGCGCTTTTTCGCCTCCTCAAGCATGTTGAGATGCTCCTCAAGCTCGCTTGCCTTCGGGAAGGCCACCCCGTAAATACGCTGGAGCATTTTTTTGCTTGAATCGCCCCGCCAGTAAGCGCCGGTCACGCTCAACAGCTTGAACGCCTTGACCCTGCCGGTGTCCGGAAGATGGGGGCCGGCGCACAGATCGGTGAATTCTCCCTGCTTATAAAACGAAATAGGGGCGTCCTCGGGCAGATCGTTTATCAGCTCGATTTTATAAGGCTCCGATTTCATAAGCTCTAACGCCTCTGCCCGTGAAAGGGTAAAGCGCTCGATTTCCAAGGATTCCTTGACAATCTTCTTCATTTCGGCCTCGATTTTTGACAGGTCGTCTACCGTAAACGGCTCTGCGGTATCAAAATCATAGTAAAACCCGTTATCAATCGCCGGACCTATCGCCAGCCTTGCGTCGGGATAAAGGCGCTTTACGGCCTGCGCCATGATGTGCGACGCCGTATGCCAGAAGGCCTTTTTTCCGTCAGGGCTGTCAAAGGTCAGAATTTCAACCGTGCAGTCCGAATCGAGGACGGTGCGCAGATCGACAACCCTGCCGTCAACCCTTGCGGCACATGCCGCTTTATACAGGCCCATTGAAATATCACGACAAAGCGCGTCTACCGTGGTGTTTTCCGCCGCCTCGCGGATATCGCCGCCTTTTAGCGTAATCTTCAGCATATAATCATACCTTTCTGTTGAAATGTATCGCAATCTAAATACAAAAAAGCTCCGCCCCGATAAAGGGACGAAGCAATAATGCCGCGTGGTTCCACCCTCACTTCGCAAAGCCGTAACAAACGGCCTCGCCTTTGAAGCGGCGTATAACGGCGCCGAACCGTCATGCCTTGCGCGACCGGAATTTTGACCCGCCCGCCTTATCGGCATGCACTCCGGGACGGTAGCAAATCCGTTAAGCCCTGCGCCGCTTTCAGCCTGTCTCCGCACGGGAAACGGCGGCGCTCTCTGGCAGGGCATTGCGAAAAGCCTTCCCCATCAATGCTTTATAGTTTATTATATGCTATCACCGCGCATTATAAAAGTCAAGCATTCGGGAATATTTTTCCGAATATTATTCCCTGCATTTAGTGGGGATTTTAAAGAAAAAAGCCGTAAAATACCCAACCTATTAAACGCCGTTATTGTTATATAAGGTCCGCCCCCGCGGGTTCTCTATCTACCGCCGCCGCGCAGGGGTCTATCCCATATCGGCCCGCCTCTCCGTTTTCCTGCCGTTTACCGCCTCACCCTCAATCCCAACTCCTAGTTCCTAATTCCTAGCTCCCAGCATTGTAAATAATTTCCAAATACAACTATAAAACTTTGTGCAAAAGGTAGAATATGGAAATAATGCTTGACAACAAAATGCATTTATGGTACACTGAACCAGCCGAGAGAGAAAACCGTTTCCCGACTACCTTCTCAAAGCAAACCTGCCGGTATCCTTTTGGGCTTCAAGGAATTCCTGCAGCGGTTCGAGCCTTTCGTAAAAGACCACAATCAGATCATCCTTTCGGGCGTTTTCAACCGCCTCTTTAAGGGCGTCCAGCTCATTCTCGATGATTACAACCCGGTCTCTGTCATACCCGTGTTTGAGCGCCTCGTTATATAAAAGGTTCGCGACCTCGCCGCTTTTGCGGCCCCTTTTATCAAGGTCCTCCTTGATGTAAATACGGTCAAACACCTTGCAGCACAGTCTGCCGACAGCCTTGATGGAATCGTCGTTCCGGTCGCCCGGCATTCCGATGACTCCCACAAGCCTTGAATAACCGAGGCCTTTACACGCCTTGACCGCCTGCTGGTATCCGGCGAGGTTGTGGCCGTAATCGAGCATAACCCGAAAATCCTTCAAATCGTACAGGCTGAAACGGCCGGAGTTCATCTCGAAGGATTTTAAACCCTCGGCAATTACATGAAACGGAACCCTCAGGGCGTAAAGCGCGGCGGCCGCGGCAAGGGAATTTTCGATATTGCACTCGATGATCCCGCCCAGCGTCAGGGGGATGTCCGACACCCGGACGATATTGATGATTTTATCCCTGTCCCTGATTTTAAGCCAGTCATCCTGGGTATATATATGGATAAAAGACCTGTAATCCTCGCAAAACATCCCGCTTTTGGAAAACAGTATTACATCGGCCTTTGTCCTGCCCAGCAAATACGGAGTCATACCGTCGTCGGCGTTAAATACCGCATAGCCGTCCTTCTTGACGGCTTCGGTAACGACCGATTTTACAAACGCGAGATCCTCCAATGTTTCGATTTCACCAATGCCTAGATGGTCGTCGGTTATATTAAGAATAATACCGACGTCGGCTGAATCATAGCCCAGCCCTTCGCGGATGATGCCCCCCCGGGCGGTCTCGAGAACGGCGACGTCAATCGCCTTGTTCGAGAGCAGGGTTCTTGCGCTGCGCGGTCCGGAATTGTCGCCCTTGCATATGCATCTGCCGCCGACATAGCTGCCGCTCGTGCTTGTCATCCCGACCGCTCTGCCCGAAAGGGACAGCACGTGGCTGATAAGCCGCACGGTTGTGGTCTTGCCGTTGGTTCCGGTCACCGAAACGATAGGGAAGCGGTACGACTCCTTGTCGGGGAAAAGGTGGTCCACAATATCGGCCGCGACGTTTCGGGACTTGCCCTTGCTGGGATAGAGATGCATCCGTATCCCCGGGGCGGTGTTGACCTCGACAACCGCGCCCCCCGTCTCGGAAAGCGGCTTGGATATGTCCTCGGTGACAACGTCGATTCCGGCAATGTCAATCCCGATGGCGTTGGCGGCAAGAACCGCAAGCTCGGTATTCTCGGGATGTATGATGTCGGTGCAGTCGATAGAGGTGCCGCCGGTGCTCAGATTCCCGTTGGTTCTCAGCTTTACGACCTGCCCCTTTTCGGGAACCGAGTCGGCCGTCATCCCCATCTTTTCAAGAAGCCCCTCGGCAACCCCGTCCAGCCTGATTTTTGTAAGCGGCTTTTCATGGCTTTCGCCGCGGTTCTCATCGCTGTTTACAATATCGACAAGCTGCCTGACGGTATGGACGCCGTCACCTATAACCATGGCGGGCAGGCGTTCGGCAACCGCGCTGACCTTGTCGCCGACCACCAGAATGCGGTAATCCCTTCCCGAAACAAACTTCTCGACAATAATCCCGTTGCTGTATCTGCTCGCCTCCCGAAAGGCATGCTTGATTTCAGCCTCGTCATTCAAGTCAAGGTATACGCCTTTACCCTGATTTCCGTCAAACGGCTTCATGACAACCGGCATCCCGAGCTGGTTGGCCGCAATCACAGCCGAAATTTCCGAATAAACCACCTTGCCGTACGGGACGGGGATGTGATGCTCGCTGAGAATGGCCTTCGCAAGCTGCTTGTTTGACGATATATCTGCCGAGATGCAGGGCGTGGCGTCGGTCAGGGTGGATTCGATAATCCTGCTGTACCTGCCGTACCCGAGCCTGACAAGGCTTTCGTTCCCGATTCTGGTTACCGGAATACCCCTTCTTTTGGCCTCGTTTACGATGGCGCTTGTACTCGGCCCGAGCTCGGCGTTTACCGACACCTTTTTGAGGTAATCGAGAAACTCGCTGATCTCAACATCCCTGTCGTTGATAAAATAATTCAATATAAATACGGCGGTCTTGCTGCATTCCAGACCGCAGACCTCGTTGGCATACTCGTACACAAGATAGTATTCGGTCGGCTTTTCGGTCATCCGGGTCTTCCCGTAACGCACGTCATAGCCCAGCATCGATTGCATCTCGAGTATTACATGCTCGAGTACATGGGCGATATAGGTACCGCTGTTCAGCCTTTCGAGAAAGCCGCCCTCATACCCAAGCCCGCAACAGTTCTTTTTAATTCCCGGAAAAGCCTTCAAAAGCCGCTCGTTAAACCCCTTGATATCCTTTGTCGGGATGTCCTTGTATTTCCCGATATCGACGACCATCTTCATAACCGGTCTGGAGCTGTATATATTCCGCCCAAGATAGGTCACAAAGTCGAGTATCTTAATATGCTCATTCATCCTTTAAACGCATAACCTTTCTGTTCTCAAGATTAAAACCGTACCCCTGCGGGAGGACATGCACCGTGACCCCCATGATTGCAAGGATTTCATTCGGATTAAGCTCGGATACATTGGAGCTTTGGATGGTCTTGCCGTCAATCACGGTAACAGAGTTTGAACCGATAATCTCAAAATGCATGTCCGGGCGGAGCTTTATCGCGGTATCCTCGTCAATCCCGATACCAAGTATATCCGGATTTTCCGCCACCCCGCACAACAGCCGCCCGAACCTGCCGCGCTGGTCAAAATGCTGGTCGATGATGACCCCCTCGAACAACCCCAGACCCGGCGCCATCTTCAAGGTGCATTTCCGCGCAGGCTCATTATCGTTTCCCTGGACAATCATTGTCGAGCTCATGACCGACGCGCCGGCGCTTGTTCCCATAATAATGCCGCCCGAGCGGTACAACTCCTTGATTGCCTTATACGCCCGGGTGCCCCCGAGAATACTTGTTATCCTGAGCTGGTCGCCGCCCGTCATAAATATGCAGCGCGAATTGTCGATAAGCCTGCAGTTGTCCTCGTTGTCGGCGTCATCCCGCGTGTTGATATTCAGAATCCGGACGTTTTCGACCCCGAGGCGGGTAAAGGCTTCGTGATAATCCTGCCCCGTTTCCCGCGGTTGTTCGGTTGCGGTAGTCAAAACGGTCAGAATATCATTTTCCATAAGCATTTCCGGCGCCTGCTTTAATATCACACTGTCGCCCTTTTTATCCTCGGCCCCGCCGATTATGATTAAACAACCCTTGTTTTTCAACCCTGCACCACCACGCTTGCGCTAATTATTTTTCACAAGAAGCCTGCCTTTGGAAAACAGCATCTTGATTTCGTAATTTTTATCCGTCACCAGAATATCGGCGTCGCCGCCCTCGCAAATCCGACCCTTTCGATGAAGCTTCAAAACCCCGGCGACATTCTCGGTCACAAGACCGAAAGCAGTCTCGGGAGGAACCCCCTTCCTGATACAGCCGACAACATCCCGATATAAAGAGCCGATACTGCTTATACCCCCGCCCGGCACACTCCCGTTCGCGTCCGAGCTGACGGTGACCCTGCCGACGTCGGCGCCCTCGCTCAGAAGGGCGGCAACCGCGTCCGGGACCGAAATCCCCGCCGTTTCCCCCGCGGTAAGGTCGATATTTCCTCCGGCCCTGCAGTATTCCTTGGCCTGCGAAAACAGCTTCGGATTGCGATTCAGATGGGTGGGAACAAAACAG
>JAAYKB010000022.1 GCA_012522615.1 Clostridiales bacterium
ATCGTGGTCTTTCCCGCGCCGGTATCGCCCGCAATCAAAAACAGCCCGCGCCCGTTAAAGGGGGCGAAATCTACCGTCTGCACCCCAGCATAGGGGCCGAACGCGCTCAGGGTCAGCTTGAGCGGCTTCATTCCTCGTCCCCTCCCTTCACGCGCGATATGACGTCTTGGATTACCGCCCGCTGGTCGTCGTCAAGCCCTCTGCCGTGGACATGCATAAAGAAATCCTCAAACAGTTCGTCCTCGGTTTTATGTTCCATCGGGTCATATTCAGCCCGCTCATCAAGCTCCCGCCCGCGCTGCTCAATCTCGACATGGAGCAGGTTGGGATACACCATCCTGAGCCTTGCAGCCGGGTCGAGCACGTCGGGGCCGGTAAGCACGGCGTGTATGTAGTCATCGGAATCGGACGGATTTTCCCCGACCGCCGCAATAAGCTCCTCAAGCCGCCCCCTGATTCTGCGCAGGTCGCGCAAAGGGGTTACCGGAAGTTGCTCAATCTCGATTTCACCCTTTTGACCGAGGGTGACAAGCGTGAAGCTCTTGACGTGCCGCACCTCGGACAGGGAATATTTAAGAGGAGAACCAGAATAACGCACGGTATCCCTGCCTATGCGCTGGGATCGGTGCAGGTGTCCGAGCGCGACATAATCAAACCCGTCGAAGCAGGAAACATCGACATTGTCGCTCCCGCCGACCGACGCGGTTTCCGAATCGCATGTTTCGGGAGCCTGCTCTCCGGCGCAGACAAACTGGTGGGCTATCAGCACATGACGTCCGGAGGTATCCGACTCCCGGAAATCCCGCAAAGCCGCCCGCACGGCCTCGTCCGTGTTCCCGACCTCCTCGCCCGACATGGCGCGCACCATGGCGGGCTTTATAAACGGCAGCAGATAAAAATGAACCGACCCGTACCGGTCGCTCAGATCAACCCGCCGCAATGTCCCGTCATAATAACCGGCAATATGCACCCCTCGTCCGGCAAAAAGCCTGCTGCCGAACTCCAGACGTTCGGGGGAATCGTGATTCCCCGAAACGGCAAGCACGGCAATCCCGCGTACGCTCAGTTCACTTATAAAATCGTCAAAAAGGCGGACAGCTTCGGCCGGCGGCACCGAACGGTCGTAAATGTCGCCCGCGATTACGACCGCCTCCGCTTTATGCTCGACGGCGGCGGCGACGGCGGCCTCAAGCGCCGCCCGCTGGTCCTCGATCATGGGGGCTTCGAGGACGGTTTTCCCTAAATGCAGGTCGGACAGATGCAAAAATCTCATAATCCGCTCCTCTTTACGGGCAAAAAGCCCGAATAAATACCCTGAATGTCTGAATATGTATTTTTTATCAGTATAGCGTAAAACGAGGGCTATTTCCAGATAAAAAGCCCAATAATTTATAAATACGGTCAATACCGTCGGCTTAGCCGATGCGCTATAAGGGAATATTACCGTCAAAACATTTCAAGACACGCCGAAAGTTCTTTCTATAATATCACTTGACCAACCGACTCTTTAAAGAGTATCACTTGCTCTATCCTCTTCGATAGAATTTGAATTTTATCATTTACCACAATCTGCGGATTCCAAAGGCGGAGCCTTTGGTCGTTTGCGGAGGGGTCTGGGGAGGGAATCGAAACCCTCCCCAGCGGTCTTTGCCTACTTTCGGCCGTCCGAAAGTAGGTGCCCCGCGGCATGAGCGTAAAGAAATCTTGAAACTTGTTTGTTGGTTTTGATGCAAACAAGTCGCGGCAAAGCAGGCTAAAACCTAAAAAAAGCGGCCGCCCGCATGTTCCGGTACGGCCGCCCTGATTCCGGGGTCTAGCCTGTAAAGCTGTTGTTCACGAGATTATTGACATAATCGCGCATTTCCTGTTTGGATTTTATCCCGTGGGTAGCCTGTATGATAGCCTTTCTCTGACTTTCCGGCAGGGACGAGAAATAGTTCATGGCCTTGGGATTCTGAGCCAGCGCCATGCCAAACCCCATTGGGATATCATGCCCGAACAAAGGGTTTTGCGGGCCTTGAGAACCGTCGATTTTATATCAAACCCCTTTCCGATAATTTGTTATTATTATTTCATCTTTTTGCCTGTTTATACGAAGCTGCGTTTTTAAAACCAAACTTTTAAAGCCTTAAAGTCGTATAATTTTGTAACAATTATAAAATTATAATATTTACAGAATTAAAAACATGTGGTATTATTCAAATAAGATAATAAAAAAGGAGAGATATCTATGCGCAGCGAGCAGAAGTTTTTCATTTGCAGGCATTGCGGGAATATTACGGGCATGGTGTATAACGCGGGGGTTGCTGTCGTCTGCTGCGGCGAGGAGATGGAGGAGCTTGTTCCGAATACGGTCGAAGCGTCAAGGGAAAAGCATCTTCCGTTTATAAAGGCGGACAAAAACCGCATCGAGGTCAACGTGGGGAGCGCCGACCATCCCATGGTGCCCGAGCATTTCATCGAATGGATTTACATAGAAACCGCCCGCGGCGGCCAGCGCAAGAGCCTCGAGCCCGGCGAAGCCCCGAATGCCGTCTTTGTTTTCGAGGACGACGAGCCGATTGCCGCATACGCCTACTGCAACCTGCACGGCTTGTGGAAAACCCGCATTGAATAACCGCATATAAAATAAACCATATATAACCATAGAATCCCACAAAAAGGAACGACGTTTTTCTTGCGAAAAGTTGTCGTTCCTTTTTGTGGCTTTATCCTGTTTTGACGCGTCTTGTCCGTGCCAAAACCGATAAACCCCCGGCCAAGCTGAACCGGGGGTTTTGACTTCACGTTTTTTGCAAATGATAGTTTTATCCTGCTTATCGGCTATTGACAATTACCCTCTTTTCGTCTAATATATATCACACAATGGTATCCGTATTAAATATTCGGGGGCGTAGCTCAGCTGGGAGAGCGTACGGTTCGCATCCGTAAGGTCGAGAGTTCGATCCTCTTCGTCTCCACCACAACCCGTCCAAAAACCCGCTTCTTTAGCGGGTTTTTGGTATTTACGCTTCAAATAAAAAGTTTAAATCCGGCATTTGAAAAAATTACGGCTGAACCGGCGGAAATCATAGTGTAGCTATAAGGCTTACACACAACTTCCCATTGTGAGTCAGCTCCATTCTTTTTCGGACTCATCTTTTGTATTCAATTTTACACTTGGTGAATATAATGGTATCGTGCTTGTCTTGCGGTAATTGTTACCCCGGCCTTCTTATGCTTGCCCTTTTAAAACCTAAATGATATAATTAACGAATAGTATGGGGGAGTGGGCCTGTTCGCGGGGAATACGAACCGCATCATCTCAGGATTTATCTTGTTATAGGAGGTTCCAATTTGCGTATTGGAATTGACATAGGATCGACCACCGTCAAGGTGGTATTGCTCGACGACCGTGATGAAATAATCTTCAAGACCTACGAAAGACATATGTCCAAGGTGAGAGAAAAAACCGCGGAAATGCTGGCGATGCTCGGTCTAAAGCTTAGCGGAAGCGAGGTTCAGGTTGCCGTCACCGGTTCTGCCGGGCTCGGGGTTGCCAAGGCGGCAAATCTCGAGTTCGTACAGGAGGTTTTCGCTACTGCCGGCGCGGTGGAACGCTTTTACCCCTCAACCGATGTGGTTGTCGAGCTTGGGGGCGAGGATGCCAAGATTATATTTTTCACCGGCGGTCTGGAGGAGCGGATGAACGGCTCCTGCGCGGGGGGCACCGGGGCGTTTATCGACCAGATGGCGACCCTTCTTAATGTTACCCCAGACGAACTCAATACTTTGAGCGAGAAATACGAAAAGCTCTATTCGATTGCTTCGCGCTGCGGAGTCTTTGCCAAAACCGATATCCAGCCTCTTTTGAATCAGGGTGCGCGCAAGGAGGATATTGCGGCCAGCATCTTTCAGGCCGTTGTCAACCAGACCATATCCGGACTGGCGCAGGGACGCGAAATCAAGGGCAATGTGCTGTTTCTCGGGGGGCCGCTTTTCTTCCTGAGCGGGCTGCGCAAACGGTTTGTCGAAACCCTGAAGCTGACTCCCGAAGAAGCGGTTTTTCCCGACAACGCCGATGTTTTTGTGGCGGTCGGGGCGGGGGTCTACGCCGGAAATATCGCTCCAATGGAGTTTGATGAGGTTTTGCGTCGGATACAAAACGCCTCCGCCGTTAAAAATACAACCAACACCCTGCCGCCCCTTTTCAAGTCGAAGGAGGAGTATGAGGAGTTCACGGCGCGCCATAACGCCAACCGCCCCCCCGAAGTCGATGCCGACGGCTATCGCGGCGACGCCTATCTCGGTGTGGACGCCGGTTCGACTACCACAAAGCTGGTCCTGATAACGCCCGACGGCGGATTGCTTTATACATACTATGCCTCGAACGGCGGCAATCCGGTTGCGGTTGTGCTCGAACAGCTGAAGGAGATATACCGCCGCTTCGGTGACCGGGTGACCATCAAGGGAAGCGCGGCGACCGGATACGGAGAGGACCTTGTAAAAAACGCCTTTAATATTGACAACGGGCTGGTTGAAACGGTCGCGCATTACCGCGCGGCGGCCCATTTCAACCCGAAGGTTGATTTTATCATAGACATCGGCGGTCAGGATATGAAGTGCTTCAAGATACGCAACCGCGCGATTGACAGCATCCTGCTGAACGAGGCGTGCTCGTCCGGATGCGGCTCGTTTATCGAAACCTTTGCAAAGGCTCTGGGCTATTCTATCGCCGATTTTGCAAAGCTGGGGCTGTTCGCCGAAAAGCCGGTCGACCTCGGCTCAAGATGCACCGTATTTATGAATTCATCGGTCAAGCAGGCGCAAAAGGAAGGCGCCGGAGTGGACGATATTTCGGCGGGACTCTCTATAAGCATTGTCAAAAACGCAATCTATAAGGTCATACGCGCCTCCAGCCCGTCAGAGCTGGGTCGGCATATCGTGGTGCAGGGCGGCACCTTCCTGAACGACGCGGTTCTGCGCAGCTTTGAGCTTGAGTTGGGTACTGAGGTCACCCGCCCGACAATTGCCGGTATTATGGGGGCGTACGGGGCCGCCCTGTACGCCCGTTCGCTTCATCTTGAAAAGAGCGGGATCCTCGGCCTTGAGGAGTTGGAGAAATTCAGCCACACCGCAAAATCCTCACAGTGCGGGCTTTGCGGAAACAACTGCCATCTAACCATAAATACATTCAGCGGAGGTCGCCGGTTCATATCGGGCAACCGCTGCGAACGCCCGCTTGGCAAGGGCAAGAATACCGGAATGCCAAATCTCATGAAATGGAAATACGACTATCTGCGGTCGCTCTCGGGCGGTGAAAACCACCGCGGGCGGATCGGCCTTCCGTTTGCCCTCAATATGCTTGAAAATCTGCCGTTTTGGTACACCTTCTTCACAAGGCTTGGTTTCGAGGTGGTCCTCTCGCCCGAGTCCTCGCGGGCGCTCTACTCCTACGGACAGCACACCATCCCGTCCGACACCGTCTGCTATCCCGCGAAGATTATACACGGGCATATAGAAAAGCTGCTCGAGATGGACGTCGACGCCATATTCTACCCATGTCTGCCCTATAACTTTGACGAGGGCAAAGGGGATAACCACTATAACTGCCCGGTCGTGGCATATTACCCCGAACTTATTGAAGCTAATGTCAGCGGGCTGAAAAAGGTGCGGTATCTCAACCCCTATTTCGGGATGCACCGTCCGCGTGATTTTGCAAAGAAGGCCGCCGACTATTTCGGCGAGATGTTCGGTATACCCGCCGGCGAGGTCAAGTCGGCTTCAAGAGCGGCATTCAAGGCATATGACGCATATTGCAGCATCCTCCATGAAAGAGGCGAAAGGATAATCGAGGAGGCCCGCAAAAACGGCAATCAGATTATTGTTCTGGCAGGCCGTCCGTATCACGCCGACCCCGAGATTAACCACGGAATCGACTCGCTTATCGCATCCTTCGGTCTTGCGGTAGTGACCGAGGACGCGTTGGCATACAAGCAGCCCCGCCGCCCGGTCCATGTCCTCAACCAGTGGACATATCACAGCCGCCTATACTGCGCGTCCGATTATGTCAATACCCAGCCCGATATGCAGTTGGTCCAGCTTGTATCCTTCGGCTGCGGCATCGACGCTATCACCACCGACGAGGTGCGCTCTATTCTCGAAGAAGGCGGAAAGCTTTATACACAGCTTAAAATAGATGAAATCAACAACCTCGCCGCGGTACGCATTAGAATACGCAGTCTGCTGGCTGCCATTGAGGCGCGCCGGGAGGGCGAGAACTGATACTAAAGGAGAATCCCAATGGCCGAACTCGTGTATAACGAACAGGGGCGCTTGCTTTTCACCGAAGAAATGAAGCGGGAATACACCCTGCTGATGCCCCAGATGCTTCCGGTACATTTCACCATGCTCAAGGAAATTTTTGAGCTTCACGGATATAAGATAGATTTGCTCACGACAAATCACAGAGGAATAGTGGATGAGGGGCTGAAATACGTCCACAACGACACCTGCTACCCCGCCTTGCTGGTGATAGGTCAGCTTATCGACGCTGTCAAGAGCGGCAAATACGACCCGCATAAGATAGGACTGCTGATTACCCAGACCGGCGGGGGCTGCCGTGCGTCTAACTACATTCACCTACTGAGAAAGGCGCTTCACCGGGCGGGCTACGACTATATTCCGGTGGTTTCGGTCAACCTATCGGGTCTTGAAAAAAACCCCGGCTTTTCGCTGGATTTCAAAAAGATTCGGCAGATGGCCTACGCCATGATTTACGGCGATTTGATTGTGCTGATGGCCAACCAGTGCAGACCGTATGAGATTATCGAGGGCGAAACCGACCGGAGGATTGAAAAATGGGTAAGGCGGCTGACCGACGAATTCAAGGGCAAGGGCAGCTTCAAAACGGAGCATATCCGCGAGAATTTCAACAGGATTGTGGATGATTTCGCTTCAATTCCGCTTAATCGCGTACCCAAGGTGAAGGTTGGGATAGTGGGCGAGATTTATATAAAATACGCCCCCCTCGGGAACAACAACCTTGAGGAATTTCTGCGTTCCGAGGACTGCGAACCGGTTGTCCCGGGAGTTACGGATTTCATTATATTTAAAGCCAATAACAGGGTTGAGGATCACAAGCTTTACGGCGGCAAGCTGCTGACATATATCGGGGCGGGCTTTTTGGAATGGTATATAAAAAGGCTGCAGGGCTATATGATAGCCGCTGTGAAACGGTATCCCGAATTCCGCCCTCCCTGTACATTCGACCATCTGAAAAAGCTGGCGGGCGAGTATCTCGGTTACGGCAACAAGATGGGCGAGGGCTGGCTCTTGACCGGCGAAATGCTGGAGCTTATCGATTCCGGAATAAATAATATTGTATGTACCCAGCCTTTCGGCTGCCTGCCGAATCATGTAGTGGGCAAGGGTATGATACGCAAAATCAAGAACAACCTGCCGCAGGCGAATATCGTTGCCATTGACTATGATCCCGGCGCAACCCGAATCAATCAGGAGAACCGCATCAAGCTGATGCTTGCCAATGCACGGATGGCACAAGGCGACCGGCCGCGTGAAACAAAAACACAGGCGAAATCCTCGGACGATACCAAAAGGGCGGTAAACACCTGACCGCAATCACCCTGAAATCGCATAAACTGCCTCCTTTTCGGGCATTACTAGATGAAAAGGAGGAGGATTCTCAATGCAGAACCTTTGTGAATACAAGAACAATCAAGACGGACAAGCCGAACAAAACCCGGATGAACAGGGTGACCAGGGAGACATCCGGCAGGCGCCGGCAGAGGCGGAGGAGCTTCGCAGACAACTGGGACAGCTTACCGACACAGGCTCGGTTACAACAAGCGGGAAACATGTCATCCACTGCCTTACCATAATCGGACAGGTCGAGGGACATTATCTTCTTCCGTCAAACAATAAATCCACAAAATATGAGCATATAATTCCCCAGCTTATAGCGGTTGAGGAAAGTCCGGTTATTGAGGGGCTTCTGATTATTCTCAATACGGTTGGCGGCGATATCGAGGCCGGACTTGCGATTGCCGAACTGATTTCGGGAATGAAAAAGCCGACGGTATCCCTTGTACTCGGGGGCGGTCATTCAATCGGAGTTCCGCTGGCGGTTGCCGCAAAGCGTTCGTTTATCGCGCCGACCGCGACCATGACCCTCCACCCTGTTCGTATGACGGGGCTTACCATCGGGGTTCCCCAGACCTTCACCTATTTTCAGAGGATGCAGGACCGCATTGCGGGCTTTGTCGCCGACAATTCGGACATGACAAAGGAGCGGTATATTGAGCTTTGCATGAAGACCGACGAGCTTGTTCTGGATATCGGCAGTGTTCTCGACGGTAAATCGGCAGTGGACGAGGGGCTTGTAAACGAACTGGGCTCTTTATCAAAGTCAATCTCAGCTTTATATGATATGATTGAGGAAATGAATACACCGAACCAAGCATAATGTATGGGCAATGCTCATACCTTACATACCCGTCTTTAATGTATAGATATTTGCGGAAAGGAATGATTCCGTTATGCCTGCTACAAAAAAGAGGTCAAAACCGAGGCATACGCAGAAAAGAAAACCCGAAAAGACCGAGGGCAGCGCCAGCGCTGTCAAGGCAAGACGGCAGACATCGGCTGTTTTGATTTTTGCCTCGGCCATACTGCTGCTCTGCATGGCAATTATCCCCGGGGGCAGTCTATGGGGGGTTATTCATGGGACAATACTCGGGATGTTCGGCGTCTGCGCATACATACTTCCGGCCTTGATGATTTATATTGCGGTAATCATTGCGCTCGAAAAACCTGTCGTGAGTATAAGCGCCAAGCTGTGGCAGTGCGTCATGCTGATAGCCATGCTTGCAAGCGCAATCCAGATATTCCTGTATCGTGCCGACAATATATCCTTTTTCAAAGCCGTAAGTCAGGGCTTTGCCGAAGGCAAGAAAAACCACGGCGGCGGGGTTATCGGGGTTCTCTTGGGCTATCCGCTCGAACGCCTGTTTACCGATATCGGCTCAAAAATAATCATAATCCTGCTGATATTGGTATTTTTAATGCTGGTTACGGGAACAACATTGATTGCCCTGTTCAAGGCCATGTTCTCGCCGGTCAAGAAGGCCAAGGAGTCGATTGAAACCGCCTTTGCAAACCATGAAAAGGATGCCGAGATAGATATTGACCTGGGCGATGGATATATAGAAATGCCCGAGCATCCGGTAAAATCCGAAAAGCTGGAGGCTTTTGTGCGGGCGGCGCAGAGCCTGAACGAGATGGAAGAACCGCTGAGTGCCAATCAGGAGCCGAACAAGCTTACCGAGGCGTTGTCCGAGGTGGAGGCGTCTGCCGACGATTCGGACAAGCCCGTCCAGACAAAAAAGGAGTCCGCCCCGACTCAAAATGACGACAGCTATCACTATCCGCCGCTGGCGCTGCTTGACGACAGGCGGGTTGCGGACGACAGCTCTGCCGAACAAGAGCAAAAGACCACGGCCGAGCTTTTGGTAAAGACGCTTAAAGATTTCGGTATAAGTACGCGTGTAGTCGATATTTCACGCGGGCCTACAGTGACGAGGTACGATCTTGAGCCTAGCGCCGGGGTGAAAATAAGCCGTATCACCGGGCTTTCGGACGACATTGCCTTAAGGCTTGCAACCTCAGGCGTCCGTATAGAAGCCCCTATCCCGAACAAGGCGGCGGTGGGCATCGAGGTGCCCAACCGCAGCTCGTCGGTCGTCTGCCTGCGCGAGATTATTGATTCCAAGGAGTTTATGGGCGCCAAAAGTCCCCTTGCCGTCGCTCTCGGCAAGGATATAAGCGGAAAAACTGTGATTGCCGACCTTGCGAGAATGCCCCATCTGCTTATTGCGGGCACAACCGGTTCGGGCAAATCGGTCTGCACCCACTCAATGATTCAAAGCGTGCTGTATAAAGCGTCTCCCAACGACGTCCGAATGATTTTAATCGACCCCAAACAGGTTGAATTCGGGGTGTATAACGGGATTCCCCACCTGCTGGTTCCGGTGGTCACCGACCCGCGCAAGGCGGCGGGGGCGCTGGGATGGGCTGTCACCGAGATGCTCAACCGATATAAGCTGTTTGCCGAAAACAATGTGCGCGATCTGGATTCATACAATGAACTGGCGCGCAGGAGCGATACCCTCCACACAATGCCGCTTATTCTTATTGTGATAGACGAGCTGTCAGACTTGATGATGGCCGCCGCAAACGAGGTTGAAGACGCCATAATCCGACTTGCACAGATGGCGCGCGCCGCAGGCATGCATCTAGTTATTGCCACACAGCGCCCGTCGGTTGATGTTATCACAGGCTTGATAAAAGCAAACATCCCGTCGCGCCTTGCATTGACCGTTGCCTCTGCGGTTGATTCAAGGACTATTTTGGATTCCGGAGGGGCGGAAAAGCTTCTCGGACGAGGCGACATGCTGTTTATGCCGATAGGGGTAACCAAGCCCATGCGTATTCAGGGATGCTTTGTCAGCAACCGCGAGGTGGAATCGGTTGTAAGATATCTGAAGGCTGCGGAGGAACACGAATATGACGATAAGGTCATCGAGGAGATTGACCGTCAGGCGGCTGCGGCAGGCAAATCCCAGTCTAAATCAGGCCTTGACGATGATGGCGACGAAAGCTCGGACGAAATGCTTCCCCAGGCCGTCGAAGTGGTGATTGAGAGCGGGGTGGCGTCGACGTCCCTGCTCCAAAGGCGGCTGCGTCTCGGGTATGCCCGCGCCGGACGGCTGATTGACGATATGGAAAAGCGAGGGATTGTCGGTCCCTATGAAGGGAGCAAGCCCAGACAGGTTTTGATAACCCGACAGCAGTGGCTCGAGATGAACATGAACCGCAGCGACGATGAAGACTAACAGGGGGCGATTATGCCTTTTTTACCCATAACAAAACAGGAGATGAATGACAGAGGTTGGGATGTGCCGGATGTCGTCGCGGTTACGGGCGACGCCTATGTTGACCATCCCAGCTTTGGCATTGCGATTATAACCCGGGTGCTTGAGGCTGAGGGGTTGCGCGTCTGCGTTCTTCCCCAGCCCCAAAGCCCGAAGGACTTTTTGAGGTTCGGTCGACCCCGACTGGGCTTTTTTGTGACGGGCGGCAATATTGACTCGATGGTGGCGCATTATACCGCCGCAAAAAGAAAGCGCAGCGACGACGCATATACCCCGGGCGGCAAGGCGGGAGCAAGACCCGACAGGGCGACCATAGTATACTGCCGCCAAATTCGCGAAAGCTTCCCCGACCTGCCGATTATAATAGGCGGGCTGGAGGCTTCTCTTAGACGATTTGCCCATTATGATTACTGGGACGATGCGGTTCGCCCCTCAATCCTTATCGATAGCGGGGCGGATATCCTCGTATACGGCATGGGCGAAAAACAGACGGTCGAGATTGCCCGCCGGCTTTCAAAGGGCGAGCGGGTATCCGACATTAATGATGTGCGCGGAACGGCTTATGCCCTTCCTGTGCGCGAATACGTCCCCCGCCCCTGCGCCGAATGTCCGGGGCTTTCGCTTGTACAGCAGGATAAAAAACAGTATGCAATATCCTGCCGTATCCAGCAGGACGAGCAGGACGCGGTCAGAGGCAAAACGGTCATACAGCGTCACGGCGACAAGATGGTGGTGCAAAATCCGCCCATGCCGCCCTTGACACGGGATGAAATCGACAGGATATATGAACTGCCCTATGAGCGGGATTACCACCCGTCATATATACCCCTCGGCGGGGTTCCGGGAATCGAGGAGGTCAAATTCTCGATAACCCACAACCGCGGCTGCTTCGGGGCGTGCAACTTCTGCTCAATCGCCTACCATCAAGGGCGGCAGATAACAAGCCGCAGCGAGCAATCGGTTCTGCGCGAGGCCGAGAATATAAGCAAGATGCCGGATTTCAAGGGGTATATTCACGATGTCGGCGGACCGACGGCAAATTTTCGGCAGCCCTCCTGTAAAGCCCAGCTTACCAAAGGCCTGTGCAAGGGCAAAAAGTGTCTGGCGCCAAAGATATGCCCCTCGGTCAAGCCGAACCACAGCGAATATCTTCAGATTCTCCGCCGCATGCGTATGCTGCCCGGCATAAAAAAGGTTTTCATCCGATCGGGCATCCGCTTTGACTATCTCATGTCCGATCCGGACGACACCTTTTTTAAGGAGCTGGTCGAGTATCATGTGAGCGGTCAGCTCAAGGTTGCGCCGGAGCATTGCTCAACCCCCGTACTCGACCTGATGGGCAAGCCCTCGATCGAAACCTATAAAAATTTTCAAAAACGCTTTTACGAGCTGACCAAAAGCGTCGGAAAGAAGCAGTATCTTGTTCCCTATCTGATGTCCTCCCATCCGGGGAGCACCATCCGCGACGCAATCGAGCTGGCGGTATTTTTGAAAAAAGAGGGGCTTCGTCCCGAGCAGGTACAGGATTTTTATCCGACCCCCGGCACGATATCGACCTGTATGTTTTATACCGGTCTTGACCCGTATACCCTAAAGTCGGTTTATGTTCCGCGCACCCCCGAGGAGAAGGCAAAGCAGCGCGCGCTTTTGCAGTATTTCAAGCCACAGAACCGCGAAACGGTGATTGCCGCTTTGAAATCTGCGGGAAGGTCTGACTTGATAGGAAACGGTCCCAATTGTCTGGTTTCCGCTCCCCGTAACGATAAACGGACGGAAAAAGTCAGAGTAAAAAAGGGCTCAAAGGTAAAAAGAAATATGGGCGGAAGCTATAAAAAAGGGAAGTGAGCAGGATGGCGTATATTAAAAAGCTTGGCGCGAGATTATCGCTATACCTTTTAATCCTTGCCCTGCTGTCCTCGTCATGCTCGTTGAATATCGGCGGCGCGAACTCCAAAAGCGCAGCAAGCGCGGCGGTTGCCCAAACAGCCGATACCCTCGGTATATATGTGATTGATGTCGGCAACGCCGATTCGATTCTGGTGTTGAATAAAGGGGAGACCCTTCTGATAGACGCAGGCGAGAACGGCGACGGCGATGATGTCGTGAATTTTATCCGCAGTCAGGGGGTTGAATCCCTTGATTATGTGATTGCGACCCATCCCGATGCAGATCATATCGGGGGAATGGATGTTGTCATAAACGAGATTCCGATTGAAAATTTCATCATGTCGATAATGCCGGACAGCATCACTCCGACAACAAGGACATATATTGATATGCTCGAAGCGCTTGACAACAAGGATGTGGAGGTAACCGAGGCCGTGCCCGGCAGCCGGTTTACACTCGGAGAGGCGGCAGTAAACATACTGGGGCCGGTCGGGGAGTTTAATTCCACCAACAACATGTCGGTTGTCTGCCGTATTGATTTCGGCGAATTCCGGTTTCTCTTTATGGGCGACGCCGAAAACGAGGCCGAAAACGCGCTGATGAAGAACAATGCCGATGTAAAGGCCGATTTTATAAAGATTGGCCACCACGGAAGCTCCTCATCATCACAGCCGGCATTTATCAAGGCGGTTTCCCCCTCTTATGCCGTAATTTCCTGCGGCGTGGGCAACAGATACAAGCATCCCCATTCGGAAACCCTGTCATTGCTTAAAAGCAGGGAAATCGATTACTATCGAACCGATATTAACGGAACGGTAACCGTGTTGTGCGACAAAAAAAGGATAGCCATTAAAACAGAAAAGGGTTAAAGGTGATATCTGATTTGAAATATTCAATCGACAGGTTTGAAGGAGAATTTGCGGTTTTGCAGGATGACGAGCGGAACAGCATGGATGTTTTGCGTAGCCTGCTGCCCGATAATGCGCGTCAGGGCGACGTGGTGATATTTGAAGATGAAAAGTGGCGGATTGATGCAGAAGAGACATCAACCCGCCGTGACAGGGTCAAAAAACTGCAGCAGCGTTTGCTCAATAAACATAAAAAATAGATGGGCGCACGGTTTATGTGCGCCCTTTTCGGTGCAGGAATTATTCCTTTTTCAGTCTTTCGGCAAGGGAGGGGTCGGGGGTCACATAGGCGGTGCGGTGGGCTTCATAAACAACCATTCCGGGGGGCGAGCCCGCCGGCTTTTTGACATGCCTGACCTCTGTATAATCCACCGGGACCTGACGGGAAGCCGCCGCCTTTGAATGAAGGGCCGCGAGTATCGCCGCCTGCTCGAACGTACGGTCGGGGGGCGTAACGCCCCTTGCGTGTACGATAACATGAGAACCGGGGATATTTTTGGTGTGAAACCAGATGTCGCTTGCCCTTGCGGTTTTGAGTGTCAGGCGGTCATTTTGTATGTTGTTTCTGCCTACAAGTATGGCAAAACCGTCGTCCGAGCGGAATTCAAGCGGCCCGAGCGGGGCGGGCGGCTTTTGCTTGTGACGCTGCAGCTTCATGTATCCGCCGGCCGCCAGCTCGTCACGAAGCCCGCTCAGTTCGCCAAAGGTTTTGGCGCGTGACAGGGCGTCGAAAACGGTATCGATATATTTAAGCTCCATCTCGCCGCGCGTTATCTGCTCCGCAAGTATTCGTTCGGCGGTCTGGGCCTTGCGGTATTCTTTAAAATACTTCTGGGCGTTTTGCGCCGGGGTTTTGGAGGGGTCAAGCGGTATCCGCAGAACCGAGCATTCGGGATCAAAATAGTTGATTAGCTCGGCTGAATCCGCGCCCTTTGGAATCTTTCCGATATTGGCGTGAATCAGCTCGCCGTATATCCGAAACCGGTCGCGGTCCTCCGATAAAGAAAGCTCACGCCTTTGGTTTTCCAGCTTGCGTGTCAGACGCTCCGAAACATTACCGAGAACACGCAGTATATCCTGCGAATGCTGCTTCATCCGAAGTGCGGCATCCTTCTGTCGATAGAATTCATCCAAAAGCCGCGAAAAGCTGTCGACCTCATGCCCGACCGCCGAAAGTCCATACTGGGTAATCGGCATAAAGCTGAACTCCAAAGGCTGGCTCTGCGCGTCGTATAAAATATAGGGACGGCGATTTTCTCCGGTTTCCACAGCCGCCTTCACCCTTGCGAGATAAAAGACCGCCCGCTGACGTTCTTCGTCGGTCAGCGCCTTTGCGTTGGTGTCCCGCCCCCGGGTCGCAAGGTGGGACACCTCGCGGCATATCAGGGGAGAAAGACCGTGCGAGACGCTTAACAATGCCTGCGAAAGTGGTTCGTCCTTTCCCGCAATGACCGCCTTGATAATATCTTCCGGAGGGGACAGGGTTAAATCAAGCCTGCCCGCGGCGGCGGGGGGAGGGGAATATGGCAAACCGGGCAGTACCGGACGTACGGACGACATTTCAAAGTCAATGCGTTTGATGGCGTCCATTACATTCCCGTCGGGATTGATAAGAATGACGTTTGAATGGCGTCCCATAAGCTCTACCGCTAAGGTCAGACGCACGATGTCGCCCAGTTCGTTCACGCAGTCAAAATCAAAATAAAGAGCCCGCTCAAGCCCCGGCTGGCGGATTGCGACAAGTCTGCCGCCGCCCAGCCATTTTCTCAAAAGCATGCAAAACATGGGTGGAGAGGCGGGGTTTTCAAGCGCTATATCGGTCAGATGAACGCGGGGTGAGCTTGCGCGCGCGGAAACATACAGCTTTGCAGCCCCGCCTTTATTGCGCATGGAAATAACCAGCTCCTCCCGAGAGGGCTGGTGTATCCTGTCAACCCGCGCTTGATACAGGGCGGCGGTCAACTCTTCTCTGAGACAGCTTAAAAACGCGCCGTCCAAAGCCATTATGCTTTCATCCTCTATTGCTTAATAGACATTAATGTACGTTAATATATGTTGTAAGGACATTTTTCCTCTGCCGCCTTTACCCGAATCGTCGGAAATGCATCGGCAAGCCTTTTGGCAAGCAAATCCGCAATCATAACCTCGGTGTGGTAATGACCTGCCGCCACAATGGTATGACCGGGGGATGCAGGCCACTCGTGATAATGCAGCTCACCTGTCACAAATGCGTCGATATTACAGGGAAGCTGGTCGAGACAATCTCCTCCGGCGCCGCTGCATACGGCAACCGTCTTGACGGGGCGACCGCCGTCGGCCCACTGTATACCGCCGTTGGGTATTCCGAGCGAACGGACGACATGTCCCACAAAATCCGACGGCGAAACAGGGACATCCATATTTCCGATTCTCAGCATCCCGTCCATAATCGGTATAACATCCTTTAAACCCAGCCGCGCCGCCAGGCCGTCATTCACTCCGCCCGGCGCCTTATCCAGATTGGTGTGTGCCGCGATAGCCGACATGCCGTGCTTTGCGATATGATAAACAGGATGACTGCCCGAAAGCCGCATTATCAGCCGGAACAGCACAGGATGGTGACTGACAATCAGCTCGGCCCCCATAGCCGCCGCCTGCTCCACAGCCGACGGGGTTATCTCGAGGGCGGTCAAAACCTTTGTAACCGGCGCGTCGGCCTGACCCACAAGCAGCCCGACATTATCCCAATCCTCGGCGGTATCGGGGGGCGCCCACCTGTTAAGATAATTCAAAATCGATTCTACACGAACAACCTCAGACAATTATAACATTCCTTTCAAGACCTCTATAAACTGCGCTGAATATCCTCACAGTCAGCTCACAGTCAGATAGTTAATTTAAAATACAGATACTAATATACAGCTATTGAAAAGGCTTTTCAATACATATTCCATATTTTAATCATTGTTTGATTGAAAGACAACTTATATACTTAGGTTACATTTAAACACAAACATATTTAAGAAACAGGGGTTAATTAATGAGCAAAAATAGAATAATGACCCTTGTGTTGGCCGCTTTCTTTATTTCGATATCTATCACAGTCGGCTATCGGCATGTGGAGGGCAAACCTCAGGAGGATATCTCCCAAAGCAGTGCATCGGTCAAGCCCTCAAAATCAGAGACCGAGCCGGAAAGCAAGAATACGAAAAAGGACAAAACAGGGATAAAGGAAACCGCCGTCTACATAACCGAAAGCGCGAACAACGGGGATAAGACAACCGTAGAAATGAAATCCGGCACGGCTTCAAGCGGGAAAACAACAACTGGTAAAACAACCGCAATCGCAAAAGCCAAAGAAAAAACCGCGACCGCAACCGTTTCATCAAGGAGCGCAGATGCAACAACCACGTCAAAGACCACCGCACCCAAAGCAGTTCCGCTTTTGCCGTCAAAAATGGTTGCGGGATACTATACCGCATGGTCGGCATATCAGGGCTATACCCCCGATAAAATAAACGCTGCAAAACTCAGTGTGGTTCATTATGCTTTTGCGGCTATCGGCAGCGATTACAGGATTACCGCCGGGGACCCTTATATCGATTCCACAAATTTCATCAAGCTCAAAGCGGTAAAGGAAAAGCATCCGCATCTCAAAATATTGATTTCTGTCGGCGGGTGGGGGAATTCGGCGCGCTTTTCCGATTTGGCGCTGTCTGCCGAAAGGCGGCGCGTCTTTGCCCAAAGCTGCGTCAGCTTCATCAAGCAATATGGGTTTGACGGGGTTGACATTGACTGGGAATATCCGGTCAGCGGGGGCGCGGCGGGCAGACCCGAGGATAAATATAACTTCACACTGATGATGAAAGAGCTCAGAGAACGGCTGGACGAGCAGGCGAAGCTTGACGGCAGTTATTATTATCTCAGCTTTGCTGGCGGAGCTTCGAGCGGGTATATCAATAACGTGCAGTTAGGTAAGCTTGCCGGGATTGTGGATTATGCAGTCAACATGACCTATGATTTGCATGGACCGTGGGATGACTATGCAGATTTCAACGCCCCGCTTTTTACTCCGGCCGAGAGATCGCCCCAATACAAAATCAGCGTAGACTCCTCCATGAAATACTGGCAGAACGCCGGCTTCCCGAAAAACAAGCTGGTCATGGGAATCCCCTTTTACGGATATGTCTATGGCGGTGTCGGCTCGTCAAACAACGGGCTGTACCAGAGGTTTTCGGTCGCCAAGGCATACGGATATGATTCGATTGTTTCATCCTTTCTTTCGGACAGCCTGTATGCAAAGCATTTTCATCCGTCCGCCCGGGTGTCTTTTTTGTACGGCAACGGAAAATTCATAAGCTATGACGGCCCCGCATCAATCGCAAGCAAGGCGCAGTATGCCGTTACAAACGGATTAAGAGGGGTATCGGCATGGGAGCTTGGATATGACAAATCCTCGGCACTTCTTTCCGCCGCCTATCAAACCTTAAAACGATATTAACCGATATTAAACAATAATAATCCCCTTGATTTTATTATACCTGAATCAAGGGGGTTAATTTTGATTTGACAGTGTCCGAATAAATAAGTATACTGCAATTAAGACTAAACTCCTCAATATTTGACGATTCTGCCCGACCAATATAACACACAGACTATGGGAGTAAGGATATGAGAAAATCAAAACGACTTGCGGCTGTTTTTTTAATTTCATTAGTGTATTCGGTTTCAATCGGTGCGGGGCAAGCAATACCTGCCGATAACACCGGGCATGAGTACGGAAAAGTCCGGCTTGAAACAAAAGCCATGACACAAACAGGGATAACCCTTGCCGCCAACTCCTATGCGAGCTATTACGGGGCGGGCACCTATAATTATTATGACCAGCTGGATGCAAACCAAAAGGCCGTCTACGACGCCCTGAAGGAGCAGCTTACGCCCGAAGAAAGCGATCCAATAGAAATCAGAGTGAAAGAGCCGGTTGAATTTTATGCCGCGTCGAAAAATCCGATATTTGGAGAGGATATAGAAGTATATCGTATATTGCAAGGAGGCCTTGACGCAGTATTAAAGGACTGCCCCGAACTGTTCTGGCTGAAATTCGGTGCTGACGGGTGCGGCTCCAGCTATGAGTATGTACATACCAGACAAGGGCAAGGCTACAAAATATCGGTAAAATCTCTTGTATTTTACCCGGTTTTGCTGGATTCATATGTTGACATAAAAAATACAATAGTGCAAAGGCTGGAGGTGGAAATTGCCGCCTTCCCGATTATAGGCAGCACCAGATATGAAAAGCTGCTCTCTATCCATGACGAACTTGCCGAAAGGATAACTTATGATGACACTTTAGATAGTGCCCATGATGCCTACGGGGCGTTGGTGAAAGGGCGTGCGGTGTGCGAGGGGTATGCCGAGGCCTTCAAGCTGTTGTGCGACCGCGAAGGTATCCCGTGTATTCTGGTTGTCGGAAAAGGTGTAACATCTTCAATCACTGAGGATCACATGTGGAATGCCGTCAGGATGGAGGACGGTAAATGGTACGGCGTTGACGTCACATGGGACGACCAGACAGAAAGCAACGGTCATATATACCACGATTTTTTCCTTGTCGGAAGCTCAACCAAGGACGAGTCATTCGGCAAAAAAACCTTCAGCCAGTCTCATCGGGCGGACGGCCATTTTACAAATGCGGACTATTCAAAACAATTTACATATCCTTCAATGTCTCAAGGTAAGTATATTCCCGACCCAAGCATGATTACCACCCTGCCGCCCGGGACGCCGACCACCACGCCGCCTCCGGTTGTATTTACTTCAAGGAGCACAGTTGCGACAAAACCCGCAGTTATTGTTGTCACCACCACAAAAAACAAAAAGACCTCGATTACTGAAACAAAAAAAACAGACGGGACAACCACGGGAACCTCTCAGGAGGTCGATGCAAAAAACGGTTCGGTCACAACAGAAAAAACCACCCTCCATGGGAATGTCAGCAATCCGGACACAACCTCCGCAAAATCCGAAGATACCGGCGGCGGGGCAAAAAAACCGTTTCTGCCGCTCGCCGCATTTATTGTCATTGGGATAGCAGGTGTTTCTATAATTTCAATAGCAGTAATCGCCTTTATTATGATAAGCAAAAACAGATAAAACGAATAAATTATAAATTGAAGTCCTGATACAAAAAGGAGAGTCTATCGTGCGAGGATCGCTCAAACGAAAGACTCTTTTTTTCAGCGCCGGCATCAGGGCAAACCCGTCTCCTCTAAATAACACCTTTGTGCCAATCTTGTGTAGGACGACAAATTGATTTTGCCGGGTCTGTTCTACCGACAGTCGGCAAAGGATAAGCGAGGCATGCAATTTCGTATAACAATATAATAATGATTACAATATTATGCTATATTACAACAGCATAATACTATAAATATCTATAAAATCATAGTATTATTTTATCGATAAGAGATAACAGCATTTGTATACAAAGATATTATACGCCTCTGCGAATTATTATGGTTGATACAACAGTGCATAGACAGGGCACAGTAAAGCAGAAAAGATGCAAATTGTACGAAAATACAACCAAATGTAAGATAATATTGACTTTTATATCAAGCTGGTGTATAATAACTGTACAAAATGCTGAAAAAGTTGGCACAAATAACCTGCTGTTTCTCAAAATCAAGTCTGGTCTTTGGATGCAAACTATTTCCTGAGATTATCCACATCTTAATCCAGCATCTAGGAAAGTACAAACCGCTGTTAATATAAATGGAGGGTGTGATATGGATAATTGGAAGCTTGAGATAATAAATCCAAGCGAAAAGTTGTTGGTCAGTCGTACTGATACAACGTGGGATATGCATACCCATGACTTTTATGAGATTGAGTATATCATTTCAGGAACATGTGTACAGACAATTAATAACATAGAGTATAAGGTTCAAAAAGGGGATTTAATATTCTTAAAGGCAGGAGACAGACATTCATGTCGGCCTGACGATAATTTTGAGATTATTAATTGTATTTTTTATCCGGGAATGGTTGAAGACAGCTACAACACACAGGATTATAATCTTGGCTTGTCTGATTTACCGGTTTTTACCCGCTTGAGAGGTGAGTATATCCTTGAAATTGAGGATATTCTCTATAAAATAGAGAAAGAATATACTCGCAAACAGGGTGAATACCTAACAATCATAAAAAACTACATATTAATCCTTATCTCCCTGCTTATAAGGCTTGCAAACGACCAGGCAAGCATTAAAAAGAGCGATATAACCCACGAAATTCTCAGTTATCTCGATAAAAACTATAAAAACGCGTTTCTTTACGATGTTGCAAAGCATTTCAGTTTCAACGCGGATTATTTCAGCAGATATTTTAAAAAGCATGTGGGAAAGACTTTTTCAAAATATATAAACGACAAGCGAATTAGGGAAGCCATACGCCTGATTAACCACACGGACCATTCCATAGAAGCAATCTGCTATCAGGTAGGGTTTAAGGAAAAGAAACAATTTTACAGGCTGTTTAAGGAATATACCGCCATGACGCCAAATGATATGCGAAAAAAAAGAATAACCATGAACATATAGCACCTAAAGCATATTTGGAAATGTTGACAGGTATTAACCGATATGGTTGATACCTGCAATTTTTTGCGGCAATAAATTTTTAAAAGTAGGATTTGACCACTAACAGATATAAAAATTGTATTGTGAAATGTTATTCAAAACTATATCATTTAACTGAAAAATACGTTTTGGAGGCTTATGATGCGATTAAGTTTTGATGATTACCGGGATAAATTGCTCGGTTGCTGGAACGGGAAAAATATCGGCGGCACCCTCGGAATGCCTTTTGAATGCAGAAGAGGGGTGTTTGACGTCGAATATTACACCCATGATCTGGACGGTAACCCTATTCCTAATGACGATCTTGATTTGCAGCTCGTATGGCTGAATGCCGTCGAAAAGTACGGAAGAGCAGTCAATGCGTCAATATTGGGAGAATACTGGCTGATATTTATTGTTCCGAACTGGAACGAGTATGGC
>JAAYKB010000159.1 GCA_012522615.1 Clostridiales bacterium
AAGGACAAATAATACCCCCGGCCTGCTTGACCATGTTGAAAATCAACCTGATATGCTTGAAGTTTGTGGTAAATCCGCTGTTTTTTTGCGAAAATCTGAATAAAACCATTGACATCCTAAAAAAATAACATATAATTAGTTTATATTTCATAGCCTTAAAGACATTGACGGGAAGAGTAGACCCGATATGACGTTTCAGAGAGCCGGGGCAAGGTGCAAGCCCGGTACGGACAGTCGGGAGGAAGAACATCCCCGAGTCTCCATCCGAAAACCTGATGTCAGGTGAGTAGGCGTGGACGTCGGGCGGCACGTTACAGCCGCAAACCATAGGTGAAAGAGTGGACCGGAAAACGGTCTATTTGGGTGGTACCGCGGAAGCATCGTCTTTCGTCCCATATTAGGGATGAAGGGCGTTTTTTATTATTGTTGAAAGGATATTGATTATAATGAAACGAACCGATTATTGCGGCGCGCTTCGCGAAAAGGATGTAGGGCGCACCATTACCGCAATGGGATGGGCACAGAACAAGCGCGATATGGGCGGCGTGATTTTTATTGACTTGCGCGATCGTGAGGGCACGCTTCAGGTGGTGTTTGACGCGCGCAATCTCTCCCCGGAGGATTTTGCCGCCGCCGAATCGCTCAAGGTAGAATCCACCATCGCCGTGACAGGATTTCTGCGCATTCGCGACGAGGAAACCTATAATCCGCGGCTTGTAACCGGAACAATCGAGCTTGCCGCAACAAAGCTTGACGTGCTTTCCGAGGCGGAAACCCTGCCGTTTCAGCTTGAGGATGCCGCTAATGTGCGCGAGGACCTGCGGCTTAAATACCGGTTTATCGATCTCCGCCGCCCCAAGATGCTCAGAAACCTTCGCTTTCGCGCCGAGGTTGTCAGGACGATATGCGACTATCTTGACAGCGACGGCTTTATGCAGGTCGAAACCCCCATGTTGACAAAAAGCACGCCCGAGGGGGCACGCGATTATCTTGTACCCAGTCGGGTGCACAAGGGAAAATTTTATGCCCTGCCCCAGTCACCTCAGATTTTCAAGCAGCTTCTTATGGTGTCGGGCATCGACAAGTATTATCAGATTGCCCGCTGTTTCCGTGACGAGGATTTGCGCGCTGACCGTCAGCCGGAGTTTACCCAGGTTGATATGGAGATGTCCTTTATCGAGCAGGAGGATATTCTTATCCTTCTCGAAAGACTGTTCAAGCATATCTTCGCCCGGTGTATGGGACGGGAGTTTAATGAGCCGTTTCCCCGTATGACCTGGCGGGAGTGCATGGATAAATACGGCAGCGACAAGCCTGATATCCGTTTCGACCTGCCTATAATAGACCTGACCGAACAGATGCGCGACTGTGGCTTTTCGGTTTTCCGCAACGCGGTAGATAAAGGCGGTTATGTCCGCGCAATCAATGTCAAGGGGTGCGGAGATTTCACCCGGGGCACAATAGAGAATTTGACCGCCAGAGCGCAGAAATATGGCGCAAAGGGGATGGCGTGGATTGCCATGAAGGAGGACGGAACCCCCTATTCCATCCTGACTAAGTATTTTACCGAGGCTGAATTTGACAGTCTGCTCAAGACGGTTGACGCCAAGGCGGGGGATTTCATACTGTTCTGTGCGGACAAATATTCCACCGTCTGCCGCACTCTCGGCGGGCTTCGCCTTGACCTTGCCGATATGCTGGAACTGCGGCGCAAGGATGATTTTAAGTTTCTTTTTGTCACCGATTTCCCCGAGTTTGAATATTCGGAGGAGGAGGGACGGTATATCGCTACCCACCATCCCTTCACCATGCCTTATCCCGAGGACATACCCTATCTGATCTCCGACCCCGGGCGGGTCCGCGCACAGGCTTATGATGTTGTCCTCAACGGCGTTGAGCTCGGCAGCGGCAGCATCCGTATACACCGCCGCGATATTCAGCAGAGGATGTTCGAGGCGCTGGGCTTCAGCAAGAAGCAGATTGAAGAGCGGTTTGGCTTTATGGTAAACGCCTTTCGTTACGGCACTCCGCCCCACGGCGGTTTTGCCTTTGGGCTGGATCGGCTTGTAATGCTGATGCTGGGCGAGGAATCGCTGCGCGAGGTAATAGCCTTCCCCAAAATTAAGGATGCCAGCTGTCCTATGACCGATGCGCCCAATGCGGTGGATCCCGAACAGCTTGATATATTGGGAATAACCTCGGCCACTGCAGAGAAAACAACGACGGCCCCCGTGAAAAAACATGCGGACATGATAAATGTTGATAATGTTGCCGAGCTCGCAAAGCTTCGTATAAGTGAAAAGGAAAAAAAGGTGCTGGAAGCTGAGATGGAGGACATAATCGAATTTGCAAACCAGCTCAGCGAGCTTGATACCACCGGCGTTCCGGCAACAGCGCATGTTGTGCCGCTTAGAAATGTGTTTCACGAGGATATCCCCCATAAGCCTTTTGACAGGGATCTGCTTCTTGCCAACGCACCGGAGAAACATGACGGATATATATTTGTACCACAGGTCGTGGAATAGATAAACCATTCAACCTGGCGGGTATAGACTCGGAAAGGATATTGATTTATATGAGTGAACAAATAGTAAAAATGACGGTCGGTGAGTTGAGCGACCGACTTGCGACAAGGGATGTCTCGGCTGTCGAGGCCGCAACGGCTTATCTGGATAAAATCAGTGAGCTTGACGGAGATATCGGGGCATACATCACCGTGACCGCCGAGCGAGCGCTTGAACAGGCCGCAAAGGTTGATAAGCTCCGAACCGAAGGAGAAAAGCTGTCCCCGCTTGCCGGTATACCCGCAGGAATAAAAGATAATATTTGTACAAAGGGTATAAGGACAACCTGCGCTTCAAGAATGCTGGAAAACTTTATTCCGCCATATAATGCCTTTGTGATAGAACGGCTTGAGGAGCGGAATGTGGTCATGCTGGGCAAGCTTAACATGGACGAGTTTGCAATGGGCTCGACAAATGAAACCTCCTATTACAAGCCGGTCCGCAATCCGCGCGATTTGACACGTGTTCCGGGAGGCAGCTCAGGCGGCGGCGCCGCCGCGGTTGCCGCGGGCGAAGCCGCGTTCGCGCTGGGGTCGGATACAGGCGGTTCGATACGCCAGCCTGCGGCCTTCTGCGGGATTGTCGGCATGAAGCCGACATATGGGGCGGTATCGAGAAACGGAGCGGTGGCCCTTGCCTCGTCGCTTGACCAGATAGGTCCGCTGACAAAGAATGTGCTGGATTCCGCCCTTGTCTTGGAGGCGATTATCGGATATGACGAGAATGACGCCACCTCGCTTGATTACGACTGGCCGTCCTTTACTCAAAGGCTTGAACAGGGTGCAAAGGGACTTAGGATTGCCCTTCCGAAGGAGTATTTCGGCGAGGGGGCCGCAGCCGAAATCAAGGAGGCCGTCAAAGCTGCTGCCTCAAAGTACGAAAGGCTGGGCGCCACAGTCGAGGAGGTATCCCTTCCAAATATGCGCTATGCGCTGCCGGCCTATTATGTTATATCCTCGGCCGAAGCCTCCTCAAATCTTGCGCGGTTTGACGGCGTGAAATACGGTTTCAGAGCAGAGGGCTGCAACGATATTGACGAGATTTACAAAGCTACCCGCAGCGAGGGGTTCGGGCGGGAGGTCAAGCGCCGTATTATGCTTGGCAGTTTTGTGCTCAGCGCCGGATACTATGACGCATATTATAAAAAGGCGCTTCAGGTCCGTACCCTGATATGCGAGGATTTTAACCGTGTTTTTGAACGCTTTGACGTTATACTTGCTCCTGTCGCGCCCACGACGGCATACAAGCTGGGCGAAAATAGCGGAAATCCGCTTGAAATGTATATGGGTAACATATACACCGTTCCAATCAATATTGCAGGTTTGCCCTCCCTGTCAATACCATGCGGCACGGATTCACAGGGGCTGCCGATTGGTATGCAGTTGATAGGCAAGCCGTTTGCCGAGCCGTTGCTCTATCAGGCGGCATACGCCTTTGAGCAGAGCTCAGGAAAGGGGGATGCATGATGGTTTCTCAAGCTGTTCTTCAAAAATATGAGATGGTCGTCGGGCTGGAAGTCCATGTCGAGCTTAAAACCAAAACCAAAATTTTCTGTAGATGTCCCACCGAATTCGGAGCCGAGCCCAATACCCAGTGTTGTCCCATCTGTTTAGGTATGCCCGGCACCCTTCCCGTGCTGAATCGGCAGGTTGTCAACTTTGCTGTCAAGGCCGGCCTTGCGACAAATTGCGAAATCGCCTTAACCACAAAGCAGTATCGTAAGCACTATTTTTACCCCGATCTGCCCAAGGCGTATCAGATTTCTCAGTACGACCTGCCGCTGTGCGAGCATGGATATCTTGACATTGAAACCGAAAAAGGTGCCAAGCGTATAGGTATCACCCGCATCCACATTGAGGAGGACGCAGGCAAGCTGGTGCATGTTGAGGGCAAGGGTACCATGATCGACCTCAACCGCGGCGGAATGCCCTTGATTGAAATTGTATCCGAGCCCGATATACATTCCGCCGAAGAGGCAAAGGCGTATCTGCAAAAGCTTCGCGCAGTTATAATGTATATCGGAGTGTCCGACTGTAAGATGAACCAAGGCTCATTTCGGTGCGATGTAAACATTTCGGTGCGGCAAAAAGGCGAAAAAGGCTTGGGAGTTCGTTCCGAAATCAAAAACATTAACAGCTTTCAATTTGTTGTAAAGGCGATTGAATATGAGTTTGTTCGTCATGTTGAAGCCATCGAGGCGGGGGAAAAACTCATTCAGGAAACCCGTCGTTTTGACCAGAGCTCCGGCAAAACCTTTTCAATGCGCAGCAAGGAAAATGCAACCGATTACTGTTACTCGCCCGATCCCGACCTGCCTGTTATTGAAATTTCGGACGAGATGCGTAATACATTGAAAGCCGAAATTCCGGCGCTGCCCGACCAGCGCAAGCAAAGGTATATGGAGGAATACGGGCTGACGGCTTATGCCGCCGAACAGCTCACCATACAACGCGAGATTGCCGATTACTTTGAGAAGGCGGCGGCGCAGACCTCCTATCCGACCCTGGTCGCAAATATGATTCTCAGCGATGTCGCAAGACTTCTTCCGCCGGATGAAACCGATATTCCAATAGACCCCGCGCATTTTGCCGCGATTGCCCAAATGTCGGGCGACGGGCGTATCAACAGCGGAACCTGCCGCAAACTGGTGCAGGCGCTGTGGGAGAACGACACCGACCCCGAATCGCTGGTGCGCGAAAAGGGGCTTGAACAGATCAGCGATACCGATGTGCTGACGGCTTTTGCAAACGAGGTAATCTCCGAGCAACAAAAATCGGTTGCCGATTACCGTGCCGGAAAAGCAGCAGCCTTTCAGGTTCTTGTCGGTCAGGTGATGAAGAAAACGAGCGGACGCGGAAACCCGGTGAAGATAAAGGAGATTTTGGCAGATTTGTTGAAATAAAATCTCCTTGCCTGATAAAAAACGCCCTTTTAATTTTCGACTATATAGCCTTTAAGAATGTAACCCCCGGAAAGGACATCGATATTATTATGAGCTCTTTTTTTGAGATAGCTATGATAATATTGTTCGGTCTTTCATGGCCGAACAATATTATCAAATCCTTAAAAACCAAGTCGACAAAAGGAAAAAGTATAGTTTTCCTGCTGCTGATAGATTTGGGATATGTCTGCGGTATAGTTGCAAAACTATTGTCGGATTCTTTTTTATGGTATGTCCTTTTTTTCTATGTATTGAATTTTGTCATGGTCACCGCCGATATCCTCCTTTATTTTTATTACATGAGGGAAGAGTCAAAAGCACAAAGTCAGATAACGGCATAAAATCTTATAATTTTATGCCGACTTTGAATAAGAACCCCCCCCCGCCGCCGCAATCAAAGATTACGGGCGGGTCACCGGGAACCTTGTTGCTTTGCAATAAAAACCATTGGCGGATCTCCCGTCAATGGTTTTGTGTTTATCTCGATTAGAAAGGCAGACCAAACGCGGGCGAAAACTTAAGTTTATGGTTTTCGTTAAGCGGTTTGGCTATTACCTTTCCTCCTTGAGATTATTATTGCTGCTTTCGCATTGTCCGCATGGCGTTGAAAACCGCAATTAGCGTGACCCCGACATCCCCGAAAACCGCCGCCCACATCGAGGTCAATCCCAGCGCCCCGAGCAGGAGGATTGCCCCTTTCACACCAAGCGCCAGAATGATGTTCTGCCAGACAATGCGTCGGGTCTTTTTGGCAATCCGTATTGCGACAGACATCTTTGACGGTTCGTCTGTCATAATAACCATATCCGCCGCTTCAATAGCGGCGTCCGAGCCCAGCCCGCCCATGGCGATACCGATATCGGAGCGGGCAAGTACGGGCGCGTCGTTAATACCGTCGCCCACAAATGCCAGACTGCCGCCGGCCGCCTTTTGTGAAAGCAGTTCTTCAATTATTTCTACCTTTTGATGGGGAAGGAGGTCGGCATAAACCCGGTCGATTCCTATCTTCCCCGCGACCCTTTTCGCCGCGGCGGGGTGGTCTCCGGTCAGCATTATCAGGTTGTTAATTCCTGCCGATTTCAATTCACTTATGGCGCGGGGGCTGTCGGGTCTGATTTGGTCTTCAATTACAATCGAGCCCGCAAACACTCCCCAAACGGCAATATAAACAACCGTGCCGTCGGTCTCCTCCACAGGATGGCTAATCCCGTGCTTTTCCATCAATCCGCTTTTGCCCGCCAGCACTTCCTTGCCGTCAATAACCGCACGCACCCCAAGACCGGCGATCTCGCCGTAATCGGATATCCGTGTCTTGTCGATGCCATCGCGTACTTTCAGAATCGAAAGAGCTATCGGATGGTTTGAGTAGCTTTCGGCATGAGCCGCCAGCGACAGGAGTTCATCCTGCGTCCAGCCTTCAGCGGGCAGAACCCGGCTAACCTCGAAAATCCCTTTTGTAAGAGTGCCGGTTTTATCGAAAACAACTGTATCAAGCCTGTTTAAGGCATCCAAAAAGCCGCTTCCCTTTACAAGTATCCCGTTACGGGAGGCAGCGCCGATTCCTCCGAAATAGCTGAGAGGCACCGAGATAACAAGTGCGCAGGGGCATGATATGACAAGGAAAACCAGCCCTCTGTTAATCCATTCGGCAAAAGATACGCCGGTCAGCAGGGGAGGCAGCAAGGCCAGCGCGACCGCCGCGAACACGACAACCGGTGTATATACCTTAGCGAACCTTGTGATGAAATTTTCGGTCGGTGTCTTTTTCGCGCCGGCGTTCTGCACAAGGTCAAGAATTCTCGAAACGGTGGATTCCCCGAATTCCTTTGTGACCTCGATTGTGAGCAGTCCGTTGAGATTAACCGAACCAGAAAGCACTTCGCTTTCCTCGCCTACATCCTGCGGTATGGATTCGCCAGTCAGAGCGGAGGTGTCAAGAGAGGCGCTGCCCGAAATAACCCTCCCGTCCAACGGGATTTTTTCGCCCGCCTTCACAAGGATTATATCTCCCACAGACACGCTTTCGGGAGAAACCTGCATGATGGTTCCGCGTGTTTTGAGGTTGGCATAATCGGGGCGGATATCCATAAGTCCTGCAATCGACCTGCGCGAACGGTTGACAGCCATGCTCTGCAGAAGCTCCCCGATACGGTAAAAGAGCATGACGGCCGCACCCTCGGGATATTCGCCGATTGCAAATCCGCCTATCGTCGCAATGCTCATTAGCAGGTTTTCATCAAAAATATCCCCCCTTGCGATATTGCGGATGGCGGCAAACAGCACTTCATATCCAATCAGCAGATATGAGGTTAAAAATATTAAAAACTCAGCGATTTCGGGCAGGCGGAATATTATTCCGACCGCAAATAGGGCGGCGCCAAACGCTGTGGTTATGTAATGAGATCGCAACTTCATATGAGGATTATCCTTTCGTCTTATTCCGAGATGTGGCTCTTTGCCTGGTCGAATATGCTCTTAATATGTTCGTCGTCAAGCGAATAGAAAACAACCTTTCCGTCTCGGCGATACCTGACAAGACGGGCTTGCTTAAGTATCCGAAGCTGGTGTGAGATGGATGATTTGGTCATGTCGAGCAAGGAAGCAATATCGCAAACGCACATCTCGGAATGAAACAGCGCCGAAATAATTCTGACACGGGTGGGGTCGCCAAAAACCTTAAACAGGTCGGCTATTGCTCGGACCTCGTCCTTCCCTGGCATACGGCCTCTTACCCGATCCACAAGCTCATGATGTAGAATATTGCAGTCACAGCGTTCAATCTTTTCTTTATGCACGGAACTACCTCCCTAAAGGTTGTACAGTTGAACAACTATTCAACTGTACTTTAAGTATACTCAATTAGTGTGGTTTGTCAATGGGTTTTTATAAAAAGATTAACCCCCCACTCGCCATTGCAATCAAAGATTACGGGCGTACCCGGGAGCCTTGTTGTTCCACAGAAAAACAGCCTTATCCAACATGAGTAAGGCTGTTTTTATAAAGCAGGTTTATGATAATACGGTTTTTGATTGGTTATCGTCGTCTGTCAGACAGATATAGGGCTTGCCGGGTTTTAGGGTCAACGCTGTCCCGTCATACTCGGTAAACTTAAGGCTGTTCTTGGTGCGTGTCCATCGAATCTGACGGCTTGTTCCCTCGGAAATGAGCAAGCCCTCGCCGCCATCCAGATTAAAGCCGATGGTCCTTTCGTTCTCGCTGTACTTCTTGTCATACATGACGATTATGTTGGTCGCGGTAATGGCAACTCCGGCCTGGGTTTTGTGCTGGGTTCCCTTTGCCAGAGTGCCGTTGATTTTGTAATACAAACCGCTTTCCTCATCATAGCGAAAGCTTACAGTCTGAAGCGCCGACAAGCGGATTTCAACGTTGTTACCCGCTCCCGCTCCCTTTTTGGACGTCCCGTATGTAAATGGGGCGGGTTTCGAAAACTTGGTAGAAAACTTGAATGCGGTGATACGCTTGGCAAGCTTGTCGCCGCCTGTCATCATGCTGTATTCCAGTCCCTTTGTTCTCCTGAGCGTTGCGTCCCTCCAAAAGGCGGAGTTGTTGATGCCGTACAGTGCGTCTATATTGCCTACCTCGGCGGTTTTGAGGAGTGCCTTTCCGGTTTTGCTGCCGCCGGCATGGACATATATCGAATCAAGCGACTCGGCAATCTTGATAAACGGGGTACGGGCGCTGCGTATCGGACCGATTGTGTTGGGAACACGGGAATTTCCCGCAAAAACCGCCATAATACGGGTGATGCCGCCCTCGGTTTCGGCCTCCATATACATGTCGGCTTTATCTATATTAATCTGGGGACGGGAACGGTCATTATTACCTATCATAATGGCAACCGGCCGCACCCATTCGCCCTTCTTAATGTCAGTCAGTCCGGTCAGCGGATTGACGCTTTGGGGCGGATTTGTTGTTGCGGTGGTCGGCGTTTTAGTTGACCCTGTTGTACTGGTTGAACTTACAGGCGAATTATTTCCTTTATTGTTACAGGCGGGAAGCAAAAGCAAGGCTGCTGCAAGGACAGCGGCAAGCAATGATTTTTTATACATACTGTTATCATGCCCTTCCGAGATTTTCACACCGAAAATGAGTTGTTTGACCTGAAAATTATACAGCAATCACGACAGAAATGCAAATGTCATATATGGAATGCCTCCTTCTAAGTGATTTTGAATCCCTAACTCTATTAAATCACTTTTTGGCAATCTCTTGTATCTTTTTCTTTAAAATCTCCTACATTAATTTTACACCGAGATCTTATTCAATCGCAACAAGATGGCAAAGATGTGCTATGCCCGGGATGCTTTCGCCCTGCTGGGATGAGGTCGGAGACATAAGTGCGCCTGTGGCGACAAAGACAACGTTTTTAAGCTCGCCCGCCTCCATTTTGCCGAGTATATAAGAACAAAGAACGGTTGCCGAGCACCCGCAGCCCGAACCGCCCGCGTGGACATCCTGTTTGCTTCTGTCGTATATGATAAGCCCGCAGTCGGTATAGTTTGCCCCGAGCCGATAGCCTTTGCGTTCCATAAGCTGGCGCAGCAGGTCGCTTCCGATTGCGCCGAGATCTCCGGTTATGATAAGGTCATAGTCATCGGGCTTGGACGAAGTGTCCTTGAAAAACGCGGTCAGTGTTTCGGCAGCGGCGGGCGCCATTGCCGCCCCCATGTTGTTGGTGTCGCTAATTCCAAAATCGGTGATATATCCCACCGTAACATCGGCAACACGCACTCCGCTGCCCCCAAGTCCGACAATCGCCGCACCTGCTCCGGTAACCGTCCACTGGGAAGTCGGGGGACGCTGGCCGCCGTATTCGAGAGGAAAGCGGAATTGTCTTTCAGCGGAGCAAAAATGTGATGATGTAATTGCGGCACAAATATCGGCGGCGCCGCTGTCAACAAATATCGCCGCCAACGCCAGAGTTTGCGCCATCGTCGAGCAGGCGCCGAACTGCCCGAGCATCGGAACGCCGTATTCGCGCAGACCGAAGGTTGACGCAATGCTTTGGTTGAGCAAATCTCCGGCAAACAGATAATTTACCTGCGACGGCGATATGCCGGCCTTGTTCAGCGCGCGGGTAAAGGCCTCGCGTTGCAATGCGCTTTCAGCCTTTTCCCAGCTCTTTTCTCCCAGGGTGGTGTCTTCGAAAATCATATCAAACCCGCGCCCCAGCGGACCCTCCCCCTCACGCTTGCCTGCCACGGCCGAATAACCGAGTATGGTAGGACGCCCCGAGAGCATAATGGTGTATTGTCCTTTGCGTTCCGGCATAATTAGATCAATGTCCTTTCTTTTGTTTTATGCCCGAAATGGGCTTTTTAACGAAAGAGTGTAACAAGATTAAGAATAATGCCGTAAATCACAGATGCGGTGATACCGTACACCAGCACCGGACCTGCTATCGAAAACATCTTTGCCGCCAGTCCGAGAACAAGCCCCTCCCTTTTGTATTCGATTGCCGGGGCGACAATCGAGTTGGCAAATCCGGTTATGGGAACCAGGGTTCCGGCGCCCGCATGTTTTGCAATATTGTCATAAACGTCAAAGGCGGTCAAAATGGCGCTTGCCGCAATCAATACCGACGAACCGATAAGGCGGGCGTCGTCAAGCCCCAACCCGAGCTTCACCACCCACCCGGTAATCACCTGCCCTATTGCACAGATAAGTCCCCCGACCAGAAAAGCGATAACGCAGTTCCGAAGTATGGGCGAACGGGGTGTGGTCTGGTCGTTCATTTTTTTATATTCCTGTCCGGTTACCTCCACAAAACAAGCTCCTCTCGCAGTTGTTTGCCCATATTTTTTCCGAAAAGGCAGATGAATATTCGTTTTAATCGAACGCGTAACAACTTTTAAGTTTCAACATACAATGGCATGAGAGAAAAGGAAAGGGGGGCGTACCCATATGTCATGTCTGAAGAACCTGTTCGGCGATATGGACTGCACGTGGATCCTGTTTATAATCATTTTGATCCTGTTGTGCTGTGATGATGACCATCGCGGCTGCTGCTGATTCATAACTATTCCGTCGCAAGCTACATTTGCGTTTAGGGGGACACCCTATCCGAAACTCATGTCTACTCTGAAGCGTGTTGCATTCTCACCCCCAAAAGAAAATAAGAACGCCATGCCTGCTGTAATCCCCCACAGCGGCATGGCGTTCTTATTAATCTGTTTAATTAAATTTTAATTGAGCTTATTCATTGCCAGACCGGTAATAAGCTTGGGGTAAAAATAGGTCGACTTCTGCGGCATCTTCTCCCCGGCAAGCGCAACGTCCCTGATTTCCGATACCCGGGTGGGGTTCAGAATAAAGGCTGCCTGGAATTCGCCCCTGTTCACCCCGTCCAAAGCCTCGTCAAGACTTCTGGTATAGGTGAGATTGCGCTGGTTTGCCATGTTTTCCTTGTCAATCCCCATAAGGCGTTCAAGCACGAGGGTATGCAGCACTGTCACGTCAAGGGAGCGGGAGGCGGGGGAAAGCGAGGGGAGCAGGGCGTCCATAACAGAGGGATCGCGTAGGATCAACAGGGCGAAGGAATCCCCTCCGGTATAAAATCCGAAGGCATGCCGCCCGTTTTTATATGCGTCCTCAAGCGCTTCGTCGGCCGAGGAGATATCAATGCCTTTCAAAACCTCGAAATATTCCTCACAGGAAGCCAGAAGCGACTCGGCGTCAAAGCCCTCCACTCCGCGGACCAGGCGATGGGTCGGAAATACTACCAGCCCGGGATGGTTCATCTCAACCATCATCATCATGACATAATCGGACGCGGTACCCTCGGGCACACCCTGCTCGAGAAGATAATTGCGGTAGTTCAGGGCGGTTTCATAGCGGTGATGTCCGTCGGCTATGTAAAGCTTTGTATCCGCAAGATGGCGCTGTATCGAGCCGATTATGCCGCTGTCGGTGATTGCCCAGAGCCGATGCTCAAGACCTTTTTCATCGGTCATTTGGGTCACAGGCTGTTCACGCGCGACAAGCGAGATGATATCAAGCGCTTCCTCCTCGCCGCCGTCATCCATATACAGAGAATAGATACTGCTGAAATTGCAGTTTGTCGCCTTCATGAGATTAAAACGGTCGGTTTTCGCCTTCGACAGGGTTTCCTCATGCGGCAGCACGATGCCTTTTTCAAACTCCTCCAGCTTGACAAGCCCTAAAAGCCCCATGATACTGCGCTTTCCGCTGTCCATCCCGCTTATATCGCTGGTCGGGTTTACACTAAACCGGATTTCATAGACATACAAAGCCGGCTTGTCGTCCTGGCGCAAAATTCCCTCTTCCAGCCAACTGCGCAGGGCTTCGCCTGCTTGTGAATACGGGTCCTGTCCGTCTCTCGGCAGCTCCAGCCGAATAATATTATACGGATTCCGTTCAAGATATGCCCGGCGCTCTTCCTCGCTGATAATATCATAGGGCGGGCATGTAAGTTCCTCAATTTTTCCGGCTTTCGATGTAAAGCGCAGTGCGCGAAAAGGGCGGATTTCTGCCATTAAATAACCATTCCTTTCTGATACGGGAGCTTTTGAGCTATCCAACATTTCTTTATT
>JAAYKB010000160.1 GCA_012522615.1 Clostridiales bacterium
GAGCAGGGGAGCGCGGCTATGACAACCAAGTGCAGGTGAACAACACCTTCCTTTTCAATATGGCTTCAATGTACCGTGAGAGATATCCGGCAATCATTATACTTCCCCAGTGTCCTGATGATGGCTGGTGGTCCAGTATAGATACCGATTGTGTTATGCGGATTGTGGATGATGTAAAGAGCAAGTATTCGGCCGATGACGACAGGCTGTATATAACCGGATATTCGATGGGTGGAGGCGGAACATGGGATATAGGAGTACGGTATGCGGACAGGGTGGCGGCTTTGGTGCCTATTTGCGGCACTTCGCCGGACATCGATATTAATCAGGGCGCACCAATTTTAAAAAATATACCGATATGGATTTTTCACGGAAAACTTGACGGCGCGGTTCCTTTTTCCGTATCCGAGAGCTGGAACGAAGCTTTGAAGGCTGCGGGGAATAGGTATGTGCAATTTACGATTTACGGGTGGAAGGATCATGCTATCTGGTCGACTGCATGGAACGAGCCGAACTTATATAAATGGATGTTCAGCCAGATAAGGGGGAAGCCTGAAGTCGGATTGTTGTGGAATGAGCCCGGCACGTCAGCATCAGCAACCCAAACAAACACCGGCGGCAAGGATACATCAACATCCGGTTCGGCTGTCTCCAGCTCGAATATCGACAATGAAGATTCTTCGGCAGGTCCGGCAGGTAACAAAGGCGGTAACCGAACGGGTATGGTTTTATATATAATCCTTGCGGTCGCGGTGCTTGGCGTCGGCGTCGGCGCATTAGCCGTTATCTGCTATAGAAAAAAGCGTGCGCCGAAAGACGGCGGGATATAAAATCTGTTATAGCAAAAAAACAATAGAGCGGGGCAAGGGCATCCCGCTCTATTGTTTTTTGCATATTCAAAACAGAGGTTCTGAACCGGATGTTTTGCCTTTAAAATATGGTTATGATATAATAATTATTTAGAATAAAATAACATTTTCCCCGAAAGGAAGTCGGCCCATGAATATACCCGCGGTTTTGGCACAGGAGTTTAATCTTCGTCCCCAGCAGGTGGAGAACACGCTGAAGCTCATCGATGACGGCAACACCATCCCGTTTATCGCGAGATACAGAAAGGAGATGACGGGCTCGCTTGACGACCAGGTGCTGCGCGAGCTGTACGAAAGGCTTGGATATCTCCGCAATCTCGACGAGCAGCGCGAAAAGGTGCGCGCGGCAATCGAGGAGCAGGGGGCAATGACCGACGAGCTGGCCGCCGCCCTGGATGCGGCCGCCACCCTGGCCGAAATCGAGGATATTTACCGCCCGTACCGCCCAAAGAGAAAGACCCGCGCGTCGGTCGCGAAGGAAAAGGGGTTGCAGCCTCTTGCCGACACGATTTATGCCCAGCAACCCGAAAGTCCCGGGCCGCTTGAAATGGCGGCAGGGTATATCGACGATGAAAAGGGGGTTGCGACCGCAGAGGAAGCGCTGCAGGGGGCGCAGGACATTATTGCCGAGATGATTTCCGACGACGCCGGAATACGCCGCCGCCTGCGTGTGGTGTGTATGGCAAACGGCGAGCTGGTATCCAAGGGGTCAAAGGATGACCTCGGGGTATATGAGATGTACGCCGAATTTCGCGAGCCGCTTAACAGGATTGCGGGACACAGGGTGCTTGCGGTAAACAGGGGGGAGCGCGAGGAGTTTTTAAAGGTCTCGATTGAGTTTGACAGGATTAAGGGGATAAATATTGTATACTCCGACCATGTCAAGGAGGGTTCGCCCTGCACACAGGTTGTGCGCGCCGCCGCCGAGGACGCTTATGACCGGCTGATATTCCCCTCTATCGAGAGGGAGCTCAGAAATACCCTTACCGAAAAGGCGAGCGAGGACGCTATCAAGCTGTTTTCGGTCAACCTGCGCCATCTTCTGATGCAGCCTCCCGTACGCGGGAGGGTGGCGCTGGGGCTTGATCCCGGTTATCGAACAGGCTGCAAGGTGGCTGTCGTGGACGAGACCGGAAAGGTTTTAAATACCGGCGTTATCTATCCTGTTCCGCCTCACAATAAGATTGCCGAAGCGAAGGAGATTGTAAGTCGGCTTATTAAAAAACATGAGGTTGAGGTTATCGCGATAGGCAACGGCACGGCGTCGCACGAAACCGAGGTTTTCGTCGCCGAGCTGATAAGGGAGATGGATACAAACCTTTCATATATGGTGGTCAGCGAGGCGGGGGCTTCGGTTTATTCGGCTTCCAAGCTGGCGGCCGAGGAATTTCCCGATTATGACGTCTCTCTGCGCTCGGCGGTATCGATTGCCCGCAGATTGCAGGACCCGCTTGCCGAGCTTGTCAAAATTGACCCCAAGGCCATCGGAGTCGGACAGTATCAGCACGACATGCCCCAAAATCGGCTTTCGGAAGCCCTTGACGGGGTTGTGGAGGACTGCGTGAACTCGGTCGGGGTCGATCTCAATACCGCGTCGGTCCCGCTCTTGACCAGGGTTTCGGGCGTGAATTCGGCGATTGCAAAGAATATCGTTGCCTACCGCGAGGAAAACGGTGTTTTTTCTTCCCGGGACCAGTTGAAAAAGGTTTCGAAGCTCGGCCCCAAGGCTTTTGAGCAGTGCGCGGGCTTTTTACGGGTGCCCGACAGCAAAGATGTTCTGGATAACACGGCGGTTCATCCCGAGAGCTATGACGCGGCTGTTAAGCTGCTGTCGCTCTGCGGGTTTACTCCGGAGGATGTCAGAAACGGTGATGTAGGTGAACTGCCCCGTAAGGCCGAGGAGATGGGGGTCGAAAGGCTGGCTGCCGAGGTTGGGGTGGGTGAGCCTACCCTGCGCGATATCATATCCGAACTTACCCGACCCGGACGCGACCCGCGGGACGAGCTGCCGCCCCCCATGCTGCGTACCGACGTTATGGGCATAGAGGATTTAAAGCCCGGCATGGAGCTTGACGGAACGGTGCGCAATGTGGTTGATTTCGGGGCATTTGTTGATATCGGGGTGCATCAGGACGGGCTTGTCCATATCTCCCAGATTACCAACCGCTACATCAGGCATCCGTCCGAGGCAGTCAAGCTGGGCGATATAGTAAAGGTGTGGGTGCTCGGCGTGGATGCGGAGAAAAAGCGAATCTCGCTTACCATGAAGCCGCCCAAACGAGATTGATAAATGCTTGTTTTTAATACAAAAAAATCGTCCGTAATCTGCACGGACGATTTTTTGTATCAATTTCAAATAATAAGGCTTTTTCCTTCCATTTCCTTCGGCTGGGGGATATCCATCAGCTGAAGCATGGTTGGAGCGATATCGGCAAGCCTGCCGCCCTCGCGCAGCTTGCAGGGCGCGCCGACAATACAAAACGGAACAGAGAAGGTGGTGTGGGCGGTAAAGGGGCTGTCGTCGGTATCCTTCATTTTATCGGCATTGCCGTGGTCGGCCGTGATAATTGCGATGCCCCCCATCTTCAGGGTGGCATCCACAACCCGTCCCACACATTCGTCCACAACCTCGACCGCCTTAACAGCGGCCTCAAAGATGCCGGTGTGTCCCACCATATCGCAGTTTGCGAAGTTGAGAACCACCATATCATACTTGCCGGACAGAATCCGCTCCTCAACCGCGTCGCATACCGGATAGGCGCTCATTTCGGGCATAAGGTCAAAGGTGGCGACGTCGGGTGTGGGAACCAGTACGCGATCCTCGCCCTCAAACATAACCTCCTCTCCCCCGTTGAAAAAGAAGGTTACATGGGCATATTTTGTGGTTTCGGCAATGCGGAGCTGGGTTTTGCCCGCCTTGCTGACGGTTTCGCCCATGGTCATGGTCAGTTCCTTTGGGGCAAACGCAACCGACACATTGGGCATGGTGGCGTCATATTCGGTCATGCAGACAAAATGCAGGGGCAGCACGCCGCCGTCTCGCTCGAATCCCGTAAACTCGGGATCGACAAAGGCGCGGGTTATCTCGCGGGCGCGGTCGGGACGGAAGTTGAAGAAAACGAGACTGTCGCCCGGCTTTACCGACTCGCCGCCCTCTATTACGGTGGGCACGACAAACTCGTCTGTGGTGTATTTGCCCTCGGCGTCCAGGGTGCGATAGGATTCTTCAACCGCCTTTACGGGGTCGGCCGACTGCAGACCCTGACGGTATACCATGGCGGAATAGGCCTTATATACCCGCCCCCACTGACTGTCGCGGTCCATGCCGTAATAGCGGCCCATCACCGTGGCGATGGTTCCCGTGTCAATCTGCGCTAATTTTTGCTGCAGCTCGCGGATATAACCCGCGCCCGAGGTGGGCGGCACATCGCGCCCGTCCAGCATGGCATGGACAAATACCTTCTCCAGCCCGTTCCTTTTTGCCATTTCAAGCAGGGCATACAGATGGGTGTTGTGGCTGTGGACCCCGCCGTCCGATAAAAGCCCCATGAGGTGCAGGGCCGCGCCCTCTTTCTTTGCATTGTTCATGGCCGCGGTAAGGGCAGGGTTTGTGAAAAAGTCGCCGTCATCTATGGATTTTGTGATTCGGGTGAGCTCCTGATACACGACCCGTCCGGCGCCGATATTTGTATGTCCGACCTCGCTGTTGCCCATCTGCCCGTCGGGCAGACCGACATCCATGCCGGACGCCCCAAGCTGGGTAAAGGGATTTTCGGAAAAGAATTTTGTAAGGTTGGGGGTTCTGGCCGACTTGACGGCGTTTCCCTCGGTTTCGGGATTAAGCCCGAAGCCGTCCATTATAATCAATGTCACAGGTTTTTTCATAAATTAGTCCTAGCCTTTCAGGGTTTGAAGAAATAATTGTTATTTTGCCGCCGCGACAATGGCCGCAAAATCAGCCGGTTTGAGTGAGGCACCGCCGATAAGCCCTCCGTCGACGTCCTTTTGGGCAAGCAGCTCGGCTGCGTTGGCGGCGTTCATCGAACCGCCGTACTGGATAACCGTGCTGTCGGCAACCGACCGGCCGTACAGACCCGCAAGGGTTGCGCGGATAAGGGCGCAGACCTCGTCTGCCTGCCGGGCGGTGGCGGTCCGGCCTGTTCCTATGGCCCAAACAGGCTCGTAAGCGATAATCACGCGGCTCATTTCATCCGCCGAAACGCCGCCCAGCGCAATCTTGGTCTGCATGGCGCAGACCTCGCCGGTAACCCCCTGCTCGCGCTGCTCAAGGTATTCTCCGACGCAGAGAATCACGGTCAGTCCCGCGTCAAGGGCGGCGCGGACGCGCTTTTGAACCGTAACATCGGTATCGCCGAAATATGTGCGGCGTTCGCTGTGGCCGATTATGACATAGCCCACACCCATACTCTTCAGCATTTCTGCCGAAATCTCGCCCGTGAAGGCGCCTGATTTCTCCCAATGGCAATTCTGGGCGGCAACCCCTATTTTGCTGCCCTTGACGGCCTCCAGCGCGGCGGGCAGGTCTACAAAGGGAACTGCCACAACAACATCGCAGGCGGCGTCCGCGACAAGGGGCTTGAGCTCATTTATCAGGGCGACGGCCTCAGCGGGGTTTTTATTCATCTTCCAGTTTCCGGCGATTACATATTTACGGCTCATTTTATATCCCATCCTTTTACATACTAAGTATAAGCATTTCCGAATGAATAACCCGCCCCCAAAGGCGGGTTATTCTGTTTTGATGTTTTATTATTTATCGTTGAGGCAGGCGATACCGGGAAGCTCCAGCCCCTCGAGAAATTCAAGGGAGGCACCGCCTCCGGTTGAAATGTGGGTCATCTTATCGGCAAATCCGAGCTGCTCGACCGCGGCCGCGGAATCGCCTCCGCCGATGATGGATACGGCGTTGCTTTCGGCGATGGCCTTTGCGACGACTATTGTGCCATTTGCGAAGGGGGCCATTTCAAACACGCCCATCGGACCGTTCCAGATGACGGTGCCGGCGTCGGCAACCGCTTCGGCAAACATCTGTCGGGTCTTGGGACCGATGTCAAGTCCCATCCAGCCGTCGTCAATGTTGCCCTCAAAGACCTTTGTGTTTGCGTTTACATCAAATTCGTCGGCGGCAACATTATCGACCGGAAGCAGGAATTTGACCCCTTTTGACTCGGCCTTTGCAAGGATTTCCTTTGCCAAATCAACCTTGTCGGCTTCAAACTTTGAATCGCCTATCTTCTTGCCGCGGGCGGCATTAAAGGTGTATGCCATTGCGCCGCCCACAATCAGGGTGTCGACCTTGTCAAGAAGATTGGTAATAACCCCAATCTTGTCCGAAACCTTTGCACCGCCGAGAATGGCGACAAAGGGGCGTTTGGGATTGGCAAGAGCGTTCCCCATGATAGAGATTTCCTTTTGGATAAGATAGCCGCAGACGGCCGGCAGATAATCCGCGACGCCGGCGGTTGAGGCGTGTGCCCGGTGTGCCGTTCCGAAGGCGTCGTTTACGAAAATGTCGGCAAGCGACGCCAGAGATTTTGCAAACTCGGGGTCGTTTTTGGTTTCTTCCTTATAGAATCGGACGTTTTCGATAACCATGATTTCGCCGGGCTTCAAGCCGGATGCCATGGCATGGGCCTTTTCGCCGATAATATCGGTAGTGAATTTAACCTCCCTGCCCATAAGCTCGGACAGCCGCTTTGCGACCGGAGCAAGGGTGCACTTCTTTTTGGATTCCTCGTCCTTGGGACGTCCGAGATGGGAGCAGAGAACAACGGCGGCGCCGTGCTCGACGAGATATTTTATGGTCGGAACAGATTCGCGAATCCGTTTGTCGTCGGTGATGACCCCGTCGGCAAGCGGAACATTGAAATCGCAGCGGACCAATACCCTTTTGCCGTTTACATCGATGTCTTCGATTGTTTTTTTGTTCAGATAACTCATTCTTACCCTTCCCCTTATAGCTTGTTAAAAAGACAATGATAAAATATATTATAATATAATTTCCTGTTTTGCAAGGGAGTATGCTTCAAAAAACACCCGTTTTCTCTGGCATTATTACTCGGTCTTTTGGTTCAGCTTGTACGACAGGGTCATAAGACTGTCGCCGAGGTGGACGTTTTCGACAAGAACGTCGGGGTGGTGCAGGCTGATGTCAAAATGGCTGAAGTTCCAGAACCCCCGAACCCCCAGCGCAATCAGACGCTCCACCATATCCGATGAGGCCTCTCTGGGGATACAGAGGATGGCGGCCTCGACCTTGTTTTCAATACAGACATCATCAATCCTTTCGGTCGGCAGGATTTCAAGACCGCGAATCCTTTGACCGATGATTCGCGGGGAATTGTCGAAGATGCCGACCAGCTTGATGCCGCGCTGTTCAAAAACCATGTGGTTTGCGACGGCGCGCCCCATATTTCCGGCGCCCAGCAGGATTGTGGGGGTAAGCACATCCACTCCGAGGATGCGCCCGATTTCGTTATAAAGCTGCTCGACAATATAGCCGTAGCCCTGCTGGCCGAAACCGCCGAAGCAGTTGAGATCCTGCCTTATCTGTGAGGCAGTAAGCCCCATGCGCTGCGAAAGCTCCTTGGATGAAATGCGTACAATCCCGTTTTCCTTGAGGTCATAAAGAAATCGGTAGTAACGGGGGAGACGGCGCACGACCGACATGCTGATATGTTCGCCCTTAGCCATTTCAACCCTTCCTTGCGTTAAAATTTATATAAGCTTTTCGGACTCGCTCGTTATTTGTTCTGTTCGCGGGTATAGTTCAAAAGCCCGCCGGCGAGAAGTATTTCGGTCTGGCGCTGCGAGAAGCGGGCGCCGAGCGGCAGGGTTTCGCCGGTTGTGTTGTTTTTGAGGATAATCTGCTCGCCCTTTTCAAGCCGGCTGCGAACCTCGGGCAGGGTGAGAGAATCCCACATCGAAACCCGGTCGTAATCCGATTCGTCGGCAAAGGTGAGCGGCAGAATACCCGCATTTATGAGGTTTGCGACATGAATCCGCGCAAAGGATTTTACAATAACCGCCTTGATTCCGAGATAGAGCGGGGCAAGCGCGGCATGCTCGCGGGAGCTTCCCTGCCCGTAGTTGGCGCCGCCGATAATGATACCCTTGCCCTCGGCCTTGCAGCGGGCGGGGAATTCCTCGTCACAGCGGACAAAGCAGTATTCGGAAATTGCCGGAATATTTGAGCGCAGCGGCAGGATTTTTGCCCCCGCCGGCATGATATGGTCGGTTGTGATGTTGTCGCCCACCTTGAGCAGCACCTTTGCCGCGATTTCCTCGGGCAGGGCGGAGGTTGCGGGGAAGGGCTTGATATTGGGACCGCGAAGGATCTCCACCTGGTCCGCTTCGGATTCGGGGGCGGGCGGTATAATCATGTTGTCGCTGATAAGGAAGCTGTCCGGCATCTTAATTTCCGGAAGATCTCCGAGGGTGCGCGGGTCGGTGAACACCCCCGTCAGGGCGGAAGCCGCCGCGGTTTCGGGGCTGACCAGATATACCTTGGCGTCGGCAGTACCGGAACGCCCCTCAAAGTTGCGGTTAAAGGTGCGCAGCGATACCCCGCCCGAATTCGGCGACTGTCCCATGCCGATACACGGGCCGCAGGCGCATTCCAGAATACGCGCTCCGGCGGCGATAAGGTCGGCGAGGGCGCCGTTTTCGGCAAGCATGTTATAAACCTGCTTTGAACCCGGGGCAATCGACAGGCTGACGTCGGGATGGACGGTCTTTCCCTTCAGGATTGCCGCCACCTTGAGCATATCAAACAAGGATGAGTTGGTGCAGGAGCCGATGCAGCACTGGTCAACCTTGATTTCGCCGATTTCCTCAACCGCCTTGACGTTGTCGGGCGAGTGCGGGCAGGCGGCAAGCGGACGGAGGGTGGAGAGGTCGATTTCGATAACCTCGTCATAAACCGCGTCGGGGTCGGGCGAACGCGCGGCCCAATCGGACTCGCGTCCCTGCGCCCGCATGAATTCCCTTGTGATTTCATCCGACGGGAAGACGGAGGTTGAAGCCCCGAGCTCGGCTCCCATATTGGTGATGGTGGCGCGCTCGGGCACGCTGAGGGACTTTACGCCCTCGCCGCCGTATTCAATGATTTTGCCGACGCCCCCCTTGACCGACATGATTCGGAGCACCTCGAGGATGATATCCTTGGCGGCAACCCATGGCTGAAGTCTGCCCTTGAGGTTGACGAATACGATTTTCGGCACGGTGATATAGTACGGACCTCCGCCCATCGCGACGGCTACGTCAAGCCCGCCGGCGCCGAACGCCAGCATGCCGATTCCGCCGCCTGTAGGGGTGTGGCTGTCCGAGCCTATCAGGGTTTTGCCCGGAATCCCGAAGCGTTCGAGGTGTACCTGATGGCAGATGCCGTTTCCGGGGCGGGAAAAATACAGACCGTGCTTTTTGCAGACCGACTGGATATACCTGTGGTCGTCGGCGTTTTCAAAGCCGGTTTGCAGGGTGTTGTGGTCAATATAAGCGACCGACAGCTCGGTTTTGACGCGGGGCACGCCCATGGCCTCGAATTCGAGATATGCCATGGTTCCGGTTGCGTCCTGTGTGAGGGTCTGGTCGATACGAAGCCCGATTTCACTGCCCGGGGTCATGTCGCCGCTGAGCAGATGCGAGCGGATAAGCTTTTGTGCAAGAGTGTATCCCATTAAGCTGCCTGTTCCTTTCCGAGTTTAATATAAAGCTGACAATCTTTATTATAATCCGATTGTTGCAAATTTGTCAATCTTTTATGGGGACTATGAGCGAGTCTGTTGCCGCAGTAAAATTGTCGATAAAAACGCCCTGCCCATAAAGGCAGGACGCCATATTGATATACCTTTATAGTTGCTGGTCGTCGTCGCTTTCGACATAGAGGATTATATCCTCAACGCGGCAACGCAGAATCCGGCATAAGTCGTTCAGCTTTAATGTGCTTATGCCCTTGTTATGGCGTATGCGGTCAATGGTTGCGCTGCTGATTCCATACTTATTGATAAGCGAATAGGTGCTTTCGCTTCTTTCCTTCAACGTTTTCCAAAACGGAGTATAGACTATCATTATTATCACCAAGGTTAATCATACGTGGAATAATTTTACTTGACTATAACCATAATTATGACTATAATATAACAAGCAGTCCAAGAATGTAAAAAGGCGGGATATAATGAATGATGTAACGTATGAGTTTTCGCAAAGACTGAGGGCTCTGCGAAAACTCAAAAACCAAACCCAGCAGCAAGTTTCGGATTTTCTCCATTTAAACCGGTCAACATATGCGTACTATGAAAGCGGCAAGGCGTCCCCCTCTTTGCAAACCCTTGTCCTGCTCTCGGAATATTACGAGGTGTCAACCGATTTTCTGTTAAAAGGAGATTAATCTAAACCGCATTTGACAGAAGCTTCACGGAATATTATATAATTGCATCTTGCGGCAAAAACGGATACAATAAAATAAAGATGTTGGTATAAAGGACGGGTGACCATGATAACATATGAAGATGTCCGAAAAAATTCCGAAATCCGCGCGCTGATTGAAGCGGGCAACGAGGTGCTCGGGGTGATTGGCATAACCGACCATGGCTTTGCCCATGTGGAATTGGCCGCACAGACGGCAAGCAGGATTCTGGATACCCTCGGCTATGACGCCCGGACATGCGAGCTGGCAAGGATTGCTGGATATATGCACGATATCGGGAACGCGGTCAACCGCAGCAACCATGCCATGTCGGGTGCGCTGCTGGGATTTGACCTGCTTCGCGCCATGGGGGTGGATATAAAAGAGGCGACGGCGATAATGACGGCCATCGGGAACCATGACGAGGGGACCGCAAACGCTGTTACACCGCTTTGCGCCGCGCTCATACTTGCCGACAAAAGCGACGTCCGCCGCAGTAGGGTACGCGCGCAGATTGAGGATTTTGATATCCATGACCGGGTGAATTATGCGGTGGTGGATTCGTTCCTGACCGTCCGCAAGGAAGACGGTATTATATCGCTCGGGCTGAAGATAGACACGTCGATTTGTCCGGTTATGGACTATTTTGAGATATTTCTCACCCGTATGACCCTGTGCCGCGCCGCCGCGGAGTTTCTCGGAATGAACTTTGAGCTGGTGATAAACGAAACCCGGATGCTGTAATTTTCAAGCGGGGTTATGGCGTTATTCTTCTTGACACAGACTGGCGTTATTCTTCCACTTGACACCCGGGGGCGGCTGTATTATAATCGTTAAGCGGTCCAAAAAAGCGGGTGCGGATTATCCGCCAAGCTCAGGACAATAGGCTTTCGAGGCGTAGCTCAGTTTGGTAGAGTGCTTGGTTTGGGAACTGGCGCGAAAATAGCATAAAACTGAATATCGGGGTGTGGCGCAGTTGGTAGCGCGGGTGGTTTGGGACCATCAGGCCGCAGGTTCGAACCCTGTCACTCCGACCATTTTCCCTTGGAAAGCCGCCTATTTAGGCGGTTTTTCTGCGTTTTATGTTCGATATTAAGAATGCCATCCCAAATTGATTTGCCCGGTTTGGGATGGGAAAAGTTTTAGGGCAGCGGGATTTTTTTGGCCGCCGTAAGTGCAAATCCCTAACCCATCCCTA
>JAAYKB010000161.1 GCA_012522615.1 Clostridiales bacterium
AATCCGGACATGCTGGCAGCAGCAGGCATGGATAAGGGCGCGGTATTTACGGCAACCGCTGTTTCCGCCGCATTTGCAACACTGATTATGGGTGTGTTTGCAAACTATCCGGTTGCACTGGCATCAGGTATGGGGCTTAACGCTTACTTTGCCTTTGTTGTTGTTCCGGATCTCGCAAAGCAGGGCATCAACGAACCTTGGAAAATCGCGCTGACAGCCGTTTTGGTGGAGGGTATCATCTTCATCATTCTGTCACTGTTCAAGTTCCGCGAAACATTGGTAAACGCAATTCCCGCCAACCTTAAATTCGGTATCACCGCCGGTATCGGTCTTTTTATTACAATAATAGGTCTTGAGGGCGCAGGAATCACCGCCGCGGATCCCGCGACACTTGTTACTCTCGGCAATCTGTCGGGTGCACCGGTTGTCCTTGCTTTGGTCGGTCTGCTTGTAATTGCGGCAATGCACAATTTCAAGGTTAAGGGCGCTATTCTGTGGGGTATTCTGATTACATGGGTTCTCGGAATCATCGCCCAGCTTATCGGGTGGTATAAGGTTGATGTCGACGCCGGAATTTATTCGCTGATTCCGTCCTTCAAAGGTGTCGAAGATATTGTGCCTCCTTCGGTTGCACCCACATTCTTCAAATTTGATTTCGGTTATGTTGCAAAGAATATAATGAATTTCGTGATTGTTGTCTTTGCGTTCCTCTTTGTTGACCTGTTTGACACGGTCGGCACGCTTGTCGGAATTGCCAGCAAAGGCAACCTGCTTAATGAGGAGGGTAAGCTTCCCCGTGCTGGTCGCGCTCTTCTTTCTGATGCCATCGGTACGGTCGGCGGAGCTATCCTCGGTACATCGACCGTTACAAGTTATGTTGAAAGCAGCGCGGGTGTCGCCGAAGGCGGACGCACCGGTTTGACGGCAGTTGTAACCGCCATCATGTTCATACTCGCGCTCTTCCTCTCGCCCATATTCCTTGCGATTCCCGGATTTGCCACCGCGCCGGCATTGATTTTTGTCGGACTGCTGATGATGTCCGCGGTTTTGAAAATGAAGTTTGAGGGCGACATGGCGGACGTGCTCGGCGGTTTTATTGCAATCATTATGATGCCGTTCACCTATTCGATTGCCAACGGAATTATGTTCGGTATGCTGGCATGGGTTATCCTCAAGCTGGTCACCGGAAAATTCCGCGACATCCATCCTATCATGTATGTATGCGCCGCGCTATTCACAATTCGTATTATCACCCTTGTAATTTAAGCTTTAGCTTTCAGACTATGCGCTGTGACGTTTTGTCGCAGCGCATTTTTTTGCCTTTAATCCTCCATAAGAATCTGCCGCCCGTGCCTGTTTATTGCATAGTCCTTTGTATATACCATATCCGACACCAAAATGAATGTATATCCCCTATCTCTAAGCGTTTCAATAACGGTCGGCAAAGCCTCAAGTGTATGGTCGCCGTCAGTATTAAACCTGATTATCGACCCTGACGCCGCCAGCGATGTCACACGTTTTATTATCCCCTGCGGGTCAAGTCCGATTTTATCATGGCTGTCTACATCCCATTTAATCGGAAGCATTTCAAGCTCAAATACCGTTTCCAACAGCGCCTGGTCATATTCGCCGTCAGGCGGGCGGAAGAGTACCGGACGATTACCTGTTACGGCCTGTATTATGTCGCCGCACCTGTTGATTTTTTTGACGGCTTTTCCCCTTTGCAGGGACACAAGTCCGGATATATTATCCGACATGTTCATGATTTCATGACCGTTGTTATGAAGAAGCTGAACCGATTCGGGAAAGCTGTCCGCAAAATCCCCGGTTATAAAGAATGTTGCCTTTACACCCAAGCGGAATAAAATTTGCGCCAGTTCTCTGATATTTTTGTTTGAACCCGAAGTATCAAATGTCAGGCTGACAACCCTTTCGGAGCGGTCGGTGCAGCAAATAGGCATACTGTCGGGTGCCGCGCTTACCGAGGTAATCAGAGAGGGAACCGATATAATCAAAACCGCCAACAGTACTGCAAACGTGAAAAGAACCACAAGTAAAATCAGTACATGCCGTCGGTTGAGCACCTGATATACCGCAGCTTTCATATCTGCTGCCCTCCTTAAAGCTACTTATGTTATATACGATTATATGCTACGGTTTGCCCGTACATGCCTTACGATATCCAAAAAGCACGCAAAAACCGGACCCCTTTTTGAGGAATCCGGTATATGTCAAGATTGGACGCACATTTTATTCATCGTCGGAATTATGCGAACTTTCTGCAATCAAGCTTTTAATCTGTTTGTAAAAGTATAAAACCATAATGGGAATAAACAAAAAGGCAATCCTTCCGAATATTGTATTAGCAAGCAGGAGCAATGCCCCCAGTCAACGGTTTTTGCCGATAGATACGCCGCAAATCATGTCGCGGTCAGACAATAAAAAATGCTACTTGTATTTAAAATTTACAGCTGGCAGTTGAGCACCATATTAATCACCGGATTTAGACCCTAATAGCTTTGCGTATCAGGTTTTCTATTTGATAATATGTAATGATTTTTTATAATTTATTTGTGGAATTTGTAAGATCGTCAATTGTATAAAATCTACACTATGAGGG
>JAAYKB010000162.1 GCA_012522615.1 Clostridiales bacterium
AGGGGTCGCCTATTCCGCTGATATAGCCCTTTGCCAGCGCCTCCCGCAGCTTGTCCTCGTTAATCTTTCCGTAATAATTCTGACGTACATCCTTGTCCACAAGGGTGATATATTCAAACATTTCCTGCCGTTTGCTGACCTGTTTAAGATTGTAGTCGAAATTGCGCATTGCAATAACGAAGGTCACCGAAAAGGTCGCGGCAATCGCGACGATAATCAGGGTCACGGCGGCCCCAAGTGATATCCTTTTATTCATATAAATGCCTTTCTACCAATTCTTTTTTATGTAACCCTTACCGATTGGGTCAACGGCCTTTCCGTTTTCACGGACTTCAAAATGCAGATGCGGCCCGGTGACATTTCCGGTTCTTCCTGCCTTAGCAATCACCGTTTTGCCGCCGACAACCTTATCCCCCACCCTGGCAAGAATTTGGGAGCAGTGTGCATAAAGGGTTGATATTTTTTTGCCGCTGCTGTCTATGCCGTGATCGATAATAAGATAGTATCCATAGCCTAATCCCCAGGAGTCGGTAGTGTTTACGTAAATAACCGTGCCGGTGTATGCCGCAACAATATTCTGTCCGTAAACCGGAACCGAACCGTTTGCTATATCAATACCATAGTGGTAGCTGTTCCAACGCGGCCCGAAATACGAGGATATGTTGCGTACTGCCGGAACGGGCCAGAACATGGTTCCGCCGCCAAATCTGCCACTGGAAGCGCTTTGCTGAATTATCTGGGTTATCTTGGCGTTCAGCTCTTCGAGTTCCCTTTTGGCACGTTCCAAATCTTGTCTATTGGCACTCAGGCTGTTTTTTGTTTTTATAACCTGAGCGTTTCTCTTTGCGTAGTCAACCTCTAATTCGGCCTTCTTGGCACCCGCCTGTTTTTTCAGGCCAGCTACCTTGGAAAGCTGAGCCGAGACATCCTCTTTTTTCTTTTCCAGCTCGTCCTTATTTAGATTAAGCTCAACGAGCTCGGCTTCAAGCTCGTCTATCAGCTCCTTATCTCTCTTGGCGACCCGCTCCATCATTTCTTGCTTGATAAGAAAATCGACATAGCTTTCTGTGTCCATAATCATCTGGAGAACAGAAAAATTACCGGTTTTTGAAATCGCCCTGAGCCGTTGACGAAGCGCCTCTAGCCTGTCTTCGATATCCTTTTCCTTTTTTGCAATCTCGGCTTCCTTTTCGGTAATGCTTTGATTCAAGCTCTCGATGTCGGATTCCATCTTTTCAATCTGGTCATCATAAATCTTAATCTGTGCTAAGGTATTATCGATTTTCTGGTCCAAAGCATTGAGATATGCCTGCTGGTTGGTAAGATTTTTTTCCTGATCACGTATAGTTTTATTCAGGGCATCTGCCAGTTTTTGCAGTCTTTCGCTTTCGGCCTGCAGTTCCTCCAGCGTTTTTGCGCCAACCTTTATGGTTAACACAGCGGGAGAAAGTCCTATAAACACAAAAGCCATTACAAGCGATACCGCACGCATCCTGAACTTTCTAAATGACATTGGAAATACCTCCTTCGTCCTTTAGATATTTACGCATGGAAATTGCGCTTCCCGCCAATCCGGTAAGTATGCCGATACCGGAAAACAAAATAATTACAATATACCATACCGATGAAAAGCCGAGCATTCCTCCCATTAAACCCTTTCCAAACAAATCAAAAATCACACTGTAGATAAAATACACAATCCCATAGGAAAGCAGGGCGGAAATAATGCCGAGTACAATTCCCTCTATTATAAACGGTATTCTTACAAAGGCATTGGTTGCCCCGACGGATTTCATGATGGATATTTCCAGCCGTCTGTTGTAAACCGTGAGCTTAATGGTGTTGGCAATAATAAATAAGGATACAAGAAACAGCATAAAAATAATACAGCCGCCGACCAAAAGCACTCCGTGCCTTATGCGTGAAAGGGCTTTTGCAGTATTCTCGTTATAGCCGATATCCTCCACTTCGGGTATCTGCTCGATTTGTCTGACTGTATCTTTAAACTCATCCAGTTCCTTAAAGGTTATAACAAAGGTACCGGGAAACGGGTTGTTTTCGCCCTTCATCTCCTCATACACCGCTTTTGGGAGCGAATCCTTGAACTTTTTAAGAATATCGTTTCTAGATACAAATTCGACCTTATCTATATTTGTTATACCTTTAATCTTATCCTCCAAAACTCTTAACTGGGTATCTGTCAAATCATCTCTGGCATACGCCACAACAACATTCTGGCTGTATAACCATTCAAAGGTGTGTTCTATATTTGCAAAAGCCAGATATGCTCCTCCGGTCAATAGCAAGCAGGAAACAAGTACGCCTACAGAGGCAATCGCCATCATAGGGTTATGTAATATATTGCGGAATCCTTCGCGAAGCAGATATCGCAGACTGCTCGGATTCATAATAAGCCCCCCTCTTTGACCGAGGGGAATATCCCGGCGGCATCAACGGCATCGGCTTCACGTGTCGGAGCCTTTGACCTTTTTTTATCTGCACAGCGATCGGAAACTACGCAGCCCTCGCAGATTTCAATCACCCTGTGGTGGAACATACGGACCAGATCGTGCTCATGTGTGACCATCAAAACGGTTGTACCCCGCCTGTTAATCTCTGTAAGCAGCTCGACAATTTCAAATGAAAGCTCGGGATCAATATTACCGGTGGGCTCGTCCGCTATAATTATAGACGGATTATTGACAAGCGCCCTTGCAAGACCGACTCGTTGCTGTTCGCCTCCGGACAACTCCTTGGGATAGCAACGCGCCTTGTTCTGCAGACCTACCAGACCCAGAATATACGGGACGCGCTTTCTTATACTGCTTTCGGTACATCCTATAACCCTCATCGCAAACGCGACATTATCAAAAACAGTCATGCTGTTGATCAATCTGAAGTCCTGAAAAACAATCCCCATTGTACGGCGAAGATAAGGAATCTCCCGCCTTTTCAGCTTGCTTAGCTTAAATCCGTTGACGACAATCTCGCCGGCGCTGGGCATCTCTTCCCTCATCATCAGCTTCAGAAATGTGCTTTTCCCGGCGCCTGAAGCTCCCACGATAAATACGAATTCACTCTTATTAATATAGATATTGACATCTTTCAGTGCTTTGATTCCGTTATCATAAGTCTTATGTACACCTTTGAATTCAATCAAAGGAACACCTCTCCTTTCGGTTTTTCACGGAAGCCTGTTTGTATTTAATTTGCAGGCAACCTGCAGATGTCGCAACATTACATCCCCGCCTGTCACATAGCGACGGCGTATCAAAATCCAAATACGGGTAGAATTATGTCGAAATATCATTTAAAGCGTCTGTCGACGCGGTAATTTCCCGGTTCCCGTTTTTAATTTAAACGGATAATTGGCTTGACACGGATTGGGCGGCCCCTTACCATCCTAATCCTCAAAAAATTTTTAATCAACACATAAATATTTCCAGTGTAATCTGTTTATGTCGAAAACAGATGCTTATATCTCATATATCGGCATCTCCCGCAAAACCATAATCTTTTGCGGGAGATGCCTGTTTGAACAGCCTTGCTCCTCAATGTACAGGGCTGCTTAATATTTTACCGGATTGGATATAAGGTACTTCTTGACCATCAAGGCAACCTTAAAGATGATTGCATCATCAAACTCGCGGAGGTCAAGACCTGTCAGACGCTTAATCTTTTCAAGACGATAGACCAGGGTATTGCGGTGTACAAACAGCTTGCGGGAGGTTTCGGATACGTTAAGGTTATTCTCAAAGAAGCGCTGGATGGTAAACAGGGTTTCCTGATCCAGCGAATCTATGGAACCCATCTTAAACACCTCGCGCAGGAACATTTCACAAAGGGTTGTCGGCAGCTGGTAAATCAGGCGGGCAATACCGAGATTGTCATAGCTGACGATGGTTTTTTCGGTATCAAACACCTTTCCGACCTCAAGAGCAACCTGTGCCTCTTTAAACGAACGGGCAAGATCCTTAATCCCCTCAACAACCGTACCGATACCTACAGTAGCCTGTGTATAGAACTCGCTGCTGAGTGTATCAACAATCGAACGAGCAAGCTTTTCAAGGTCATGCGTCTCGATACCGACGCGGATTTCCTTTATAAGAACAATGTCGGTTTCATTGATATTGATTACAAAATCCTTGTTTTTGTCCGGGAAAAGATTCTGAATAACATCATAAGCCGAAATATCGGTACGCGCCATAATCCGTATGAGCAGTGCAACCCTGTTGGCGTCATTGTTGAACCGCAGCTCACGTGCCTTCAGATAGATGTCGCCCGGAAGGATGTTGTCCATGATTACATTCTTGACAAAATTGCCCCGGTCATATTTCTCATCATAATACTGCTTGATACTGGCAAGGGATATTGAAAGCAAGGCCGCATATTTCTCCGCCTGCTCATCCGTTCCCTCGACGAACAAGATATACTCGCTGCGAGGACGGGAGCCAAAGGGTTTGTACGTGTATCCGTCGCTGATAAATGAATCCTGAGCAGAAAAAGATTCTGTGCTAATCGCATCACATGATTCTCCGATACGCCCAAGATCGCTGCATGCAATCACAGCCATTGTTTCATCGACGACGCCGATGGTGCGTTCAATAGTATCCTTCATCTGATGCACAACACCCTGAAATAACCTATTGGACATAATATTTTCCCCTTCTCATCTATATAATTAATAAACTCAGTAGATCCAACCGCAAACTAAAGAAATATGTGCATTAAATCCGTTGCAGCGCCGCAGTATTGGAAACACTGCGAACATTATACTCATTTTACACAATTCAATCAACTTTTTCAAGGACAAACCCAGAAAAAGTCCGCAATAATACCATTATTTTTCTATCTTTTACAATTTCGTCACAATATTATATCAAAATCTTGTGTCAAAACCTCCACCTTGGACGGATAGCCGGGTTGGAATACACCAAAAAAATCACCCCTTGTTGCAGGATAAACATACAACACGGGATGGTTTTTATAAATATTATCCTCTCTTCAGCAATACGTCGGTTTCATATTGCTTAACGGTGTCAAACCATGATTCATCCGAAGGCACCTTCTGGGATTCGCAATATTCTTCCCAGATATCTCCGAACGGGAAGGTTTTCAGCTCCTCCTGAAGCATCATAAGCTCGGTAAATCGGCCCGAATCCTGAAGCTCCTTTAGTTTTTTATTGGGCTGGAGCAATGCGTAGAGGAGGGCCTTTTGCATATTGCGGGTTCCGATTATCCAAGCCGCGACACGGTTGATGGACGCGTCAAAGAAATCGAGTCCTATCAAAACCTTGTCCATGGCGTCGTTGCGCACGATTTCTTTGGCAATCTCCTTCAGCTCGTCTTCAAAGAGCACCACATGGTCCGAATCCCAGCGAACCGCGCGGGTGACATGCAGGGGAACCTTATCGAAGAAGGCTAGAAGACTCGGGATTTTATCGCTGACCACCTCGGTCGGGTGGTAGTGGCCGTTGTCGAGAAGGACATAGACTCCGGGACGGCTTGCGGCATAGCTTAAATAAAACTCGCTGCTGCCCACGGTATATGATTCGACTCCGATACCGAAAACCTTGCTTTCGACACAGTCGATAACCCCGTCGAGCTTTTCGGCAAATATACGGTCAAGGCTGTCCTTGAGGCGCAGGCGGGGACCGAGACGGTCTGCCGGAGTATCCTTATATCCGTCGGGTATCCATACGTTGTTGAGAACCGGACAGCCGAGCTCCTTTGCAATATATGCGGCAATACGGCGGCAGGCGATGCCGTGGTTTATCCAGAAGGTACGGATGGTTTCATCGGGATTGGACAGGGTAAGTCCGTCGGAAGCCAAAGGATGGCTGAAATAGGTTGGATTGAAGTCAATGCCTATTCCGCGCGACCGGGCATATTCGACCCAGCGGGCAAAATGCTTGGGTTCAAGATTGTCGCGGTCTACCTTATCCCCGTCAAAAATCGCGTAGCTTGCGTGGAGATTTATTCGCTTTTTACCCGGTATAAGACTGATTGCCTTGTCAAAATCCGCCATCAGCTCTTCCGGATTACGCGCCTTTCCGGGATAGTTACCCGTGGCTTGAATCCCTCCCGAGAGCGCGGAATCGGTGTTTTCAAAACCTCCGACATCATCGCCCTGCCAGCAGTGTATGCTGATGGGTTTGTTTGCAAGCGCTTCGAGCGCCGCGTCTACATCGACTCCCAATTTGGAATAACGCTGTTTTGCCTGTTCAAATCTGGTACTCATATTTTTAGTTCCTCCCTTAAGGATTAATCTCGATTATATCAAAGCTTTTGCGTATTGCCGCCCGTGCGTCGAACAAGTCTGAGAACTCCCCTGCACGTATCATCTGAGCCATAAGGTTGCCGAGCGCCGTACCCTCGCCGGGTCCGGCAAACACGGGAAGCCCGGTTTCCTTGGCGGTAAGCGCGTTGAGATACCCGTCCTTGCTCCCGCCGCCGACAATGTGTATACGGGTGTATTTCTTTCCCGTAATCTGCTCCATGTTTTTGATCGATTCCGCGTAGCTTTTGGAAAGGCTGGTGTAAACGCATTGCACAACCTCGCCGATGGTTTCCGGAACCCGCTGTCCGGTCTTCCGGCATATATCCTTAACCGCGTCTATCATATTTTTTGGAGCGAGAAAAGCGTAATCGTTGACATCGACATAAGACGGGAAAGCCGCTGACTCCCTTGCCATCTGCTCAAGCTCTGCAAAGCTGTATTTCTTGTCCAGATTGCGGCGTACGGATTGTATCATCCACAGGCCCATAATGTTTTTAAGATAGCGGAACCTGTAGTTATAACCGCCCTCGTTGGTGAAATTCAGCAGTCTGCTTTTTTCGGTTGTAATCGGGTATTCGTTTTCAACTCCTAGAAGGCTCCATGTGCCGCTGCTGATGGTGATGGCGTTGTCATCCTGTGCCGGAACGGCAAGAAACGCGCTGCCGGTATCATGTGTCGCTGGAAGCACAACGGTGCAGTTAAAGCCCACCTGTTTTTGTATATCTTCTTTAAGCGTGCCGACCTCGGTACCGGGGGCCGCAAGCGGGCGGAAGAGTTTTTCCGGCAATCCGAGCATCTTGATAAGCTCGATATCCCATGTCTTATCCTTAGCGCTTACCAAACCGGTGGTGGTTGCGTTTGTGTACTCGTTTTGGCATTTCCCAGTCAAAAGGAAGTTGAGATATTCCGGTACCATCAAGAAATACTCGGCCTTTTCAAGGTGCTCCGGATTTTCCTGTTTAACCGCCATAAGCTGGTATATCGTGTTGAACGGCTGTTTTTGTATGCCGGTTCTTTCATAAAGCTGCTGGATGGTCAGATACTTTTCGACAATAGCGTCCATCTTCTCGGTACGGCTGTCCCTGTAGGCGACGCTGTTACCGAGCATATTGAAGCTGCTATCCAGTAATACGAAGTCAACACCCCATGTATCAATCCCCATGGTTGCAGGAATCTTTCCGATTTTCTTACAGCTTTTTAATCCCTGCACAATGTTTGCATAAAGCTTGTCGGTTTCCCAGCAGAGATGTCCGTTTTTTTCAACCAGATTGTTGTCAAACCTGTGTACCTCTTCGAGGATAATTTTGCCGTTGTCAACCGAGCCGAGCAGCATCTTGCCGCTGGATGCCCCGAGGTCAACCGCTAAATAATACTGCATATGTATACTCCTTTCGTAAAACCGTTATATCTATTATATAATATTTTCTGATAAAAAAAAGGACGTAAATTGAATAAAATTTACGTCCTAATTTAACTGTTTTGACGATATGATTTCGGGGTTGTTTTGTACCTTTCTTTAAATATGCGATAAAAATAACTGGTATTGTCATAACCTGAAGCGGCAATGATGTCCTGAACCGATAACCGGCTTTCCCGCAACAGCTTTGCCGCTCTTGCCAGCCTTTTGGTCTGAAGCAGGTCTTTAAAGGTGCATCCGGTAGATTGTTTTATTATCCTGCTGAGATAAGCCGCAGAAACGTTATAACGCCGGGCTAATTCCGAGAGATTAACGGCATTGTAATTCTCTTCGATTTCGCGCAAGACGTCAAGCACCAAGGCGTTGGCGCCATGATGCGTCTGTTCAAGCTCAAGACGTCCCGTATAGCCGAGAAGATACATAAAAAGCAGTCCCATTGTAATCCGGTTAATCTGTCTGTAATTTGACTGCTGATTGAGGATACTCCATATGAGGTTTTCGACGATATTTTGAACCGGAAGAATATCAGATACGCGGAAATGCAAGAAGCCTATATCGCCGCCGCTTTGGCGCAGACTGCCTATTAAAAAGTTGCTCAGCAGATTATCGGAACCTATCATGGAAAGCGCAACATCGAAAAATTCGGGCAAAACCATAAAGTTTACGGCAATATCGTTCTGTCCAGCACATTCGATAGCATGGCTGGCGTGCTGGTTTATGAAAAGCAGTTCACCTGTGCCCAGAATCAGCTTTGTTCTATCGTTAATAATATGGGTGGTGCTGCCGCTGCACATATACATGATTTCAATATAATTGTGGCGGTGCTTTGGAAAGGGTGCGAATCGGGTATGGGGACGGATGGATATCAGCCGCCCTTTTTCAAGCATCTTTTTGCTGTCGATGACCGAATCCCTGCCCGAAGCATAGTTTTCCATATCTACCGTGCTACCCTCAAGGATGCGTTTTTCCTCGTCGGTGACGGCGGCAAGTCTGGCAAGAAGGGATTCATTCATCTTATTTGCACCTCCGCAAGCTTATTTTTCAAAAAGTTGGACCGCCGCCTTTGCCGCCTGCATAAAACTGCTGTCAAGCGGCTCGGATTTATCGGCGCCGGTATAATGTATAGTATGTGTGAGTCGGGCATTTATTATTGTCAATACAGGCTTTAACTGTCTTTCGAGCATATCGCTGTCGGTACCGGACCCGCATGAAGTAATCAGGATTGCGCGTTTGGATCGTGTGATCGGCGGGCATACGCCGCGTTTAAAACGCGCCGCC
>JAAYKB010000163.1 GCA_012522615.1 Clostridiales bacterium
CATTAGCCGCGATGATAAAATATTCCTGATTCTCTCCATTCTGTCAGTATCCTGGACAGGAGTCGCATATCCGTGCATGCCGTAAGGCTGACCGTAGGAATACGGCTGAACAGGCGGATTCTGCTGCATAGGCGGGACATCGGTAAAATAGGGGGCCGCAGGCGGAACGGGTGGTGCAACAGGCTCGGCGGGCGGCGAATCAGGCTGGTTTGCTTCCAGCCTTTGACCGCATCCGATACAGAACTGGTTATCGTCGTTGTTTGACGTGCCGCAGTTAACACAAATTTTCATCCTCTAACATCCCCTTCTAACTTAAAATCACCTCGGTTGTTTTTAATTATAGCAATTTCGGTAAAATATAGCAATATCTTTTTATTAACAAACATGAAACGAAGCCTTATCCTGCAGGCCGCTGACAATCATTCGGGCACATTTATAAATATCTCCGCCGCCCATGGTCAGTATCAGGTCGCCCTCTTTGCAGTTGGCCACCACATATTCGGTTATCTCGGGAAATGTCCTGAGATACACCGCGCCGGATATCCTGCTGGTAATCTGCTCCGAGGACACCTCCCACTTATTCTCTTCCCGCGAGCCCATTATCTCGCTTAAAACCACCTGGTCGGCATTCGATAGCGACTCAACAAAACCGTCAAGATGTCGGGCCGTTCTGGAATAGGTAAACGGCTGGAAGATCGCCCATACCCTTTGATAACCCATTCCCTTTGCGGCGTTTAAAGTCGCCGCGATTTCGGTCGGATGGTGGGCATAATCGTCCGCAACCGTAATTCCGTTGAAGGTGCCGAGAAACTCGAAACGCCGTCCCGCGCCCTTAAAGGTTTCAAGACCGTATGCAATATGTTTTGCGTCCGCCCCGCAGATAAAGGCAGCAGCGGCTGCGGCCATTGAGTTGGGAATGTTATGCTCCCCGGGCACACCCAGTTTAATTGGAGCAAAAAAGGCGCCGTCATGGTATAGGTCGTATTGTCCGAAGCAGTCGTCCATCATGCGTACATTTTTGGCCATCCATTCATAATCGCCGTTCAGACCGTATCTGATAACCTGCTTGCCGGCGATACCCTCTACCGCCCGCATTGTGTTTTCATCATCGGCGTTTACGATAACGGCCCGTCGGGCAAGCCCGGCAAACCGGCGAAACGAGCTTATGACATTTTCAAGGCTGCCGAAATAATCAAGGTGGTCGGCGTCAATATTCAGAATAACCGAAACCGCGGGATTCATCGAGAGGTAGTGGTCCTGAAATTCGCATGCTTCGCACACCATTATATCACTGCCGCCCGCCCTGCCGTTTGCATTAATCAGCGGAAGCCTGCCGCCTATGAATACGGATGGGTCAAACCCGCCCTGCAGCAGTATCTGTGACAGCATTGAAGTGGTGGTTGTTTTCCCATGTGTCCCGGCAACCCCGATTGTATTCGGATATTCCCGCGTGATAAGTCCGAGAAGCTTGCCGCGTTCGATTGTGGGAATCCCGCTCCCGGCCGCCTTGACCAGTTCCGGATTCTGCGGATTAACAGCCGAAGTGTATACCACCAGCTGGGCGTCGCCGACATTCTCGGCCTGCTGCTTCATGCTAATCCGTATTCCGAGCGACTGCAGCCTGTCGATATTGTCCGACTCATTGATGTCCGAACCGGTGACTATATATCCCCTTGCGTGAAGAATTTCAGCAAGCGGGCTCATACCCGAACCGCCTATTCCGACAAAATGTACCCGTTTGATTCCCTGTAAAATATCATTACTCTCCATATTTGTCATATCCATGCCTTCCCCACGGGATTTCAGCATCCCGAATATTACATTACGTCCTGTTTACTATTATATTGCCGGCGTACTAAAAAATAAACAATTTTTTCTTTTTATAATGTGATATAATCAAAATGATGAATCCAAAAGGGGGCGAGATTATCAAACTGCCTTTGGATGTATTAAAAACAATAGACACAATAGAATCTGCCGGTTATCAGGCATGGGCAGTCGGGGGTTGCGTGCGTGATAGCCTGCTCGGCAAAGTCCCCAAGGATTACGACATAGCGTCATCATGCCCTCCCTTTGAAATAATCAGGCTGTTTCCCCGCTGCATCAACACCGGCGAGGCTTACGGGACGGTAACCGTTCTGATGCCATCCATGCCGATTGAAGTAACCGTATTCCGCAGCGAGTCGGGATACAGCGACAGCCGTCATCCCGACAGGGTTGTTCCCGCAAACAGCATAGAAACCGATTTGTCCCGAAGGGATTTCACAGTAAATGCAATGGCATGGCACCCACAAAGGGGGCTTTGTGACCCATACGGCGGGCAGAGCGACCTGAAACACAGAATCGTGCGTGCCGTCGGCGATCCCCGGGCGCGGTTCAGCGAGGACGCGCTGAGGATAATACGCTGTCTGAGGTTCGCTTCGGTCCTCGATTTTGATATAGAACAGGCTACCCTTGAAGCCGCAAGTTCGCTGGCGCCCACCCTTAGGTATATCAGCGCCGAGCGTATCAACTCCGAGCTTCGCAGGCTGCTTACCGGCTTCCGCCCCGAACTGGCGGGGCTTATCGTCAAGTCGGGGGGACTCGCACATTTCGGCATTGATTGCATGACACAACCCGAACTGTTAAGGCAGATTCCCGCGGCCAAAACCTTAAGGCTTGCGGCCTTTTTATACCTGAGCAACATACGCTCTGCCGAATGCGCGAGGTCGGCGCTCAATCTTCTCAGGACGGATCATCGCACAATAAAAGAAGTGACCCTCCTGCTTGAGTCTATTAAAATTCCTCTGCCGGAAGATATTGTTTCGTTAAAGCACAGCTTTCGCACAATCCCACCCGATAAATGGGGCGGGCTTTTGACCCTTAGCGAGGTTTTATCAGGAGAAAAGACCGACAGGGTCAGGGAATTGCTGCCGCAGACCGAAGGACACCCGTGGAACCGCAGTATGCTTGCCGTAAACGGAAACGATATGGCCTCTCTCGGCTATCGCCAAAAGGACACGGGCAGGATACTCGATATTCTGCTTGATATGGTATTGCGGGATCCTAACCTAAACCGTCGGGAAGAGCTACTCAGGATTGCGTTGGAAATAAAACCCGCTCAGAACGACAGCCCGGACGATTCGGTTAAAAAGTAGCGCAGACCGGTGTATCGCCTTGTCTTTCTATCATTCTCCACCATCCTTGCGACCGTTTTTATACTGCCGACAATAATCAGCAGCGACCTTGCTCTGGTAACGGCGGTATATAGCAGATTGCGATAGCATAGCATCGGCGTATTATTAAAAATCGGCAGTATAACCGCGTCGAATTCGCTGCCCTGGCTTTTATGAACCGTGACGGAATAGGCAAGCTCCAAATCCTGAGCATCCTGGCTTGAATAGACTGCGATCCTGTCGTCATAGCGGACGCTAAGGGTGCCCTCCCGCGGGTCCACCCTTTCGAGTATACCTATATCTCCGTTAAAAACCCCCTGCCCCACTTCGCCGTTATCCTTAGTCCATACTATATCATAATTGTTTTTGATATGCATAACCTTATCGCCGACACGCAGAGCCACGCCTTCGACAACCATCTCCCTGCGCTTGTCCGACGGCGGATTGATAAGCTTCTGAAGCTTTTGGTTCATCTCGCGCGTACCCAGCTCCCCCTTGCGACTGGGACATAAAACCTGGATTCCGTTCATAACAGTCAGTCCGTATTTGGCAGGGAGCCTTGTGCTGCACAGGTCAAGCACGGTTTGGCTTACATCATGGGGGTTGTCCTGTGAAATAAAGAAAAAATCACCTTTACGGTAGTTTAAAACCGGCATCTGTCCGGCAACAATCCGGTGGGCGTTGCTCACTATATTACTGCACAACGCCTGACGGAATACCTCGGTCAGCTGCACGGTCGGGAGCTCTCCCGATTCAATAAGGTCGTTCAACACGCTACCCGGGCCGACTGCCGGAAGCTGGTCGGAGTCCCCCACCATTATCAGCCGGCATCCGGTCTTGACGGCGCGGAGCAGGCTGTCAAATAGCAGAGAATCCACCATCGAAAGCTCGTCCACCACCACCGCATCCGCGTCAAGCGGATTTTTTTCGTTTCGGTCAAAAACCGGAACATCTTCATCATCCCATTTCACCTCAAGCAGACGGTGTATGGTCTTGGCTTCCTTTCCGG
>JAAYKB010000164.1 GCA_012522615.1 Clostridiales bacterium
AAGATAAAGACGAAAAAGATTTATAAAATTTTATAAAATTATAAAATAAAGAGTAATGTGGGTAAGAAAAATTCACCCGCATTATTTTTTATTTTATAACAAATATTAATACAATATCGATTACTTATAATATTAAATAATGCACCGATTATTCAGGCTTTTTGAGGATTTGATGAAAATCATTACCGAGTGAAAAATATTAAATGGTTAAATACTTTTTCTGTGCGGTGGAACATTAAAACAGACCTCGCAACAAGTTTGATGACGGTCAAAAACTACATCAAAGGGGAGGTTAAATTTTGAAAAACAAGATTATTCATGCAATGAAGACCCTTTACGGCCAATCATTGCTTTTTAAATTTGGGTCTGTGCCTGCGGGATTGATTTATACAGGCAAACCGGAAAGGCATGGTAATCCGGATGCGTAAAGTATTTCGCCGTATCAGCGCGGCACTATTTGTCGCATGCAGTCTTTTGTATTCGGCAATCTTCCTTCTGGGGAACTCGATGCCGGAGCAATTCAGCGTTGTGTCCGGATATGACCTGAAGCTAAACAAAACCATACAGGTCAGCACCCATAAAGCCCAGCGCATGAATTCGACCCCGGTCGCAAATCTTTCACCCGGCAGCAGCTATTCGGCGTCCCTCGAGCTGTTTGGACTGTTCCCGATAAAAGACGTGACGGTGAAGGTGGTAAATGCAACCTCGGTGGTTCCGTGCGGAATGCCGTTCGGAATAAAGATGTTCACCGACGGCGTTTTGGTGGTCGGGATGTCCGACGTCGACACGCCGGACGGCCCGAAAAATCCTGCCAAGGCGGCAGGCATGAAGGTCGGCGATGTTTTGGTAAAGATAGACGGCAAGCCTGTCAATACAACAGAGCAGGTCGCCGCTATAATTGAAAAGGCAGGCAGCAAAACCATGACCTTTCGCATAAGAAGAAACAATATTACCTTTGATATGCGGTTCAGCTGCGTCAAATCCGTAAACGAGAATTGCTGGAAGGCCGGACTTTGGGTTCGTGACAGCTCGGCGGGAATAGGAACAATGACCTTTTACGTGCCGGGCAAAAACGTGTTCGCAGGACTCGGTCATGCGATATGCGACGTGGATACGGGGGATGTGCTTCCTCTGGCAAGCGGTGAAATCGTATCCGCGCGGATATACAGCATAGTAAAAGGAATCAGCGGCGAACCCGGAGAGCTCAGGGGCGGCTTTGAAGGCAGCACGATCGGAAACCTCACGATTAACGGCGAAACCGGAGTCTACGGTTTGCTGACAAAAACCCCGATGTCAGGACAGGCGCTTCAGGTCGCAATGAAGCAGCAGGTAAAAACCGGACCGGCGAAAATACTGACGACAATAAGCGGTACAACTCCTCAGCTATACGATATAAAGATTGACCAGGTGCGCTATAACGACTCGGCCCCGACAAGGAATATGGTAATTGTAATTACCGACGAGCAGCTTTTAGGAAAGACGGGCGGTATAATCCAGGGGATGAGCGGTTCCCCGATTGTACAGGACGGCAAGCTTGTCGGCGCCGTGACCCATGTATTTGTGAACGATCCGACCAAGGGGTTTGCAATATTCGCGGAAAACATGCTAAAAACAGCCAATACGGTAGCTTTACAGCAACAATCTCCGGCAGCATAGCTTTTTTACTGCATTTCCGAAAAAATACCCTGAATTTTTAAAAAAATTTTATTCCAAGGTATTGCATTATTTGCCAATATATGGTAGACTGTCGTTGTGCCTCAGGAAAGGGCACAAAAAACATCAATTTGGGGGTAAAATAATGGAAAAGGCAGTAAAAGTATTATTGGCAGATGACAGCGAGCATTTCGGCAAACCCTGCGCGGCAATAATGCGCTCGCACTCGCTGGATGTACAGGCGGTCACGAAGGACGGGCGGCAGCTTCTGACCATGATTGAGCAGACGCGTCCGGATGTGGTTATTATGGATTTCTTCCTGCCGCATCTGGACGCGATCGGGGTCCTTCGGGGGATGCAGAGATTGAATCTGGCAAAAAGGCCTCAGATCATGATAATGTCCAGCTTTGACAATCCGAACCTCGAAAGAGAGGCCCTTCTCGCTGGAGCGGACTACTATTTCTTAAAGCCGTTTGACGCAGATGAAATGGCCGAACGGATATTAACCTTGAACGGAAAATCCCGAATCGACCCGATGCATCGTAATCATATTCAGGGCGCACAGAAAATGGGAAGTCTCGAAATGAGGGTGACCGAGATAATACATCAGATAGGCGTGCCTGCTCATATAAAGGGTTATCAGTATCTCAGGGATGCAATAATAATGGCAATCAACGACGACGATATTATCAACGCCGTCACAAAAAGGCTTTATCCCGCCGTCGCAAAAAAGCACTCAACAACCTCTTCCCGCGTTGAGCGGGCGATACGCCACGCAATCGAGGTTGCATGGGACAGGGGCGACGTCGATGTCCTCAACTCATATTTCGGTTATACCATACATAACGGGCGCGGCAAGCCGACCAACAGCGAATTTATCGCCATGATTTCGGACAGGTTCAGGCTGCAGCTTAAAATATCGTAATTTTATGATTATTTTAACATATCAAACTTTAAAGCTCCCTTGCTTTATTACAAAGTAGGGGAGCATTTTTTATTTATTAATTTACCGTGACTTGGAATATCGATCCTTCTTTTCGATAACCGAGCTTATCATAATAAGGGTCTACGTCGCTCATAACATATATGGGTTGGCCGGCGAAGTCCCTGCAAACCTGCTCCATGAGCATCCTTCCGAGCTGCCTGCCCCGACATGATTTTCTCACAAGCAAATCATACACATAAACGCCGAAACCGTCGTCTTCACGGCAGCGGGCATAGCCGCAAAGGGTGCTGCCGTCATAAACGACATAGGTAATGCTTGAAACCAATGCTTTTTTATATTTGTCATATCCCTTTTGGTTGTAATAATCGCTCCATTCCTCTCCTTCTTCCCGAAGCATATCGAACAAGAGCGCTTCATCCGCTTGGGAATACCTTTTTATATCCATCCTGCATTCTCCTTTATTGCCTCGGTTGCGATGAACTGTTTCAATCATATCATATTAAGAACGCCATGGCAAAATTATCAAGATTCATAAACCATGGCAAAAACGAATACTAATAAATAAACATTGATTTGCACCATGCTATTGATATTACGAAAGGCATGAGATGTATGATTATTTACATTACCCAAGACGGCGACTCGCTCTTTTCGATTTCAGAAAGATTCGGGTTGCCGACAGGTGAGATTATAGAGGCAAACGGCTTGGGGACGCATCCTTTTTTGGCGGCGGGCCAGCCGCTGCTGCTCCCGACCAATAACGGTTTAAAAACAGAAAATATCTCAAAAGAGCAAATACAGGTTATTGTGAATGCCGACTTGGATGGGTTCAGGGCGGACGGCTTTATAAAAAAGAACGGGGGCTTGATTTCATTCCTCTGCCCGTCCGGATATATTATAGCTTCGGACGGAAGTATAGAAGCCCAGGGTGACCAATCGGTGCTTGATAAGCTGCATGAGCATAAGGTTAGTCTGATGCTGCATATTGACTGTGGGGAGTTGTCAACGGCAAGGCTCCTTCACGATGATGATTTACAGCGAACGCTTATTAAAAACATACTCAGGCAGATAAAGGAAAGAGGATTTTCCGGCCTGAAGATAGGCAGCGGTATCAGCTCCCTTGACCCTCCGGCAGTCGTGAGGTTTTTCAGGAACATTATGAGGATTTTGCAGCCCTTGAAAATCCACGTCACAGCCGAGCTTGACATGAGGGATTGGTATGGCAGGCAAAGCTTGGAGACGATGGGGAATATCATAGATGCGGTGATATTAAAAACATACGGCAAAAATCAAAGCGATTACCCTTGCCCGCCGGCGCCATTTGGCGTTATTGATGAAATACTGCAAAATGCCGTCGGCATGATACCGCCCGAAAAGATTTTCATCGGCCTGCCCGTATACGGGCAATGCTGGGAGCTGCCGTACACCCCCGGAACCGGCAGAGGGACAATAATAGGCGGGGATGCCGCCGTAACGATAGCCGCGCGAAGCGGCGCAAAGATAGAATATGACGAGGAGTCAGAAACGCCATATATAAACTACTCGGACGAAAACAACAATAGGCATACAATATGGTTTGAGGATATAAGAAGCATTTATTTTAAACTGCGGCTTGCCGAAAAATATAAGCTCGGAGGTGTATGCCTTGACATGCGCGAATATGACGCCCCGCCGTTATGGAAATTGATTGATTGCGGTTATAATGTTATAAAGTAAGTCAAAGACCATCCGCTTAGCCGAGGGCTTGTCCTACCAATAGCTAAAGCAAATCTCTCTCATCGGCATAGCTGCATCAGCATCATTGTTCTGATGTGTTTATCTGGTTTTAACGCGGACATGACGCGTTAAAACAGACTAAAGCCTACACTGGAAAACGGGAGTCTGCAGTTCATCCGCAGACCCCCGTTTTCTAGTGCTTCAAAAATCCGAAAAGCCCCTTTTTATGCGGCTTGTTTTCCGAAAGAAGCCTATCAAGCATATGCTTATAATGGGACAAGGGAAGGTTACCTCCGATGTTTGCGCACAATCTCCCGCCATTAAGTATCAGAATACTGGGAAGCCCGCCGATTCCGAGCTGTCCGGTCAGCTCTCCCTGCTGGTCGGCGTCGACAAGCCCGAATTGTATGCTTCCGCGGTATTTGGCTTCAAGGGCTTGAATGGTCTCCATCAGATTTTTACAGCTTGGGTATTTCTGAGAATAGAACACAAGCATGATCGGCAATAATGAACGGCTTACAAACTTTTCAAAGCTGTCCTTTGTAACAATCTGAATGGTGTCGGGCATGGCGCACCTCCCCGCATAATGCAAAGCCATCATGTGTGAATGCTTATGTCAGTACATTAATATTCATCATCGAGCCGATTCATGCATGTTTGACCGACGCGGCGCGACGCCTGAAAAAACATGCCCCGAATCCATCGTGCTGCGATAGATACGAGGCGTCATTAGATAATGTCATGATATTCAGCATGCCCGTTCAAAATCTTTTTTCAAACGTTTGATAATCTTTTTTTCAAGGCGGGATATGTAGGACTGCGAGATGCCGAGGAGGTCGGCCACCTCCTTTTGGGTGTGCTCCTTGTTGCCGTTTATTCCAAACCGCAGGCACATGATAAACTGTTCCCTGTCGGTCAGGTGGGATATGCAGTCGAGCAAAAGGTTTTTCTCCGCCTCCTGCTCGATATTTCTGTTCACAACATCGGGATCGCTGCCGAGAATATCGGATAAAAGCAGCTCGTTCCCGTCCCAGTCCACGTTTAACGGCTCGTCTATCGACATTTCGTTTCGCAAAGGGGCGTTTTTCCGCAGATACATCAAAATTTCATTTTCGATACAGCGTGAGGAATAGGTCGCAAGCTTTATATTCCTTGAGGGGCAGAATGTATTGACAGCCTTAATCAGACCGATTGTTCCTATGGATATAAGGTCTTCAATCCCAACCCCGGAATTTTCAAATTTACGCGCAGTATAAACGACAAGCCGCAGGTTATGGGTTATTAACTGATCGCGTGCCGAAGGGTCGCCGGCCTCAATCCTGTTGAACACCTCGGCTTCCTCATCGGCCGTCAGGGGCGGGGGGAGGGTGTCCGCCCCGTTTATATAATATTCATCATCGGCCGACAGGCACAGCAATTTCCGCCAAAGCAGACGCATTCGCTCAATAATCGACGCTATCGCTTCCTGCAAGATGACCCGCTCCTTTCCAAAAGATTCACCAGATCCGTTCCGATTATCGCGTCGTACTCGCCGCGGCCTAAAACCTTACATACCGCGATATATGCACCCGTTACATCCGCGTTGCCCCGGTTAGAAACCAGCTCCATATGCGGCGGCGCAAAGGCGGGCAGCAGACTTGTACCGCCGACAGTCTTTACGGGGATCAGCCTGAGCCTTGAACCAACCGCCGCTGCAATGCTGGCCTGTTCTTTTCCCCCGGGTCTGACTGCATTTAAGCCGTCAAGCGCAAAGCATACGGATTTCCGGAGGTTTTCCGGAAGACAGGCTTCAACCGCTCCATACCGCACAACGGCGACCGGACTTCCCGAAAACACGTCGGTGACATGATGTCCGGTGTCATAAAGTGTTCTAAGCCCCACTGGCCCCCCTCCGCAGTCTATTATCAGGCGGTATTCCTGACCGAGCGCCATGCGCTTGTGGGTCAGCCGGTCATAAAGGCTGATCGCCAGATAGCTTACAACCGTCAGGGCCGTCAGCATAAGCGGGGACACGTTGTAATATACAACACCGTTGATAACGTAAAATCCTTCGGGCGCGGCAAAAAACCAGATTGCAAAGGCAATCCCCGCAAACAGGGCGGATGCCACAAGAAAAGCCGCAAGCTGCTTTATGTACAGCATAAAACCCCGCCACACAAAGGCGATACGGACAATAGCGCATGCGCATATCGTTTTTATGATAAGGGAGGCGGGAGGGGAGAGAGCGGGAAGAAAAAGCAGACATGAGCAACCGCTCCCCGCAACCGCTCCGAGAACCAGCCGGATTCTTTTCGGCGGCAGGCGCAGTATCCTTGAAACCGCGGACAGGAGCAGAAAATCAATAAAAAGATTGAGCGCAAGCAGCACATCGATATATATAACAGGCATAATCCGCCCCACCTCCGGTTAAGAAACAATAAACAAGTCCGCACTTTTATTATAGCGGTGAAACAGGCGTGATAATGACGAAAAAGGGTAGACGGACAAATAAAAAAAACGGGACAGCCTTAAAGCCGTCCCGAAAATGCGGTTATGCTGTTTTACACCATGTTATTACCTGCCGATTTTTAAAAACATACTCGACATGCTTGCAAGGGTATTCAACGATTCATAACCAAACTCGCTGTAGCCTTCATAACTACCGCTGGCAAACATAATAGGAATAAGCATAAGAAATAAAAAAGATAAACAGATTATAATCAAGGTGATTACGCCGAGTACAATACCCGCAATCGCTAATCCCCCGTCACCCTTGGATTTGGAGACGATTCCGAATATCAGCGACAGCAGGGCGGTGATGAAGTTAATCACCGGTATCCAAAACAAAAAGAGCGCTATTATTCCGAGAACCAGCGACGCTATTGCAAGGCCGGATGCGGGCTTATTAACAGGAGTATACGGTTGATGTGGCGGATAGTAATTGTATGGCTGCTGCTGCGGGTAGTTGTTCTGCGGGTATGCGGGCGGGGTATATCTTGGTTGGTTATATGGTTGAGAATACGGAATATTCCCCTGTGTATTTCCCTGTCCGTAAGGTGGATATACGGGAGGGGGAGGGGGCGCTGACGGCGGCGCCGGCGGACGGATTCCGGTCTCGGGCGGCTTGCTGAAAAAAGGCTGTTGTGTATGATCGTCGGAATCGGGAGCTGTGGAAGTATCGTTTTGCTGCTGAACCTTGTCAGGCTCGGGATTTAAGCCATCTTGGGTTTTTTGGCTGCTGAAGCTGGGGAATTCCGGATTATCAACCATGGCAATTCTCCTATCAGTTATGTATTTCATTATCTGGTATAGAAAATTCAAGTAATAAGATGCAAGAGAATGACTCTTTTTACTATTATAACAAATCGGATGGTTTAAAACAATAAAATTCCAGATATGAAACATTGCAATATAAATAATTCATAATTATTGCAATAAATATCACAAATAATAGTATATTGCAAATAAAATGAAATATATAATAATAAAAATTGCAAAATTCTCTTGACAAACAGAATACAAGAGATTAAAATACATAACAAGGACGGCAAAGGCGCTGTGGGTGAAAACCCGCGGCGCCTTTTGCCGTATCCGGTCAAAAAGCATTCTGCAGAATTGCTGAGCCTTAAAATATCTGAGGAGGGTTCTTTATGTATTCATCAGCAGATACCATCTGGGTGTTGCTGGCCGCCGCGCTGGTCTTTTTCATGCAGGCGGGTTTTGCGATGGTCGAAGCCGGATTTACAAGAGCAAAGAACGCCGCAAACATCATTATGAAAAACCTGATGGATTTCGCAATCGGGTCGGTGGTGTTCTGGGCGCTGGGTTTCGGCCTGATGTTCGGAAATGATATTCTCGGAATTATCGGCGCGCCCGACATCTTTATCTGGGGCGATTATTCGGGAAGCTATCCCACCATGGCGTTTGTAATCTTCCAAACGGTTTTTTGTGCCACGTCAGCGACGATAGTGTCGGGCGCAATGGCCGAGCGCACAAAATTTATCTCGTATGTCATATACAGCGCAGTTATCAGCCTTGTCATTTACCCGATTTCCGGTCACTGGATATGGGGCGGCGGCTGGCTGTCACAGCTTGGCTTTCATGATTTCGCAGGGTCTACCGCCGTACATATGGTAGGCGGTATATCGGCTCTGATTGGTGCAAAGCTTCTCGGGCCGCGTATCGGAAAATACGATAAAAGCGGCAAACCTAGGGCAATACTCGGCCACAGTATAACGCTCGGCGCGCTCGGCGTGTTTATTCTGTGGTTTGGCTGGTTCGGATTCAACCCCGGCTCCGCCCTGTCCGCCACCGGTGATGAAACCTTGATTGCAATATCAAGTGTTTTTGTAACCACAAACCTTGCCGCCGCCGTTTCGACGATTACTGTGATGATTATAACATGGGGTCGCTACAAAAAGCCTGATGTAACAATGACACTGAACGGCTCGCTTGCCGGACTTGTCGCGATAACCGCCGGCTGCGACGCGGTTTCTCCGGCGGGGGCGGCGGCGATAGGTCTGATTGCAGGTTTTGCGATTGTTTTAGGAATCGAGTTTATTGATAAGGTTTTGAAGATCGACGATCCCGTCGGGGCGATTGGAGTACACGGTGTGTGCGGTGCGCTGGGCACCCTTCTGGTCGGCATATTTGCTCTGGACGGAGGCCTTTTATACGGCGGCGG
>JAAYKB010000165.1 GCA_012522615.1 Clostridiales bacterium
CATTTTTTAATATTATAAGTAATCGATATTGTATTAATATTTGTTATGAAATTACAAATAATGCGGTTGAAGTTTTCTTACCCACATTACTCTTTACTTTATAATTTTATAAAATTTTATAAATCTTTTTCGTCTTTATCTTCCGAATCCAGCCCGTACGACGGCCTTATCTCTTCCAGAATCTCGTCGATGGAGGGTCCGGTTTCCTCCGGTTCGGTATATATATTGGTTTGCTCTGCCTGCTCTTCTTCCCTATATGCCGCATCTTCTGTTTTTTCGGGCTGCGGCTTTTCATGTGCAAAAACAAGGGCTATCGAAGTGCAAAACGCAAAAATACCGATACACAAATCCGGAATGCCCGCCAGTCGGCTTGAATTATAGGCGTCGGTTTCTCCCTGCAGGAACAAGGCAATCAGGGTGATAGGACCGGAAATCGACAACACGGCCGTGCATAAAGCATAAAACAGCAGCGGGCGGGGCGATTTGTCGCCGATTTTTGATATAAACCTCGCGAACGAAAAGAGAAACAGCATGGTAAATATAAGCATTACAAAATCATAGAAGCTTTGCTCAACCGGGATGGCGCTTGCATATGACACTTCATAGCGTACAACCCTGACCCAAATCCATATTACCGGAGTAAGAGCGCCCATCGAAACCCCTGTGCCGGGCTTCAGGCTTCCGGCGATAAGCTTTGCGCCAAGCCACATAAGGAACATCCCCGCAAGTACGCCGAATATCAGCGTAAAGGTCAGGGTTGTGGAATCAAGGTTGTTTATTATGGTTTCATTAGGAGGCGGAGTGCGATTAAACGCAAGCCAGCTCCATCCGTCGAACAATGATGAGATAATCAGCACAAATCCCAGCGCAGCGGAGGATAGACCCATGGGCATGCAATCATGTCTTACCATGGAAATCGGGTGGCGGATCCGTCCCTCACCGGCAAATACCAGAATCGCAAGCGCCGCCATAGTAAAAAGTAAAAATCCGATTACATAGTAACTCACATGAAAATCGCCGGTTTCGCCGTCCTGCATATAAGGGGTGATAACAATCCGCAAAACGGTAGCGACGATGGCCGCGACAGCTGTCAGTCCGACCGCAGCCGGACGGAGAAATTTCCGCATATGAAGAGTCATTCCTTTCGGGGAATTATGCCTGCGCTAAGAGTATGCTCATTTTTATGTATTGTAGCACTTCTATCAGCAAAATGCAAAGCCTTAATCCAGATGAAAAACAAATCCCCGCGGAAAAAAGCGGGGATTTGTTTCAGGTTAAATAATCTTAAATAATATCAGCCGCGCTGATCCAACGGTATATATTTCTGCGGAGGGGCTATCGCCTTGTATGCGGGACGTATAATCCGACCTCCGGTCGTGATTTCTTCAATCCGATGGGCGCACCAGCCCGGCATGCGTGCAACCGCAAACAGAGGCGTAAAAAGGTCCTCGCTGATGCCGAGGGTGCGGTAAACCAATCCGGAATACATGTCTACATTGGCGCACATAGCCTTGTCAACCCCCTTGACCGAGGCAAAAACCTTGGGCGTCAGCATTTCAACCTTTTCAAGCAGTCTGAAATCGGCACCCAGACCCTTTTTTTCCGCAAGGCCGTATGCTTTCTCCTTGAGAATCACCGCCCGCGGATCGGACAGGGTGTAAATCGCATGCCCCATTCCGTATATGAGACCCGAACGGTCGCCCGCCTCGCGGTTAATCAGTTTTGTCAGGAATGCGGCAATCTCATCATCGTCATTCCAGTCGCGGACGCCCTCCTTGATATAGTCGAGCATCTCCATAACCTTAATGTTTGCGCCGCCGTGGCGGGGGCCTTTAAGCGAGCCTATTGCAGCAGCTATAGCCGAATATGTATCGGTTCCCGACGAGGACAGGACGCGCGCTGTAAAGGTGGAGTTGTTTCCGCCTCCATGCTCGGCATGAAGCATAAGGCACAAATCCAGAAGCTTTGCCTCCTCATCCGTAAAACTGGAATCGGCTCGCAGCATATGCAGTATGGCTTCGGCGGTGCTGAGTCCCGGAATCATCGGGTGAAAATACATGCTTTCCTTGTCATAATGACGGCGTTTGACCTGATAAGCATAGGACATTATGGTGGGCATCATGGCAATAAGATTAATCGACTGCCGCAAAACATTCTCAAGAGAAATATCTTCGGCATTATCGTCATAGGAGTACAGCGCCAGCACGGATCGGGCAAGCTTGTTCATAATATTGTTGGACGGCGCCTTGATAATCATATCCTCGGCAAAATATTCCGGCAATTCATGACACTCTGACAGGATATTGCTGAACTGCTCAATCTGACTCTTTGTAGGAAGCGTGCCGAACAAAAGCAGCCAAGCCGTTTCTTCAAATCCGAAACGTATATCATGCGCACAGCCATTCACGAGCTCCCGAATGTCCATGCCGCGATATACCAGACGTCCCTCTACCGGAGACTTTTCGCCTTCGTTCATTACATATCCGTGAACATTGCATATCAGGGTCAAACCGGCAACAACACCGCTACCGTCCGCATTGCGCAAACCGCGTTTGACTTCATACTGTTCGAATTTTTCAGGGTCAATTCGGTTATTTTTCCTAAACTCCTCGCATAGTGATATTAAAGCGGAGTTGGAAATCTTCTCGCGGTTTTCCTCCATGGGATCAAATCCTTTATCTTAGATATAAGAAATATAAGCGAATGTTCTTATTATATTTACACCATTGCATAAAGTCAAGATGATTTCACTTTAAATAGTTAAATTCTGCAACTTTTATGTTTTCCTATTTCATTTTATTCGCACATTTATCTGATTAATCCGGTACATATCAAACAATCATGAAAGTCACGTGCTTGCGTTTTTCATTCCGGACATGGAAAGGAGAAGGCATTTGAAACGCTATCTTATTTGGGCCGGAGTCGTCTACCTAATGCTGCTCCTGTTTCCTCTCCCGCTTCTCGGCAGGTCGCAAGCGGACAAGGACCCCCACACAGGCAAACCGTCGACCTCATCATCGAGCACGAAAAGCAACGACAAAAGTTCGGATAATGTGTTCCGTCTTTTGGATTCCGATACGGGAAAGGTTTATGACGTATCCGAAATTGATTTTGTCACCGGAGCCGTCGCAGCGGAAACGTATCCGACCTATCATACCGAGGCCCTCAAGGCTCAGGCGGTCGCTTCATATACCTATTACAGTGTGCTGCGCAAGCGTCAGCGCGCCAACCCCGACAAAGGGTTGAAGGGGGCGGACTTTGAGGACACACAGTCGGGATTTCCCGTGTTCTACACCACAAATCAGCTGAAAGAGCGCTGGGGCAGCAGCTTTGACACATATTATAACAAAATAAAAGGCGCGGTTAATGAGGTTTTCGGAAAGCTTATCACCTATGACGACCAACCTATAACCGCCGTTTATCACGCCATCAGCGCGGGCACGACCGAGGACGCCGCAGTCGTCTGGGGAACATCCTATCCTTATCTTCAGCCGGTGGCAAGCCCCGGAGACAAGCTCTCTCCGGCGTATCAATCGGTTGTTTCCCTAAAGCCCGACGAGCTCAAGTCCAAACTCTCGGATATAAAGGATTTGACCTTCAGCGGCGAGCCGGATACATGGCTGGGCGACGACCTGCAAACCTCTGTTTCCGGAACGGTGACCCATATTTCAATCTGTAAGGCCCCACTTACGGGAATGCAGCTGCGACAGGCGCTGGGTCTGCGCTCCGCCTGTTTTTCGGTCAAATACAGCGACGGCAGCTTTGTTTTTACAGTTCAGGGATACGGCCACAATGTCGGGATGAGCCAGTACGGGGCGGATTATCTCGCCCGCCAGGGGCTTAAATACGACGAGATACTTCATTATTACTACACCGATGTGGTTATTAAATAATCAAGGAGCACCCGAAGGTGCCCCTTGTAATCAGTCAATCCGGCCGTATATGTAAGCTTTGCCTGTTATCTTGAAGACAACAGGGTCAGAGCCTCCGAGCGTGCGCGCGCGTCGGCCTTCATTCTGCCGCGCAGAGCCGACGTCTGGGTCCGGCAGCCGGCTGCCCTCGCGCCTCTCATTGTCATGCAGAGATGCTCCGCCTCAATAATGACCGCAACCCCCTGCGGGTCAATCTCTTTTTCAAGAAAATCCGCAATCTGTGCGGTAAGACGCTCCTGCAGCTGGGGGCGGTGGGCAAAGCAGTTTACAATCCGCGCGAGCTTTGACAACCCGATTACCATGCCGTCACGCGGTATATACGCTATATGCGCGACGCCGAAGAAGGGAACGAGATGATGCTCGCATACCGAATAAAGCGGAATGTCGCGCACCGTCACCATCTCGTCATTCTGCTCCTCATGAAAAAGCTTCAGATGATGCTTCGGGTCCTCCTCGAGGCCCGAGAATATTTCCTCATACATTTCGGCAACCCGTCGGGGCGTCTCCCGCAATCCGTCCCGGTCAGGATTTTCGCCGATTGCAGCCAATAATTCGCGAACCGCAGCCTCAATACGTTTTTTATCCATAAAAAATTCAAATCCTTTCCGGAGCTTGAATGCATCATGTAGAAATTATATATCTGTAATACTTAATCGTCAAGCATTAGCGGCAATCGGTATATCTTTGAATATTAAAGACCTAGCATAATCAGAGACCATATTATACGTTTATTTTCGTTTTGTTTGCACAATCTCCGAGTCGAAATTAAAGACCAATGGTATTTTTACACTTGACACAAACACCCTCGCGTTATACAATATTTGTTAGGTTTACGAATGAGTCCTTAATTATCCTTTGCGTTAGGTGGCGCTGGCGCGGAGGACAAGCTTTCCGGGATTTTCTGCCCGAGAATGCAACCGGGGATTTCACCCCGTTTTTCTTTTATCTTTCATACCCTCTGTCCCGGGAATCATGCTCTTTTGCAGTCCCGTTAACGGCAGGGAAACGCAAAATATCTGAGATTTTCAGCAAACTTAATAATCAAGGAGGTGCATCGTTTAGGTGCCGGATATTTATGTATACATCTTGTTCTGCGCAGCCGGTCTTATTGTCGGCGGCATAGTTGCGGGTATTATCGCCTTTAGAGTCGGCGTTTCTCATAGAAAAAAGATTGCGGAAAACGCTATCGGCTCCGCCGAAGCGGAAGCAAAACGAATATTGAGCGACGCATTAAACACAGCGGAATCAAAGAAAAAGGAGATACTGCTGGAGGCGAAGGATGAGATTTACCGTCAGCGACAGGAATCGGAGCGTGAGCTCAAGGAACGTCGCATCGATATTCAGCGGCAGGAACGCCGACTGCAACAAAAGGAAGAAACTCTTGACAAAAAAATCGAAAACTATGAGAAAAAAGAAGAGGTTATTGCAAACAAGCTAAAGGAAGTCGAGGCAAAACTTTTAGATGCTGAGAATCTTAAAAAAGGACAGTTTGAAATGCTTGAACGCATTTCGGGATTTACCGCGGAACAGGCCAAAGAGCATTTGTTAAGTAATCTTGAAAGTGAACTGATCCACGAAAAATCTTTGAAGATTTCCGAAATCGATGCCCAGTGCCGCGAAGAAGCGGATCAACGGGCACGTGACTTAATATCGCACGCCATCCAGCGTTGTGCCGCCGATCAGGTCACCGAAACCACGGTATCGGTTGTACCGCTTCCCAACGATGAAATGAAGGGCCGCATCATCGGCCGTGAAGGCCGCAACATCCGTGCTATCGAGACATTAACAGGGGTCGATTTGATAATCGACGACACGCCCGAAGCGATAACCTTATCCGGATTTGACCCGGTTCGCAGAGAAATTGCACGTATTGCTTTGGAAAGACTGATTTCGGACGGGCGCATCCACCCTGCCCGTATCGAGGAAATGGTTGAGAAGGCACGCCGCGAGGTTGAGGCGACAATCAAGCAGGAGGGCGAACGCGCCGTTCTGGAAACCGGATTGCACGGCATATCGCCGGAAATTGTTAAGCTTCTCGGTCGTCTGCATTATCGCACCAGCTACGGTCAGAATGTTCTCAACCACTCGATGGAAGTCGCCTTCCTGTCGGGTATCATGGCAAGCGAGCTTGGCATTGATCCCGTCGTTGCACGCCGCGCCGGTCTTCTCCATGATATAGGAAAGGCCGTCGACCATGAGATAGAGGGCTCACATGTTGAAATCGGCATCGACATTGCAAGAAAGCACAAGGAAAGCGAAGCGGTTATACATGCAATCCAAGCCCATCACGGCGATGTCGAGGCAAAAACCGTTGTCGCATGTCTCGTACAGGCCGCCGACGCGATATCCGCTGCCAGACCGGGCGCCAGGCGCGAAAATCTTGAGAATTACATCAAGAGGCTTGAAAAGCTTGAGGAAATCGCAAACGAGTTTGAAGGAGTGGAACGCTCGTTCGCAATCCAGGCAGGCCGTGAAGTCCGCATCATAGTTCGTCCGGAATTGGTCAGTGATGACCAGATGGTTATTCTTGCACGCGATATTGCTAAAAAGATAGAAGGCAATCTCGATTATCCGGGACAGATTAAAGTAAACCTGATTCGTGAAAATCGCGCCATCGATTACGCGAAATAAAGCTATCCAGACAATCATCGGCGCCCCTTGACAAGGGGCGCCGTTTCAGTCTTGATATTATAATATCTTTTTTTGTCTACCTTTTTTATCGAGGTAAGTATAATATAGTATCAGGCTGGTACAAGCAGATAATAAATAATTACAGGATATAATTAATATGATATTATAGAAACGGGGTCTAAAATGAATATTCTATGCGTCGGCGATGTCGTCGGAAGTGCCGGATGCAGGTTTCTTCACCGCATTCTCCCGACTATAAAACATCAATATGCTGTTGATATTTGTATTGTAAACGGTGAAAATTCGGCCGACGGCAACGGTATTACACCCGCCTCCGCCAAGCTCATTTTCGACAGCGGCGCTGATGTTATAACCGGGGGTAATCATACCTACCGGCGGCCGGAGTTTTATGAATTGCTTGATTCCTCATCAACCGTTATACGCCCGGGGAATTTTCCCGTATCCGCCCCCGGACGAGGTTTTTGCGTGATCGACCGCGGCCGCTATCAGGTAACCGTTATCAACATTATGGGTGTGGTATATATGGAGCCGCTTGCCTGCCCGTTCGACACCCTTGATATGCTGCTTGAGCAAGCCGGAAACCCGAAATTCTGTATTGTTGATTTTCACGCCGAAGCCACAGCAGAGAAAAAAGCGCTCGGATTTTATGCGGACGGGCGCGTTTCGGCATTGTTCGGCACACATACCCATGTGCAAACCTCAGACGAGCAGATTATGCCTAACGGAACGGCATATATTACAGATATCGGGATGACCGGCCCTATCATGTCGGTTCTGGGCATAAAGCCGGAACTCGCCATAGAAAAGATGCGCGGCAAGATTCCGGTAAGGTTCAGCACCGCCCAAGGTCCGTGCCGAATGAATGCTGTTTTAATCACCCTGTCCGACGCAACCGGAAAAGCGACCTCGATAGAACGGCTGAACATCGAATAGCATCGGGACCCGGCGCTTGATTAATCAAACACATTCTTGTATACTTGCTTCGGCAAAATTATTTATGCAAACGGCAGAAAGGAATGTAACTCAGCATGAAAAGATTCATCTCGGCTTTGGCAGCCCTGTTTTTTCTTGTTGTCATACCCGGTTGCAACCTTCTGTCCAAAAACGAGGATACATCCTCCCCGGACGAATCCCACAGCGGCACATCCGAAACAACCAAAAAAAGAACATCCGGCGCCTTCACACTGGCTTACAACAGCCAAGACAGCCTGAATCCTTACAAGGTTAAAACCGCAATAAATCTTGAGCTATGCTCACTTTTGTACGACGGACTGACAAAAATCGACATCGATATGATGCCAATCAATATTCTCGCCGCGTCTGTCGAGAGTCCCGATCCGCTCACGCTTATTGCGGAATTGCAGCCGAACGCAAAGTTTTCGGACGGTTCAAAGATAACCTCCGATGAGGTTGTTTCATCCTATTTGCTTGCAAGAACATCAGGGTATAAGGTTTTGCTGTCGAATATAAAATCCGCACAGCCTGACGGAAACCGCAAAATAGTGTTTAAGCTGAAGACTCCGGACCCCAACGCCGCCGCCTGCCTGTCTTTTCCCGTTATAAAGAACGGGACTTCATCAAAGCCCATAGGAAGCGGGCGTTATATATTCGACGATGAGGAGTCACCCGTACTCAGGGCAAATCCCCATCATTCAGCCAAACCGGCCAACAAAACCATACGTCTTATCGATATTCCGAACGATGAAGCTATGATTTATGCCCTGGCAAGCGGAAGCCTCAGCTATTATTATACCGATTTGTCCGGCGGGGTTATACCCAAGACCTCCGGCGCAAATATTAACGTTCCGCTTAATTCCCTGGTATTTATCGGTGTAAACTCAAAGAAAACCGCGCTGTCAAAAAAAGAGGTAAGGCTTGCATTGAGTCTTTCGATCAACCGCGAAAACATCTGTGCCAGCGCCTTTGCCGGACGTGCAAGAGCGGCCTTGACCCCTTTTAACCCCGGCTGGGCAAGCGCGGCGGAAATAAAAGGTCTTGAAAGCAAGGAAAATATCAATGCGGCAGTTGCACAATTAGAGCTGGCGGGTTATAATAATAAAAACACGGCTGACGCCGTTCCCAAGCTGGAGCTGCTGGTCAGCAAGGAAAACAGCTTCCGTATCGCGTCCGCCGACCTGTTAAAAGCCCAATTTGAAAAGACCGGTTTTCGAATCAGTATTAAAAAGCTTGCACATTCGGAAATCATAAAAAAGCTTAAATCGGGGGACTTTGACCTTTATATCGGGGAAATCAAGCTTCCCGTCAACATGAGTCTGCATCCTTTTTTGACCTCCGGCGGAAGCGCTTCCTACGGAATCAAAACCACGGGAGGCGCCTCAAAAGCGTATAATAAATACCTCTCGGGAGAGATGACCCTGCAGGAATTCACCGATGTTTTCTCAAAGGATATCCCGTTTATACCTCTTTGCTGGAGGTTCGGAATGGCTTCTTACAATCGCGCCCTGACCGGCGTTTCAGCAACCGATTCTGACGTATATTACGGAATTGAAAATTGGATTTTTAACTAATAATATAATGCAAACTGCGTTCGGTAACTCATCACCCGAATATTAGGAGGATCGAAAATGATTCAAATGGAAAACCATCTGGGCGTTATAGAAATATCTCAGGAATATTTTTCTTACCTTGTGGGTAACGCTGCCTCCTCCTGTTACGGCGTAGCAGGAATGGTGAAAAGCGGCGCACGGCAGGGTCTGCGCTCTTTGCTTTCTCGTCGTTCCTATGCGGATGAAGGTGTCCGCGTGCGCAGCGAAGGTGATAAATTGATCGTAGATTTGCATATTTGCGTAATCTATGGTATGAATATTTCTGCCATCGCAAAAAGTATAGTCAATAAGGTGCGCTATACCGTGGAACAGGCGACCGGACTTGAGGTCAAAAAGGTCAATGTATTTATCGATGGTATGAAATCCGAATAAACGTACGGTATCGCCGTACGGTTTATACCGCGGCGAATCGCCTTCAAGGGAGTGCTTATTTTGTTACAAGGTAAAATTCTGCGAGATGCGATGATTTCCGCGTCCAACTGCCTTGCCAGGGAAAAGCAGGCGGTGGACGAGTTAAATATATTTCCTGTTCCCGACGGGGACACCGGCACAAATATGTTCATGACAATTTCAGCCGCCAGCCGGGAGCTTGCCCGACTTGACGACCCGACCGTCAGCCAGGCCGCAGATACCGCCTCCTCGGCTCTTCTTCGGGGTGCAAGAGGAAATTCGGGCGTTATCCTGTCCTTGCTGTTCAGGGGATTCTCCAAAGGTCTCAAAGGTAAGGAAACGGCAAACGGAGCCGACCTCGCCGATGCGCTCAGCCTCGGTGTTGAGGCTGCATACAAAGCGGTTATGAAGCCCACCGAGGGCACCATCCTGACGGTAGCTCGCGAAGCGGCGGCAAAGGGACGTGAAGCGGCGGTTGCCGACCCGTCTGTGAAAACGGTATGGGAGGCAATCTGCGCCGAGGCCGAGGAATCCCTCGAAAGAACCCCGGACCTGCTGCCTATTCTTAAAAAAGCCGGCGTGGTTGACGCCGGAGGAAAAGGACTTTGCATTATATTCCGCGCCATGCAGGGTGTGTTTGAAGGCGGCGCGATTGTGGAAAGCGATGTCTCGTCCGACTCAACCGCACCTGTCGCCATCAGCGCTGCGGGCGCGTCCGACGCCGATATCAAATTCACCTACTGCACCGAATATATTGTCGGACGTGAAAAGGGAAACTCGCGCGACCCGCTTCTCCTTCGCGCCTATCTCGAATCGATAGGCGACTGCGTCGTGGTTGTCGACGACAATGAGATAATAAAGGTGCATGCTCACACGAACGATCCCGGTCTTGCTTTGTCCGAGGGGTTGAAATACGGGAATTTCGAAACGGTTAAGGTAGAGAACATGAAAATCCAGCATGCCAACGCCGCCTGGGTGCCCGAAGACGATACAGGCCACAACCCTCCTGAAAGACGCGAGCCCGAAAACGAATACGGCTTTGTATCCGTTGCGGCGGGCGAGGGCTTAAAGGCCTTGTTTGCCGATCTCGGATGTGACAACATCGTTTCGGGCGGGCAGACAATGAATCCCTCGACCGACGATATTCTGAGCGCGATACATGCCACCCCCGCAAAGGTTGTGTTTGTGCTTCCGAACAATAAGAATATTATACTGGCTGCTGAGCAGACCATCCCGCTTGCGGACCGCAAGGTGCATGTTCTTCAAACCCGTACAATCCCTCAGGGGATAACGGCAATGCTTAATTTTAATCCTGATGAAACTGTTGAAGAAAACCTTCTCAACATGATGAAGGCCGCCGATAATGTCTCAACCGGTTCAATAACCTTCGCCGCACGTGACAGCGATTTCGCCGGAAATTCGATAAAAGAGGGCGAAATTCTTGCTCTTGAAAACGGAAAGGTTGTTTTCACCGATACCGATATTCGTCACGCAGCCATTAAGCTGACCAAAAGCATAGTCAATACCCGTAAAATAACCGGAAAAGATACAAGCTTTATTACTATTATTTACGGAGCAGATATTGAAGAAGCTCAGGCGGAAGATGTTCGCAATGCCGTCCAAGCCAAGCTCGGGAACACCGTGGACATCACCATTATCAACGGCGGACAGCCGGTTTATTACTACTTTATTTCTGTGGAATAATAACGAGAATTATATTAAAAAATAACAGAACCCCTGTCTACATCACACTGTAGAGCACGGGTTCTGATTTTTTAATACCCATTTTGAGTCGGAAATAAATGAAAAACACAAGATTAGTACTACTCGTCTATTCAGCAGAACAAAAGGAAATAACTATACCGCCGCTGTTTGCATAAATTGAGGACAGGGCCCCGGTAGGAACAAGTATAATCTCGCGCAGAGCTTTGCACTTTTGCATCAAATCGGTTTTAAGATTTGCGGCCCGCTCGGGACAGTTGCAATATGCCAAAACAAGCCTAAGAGAACGATCAACGGCATAATTCGTCTGCTCCGCTACCAGCTCAGCAAGCTTTTTCAGAGAATTCTGCATCCCCCTCACCTTGGCTACTAGCTTAATCTCTCCATGACCGTTGTCACCCATAATCGGACAAAGGGATAAAAACGAGGCAATCAATCCGGACACCTTGCTAAGCCGTCCGTTCCTGATAAGGTTTCCCAAATCCTCTAGTACAAACATGGTGCTCAGTTTGCTGATAAATTGCTCGCCCTGAACCACTATTTCATCAAACGATAACCCTTGTTCTATTTTCTCATGCAAAAATAATGCAAGCTGCAGCTCGCCGGCCGATGCAGTTTTTGAATCAAAAACATATATCTTTTTGTCCGGATTTTCTTCCATCACCATCTCGGCGGCTATACGTGCCGAATTATAAGAACCGCTCAGCTTTGATGAAAGTGCGACAACAAGGCACTTATCATGTTGGCGCATGTATTCTGCGTAGTCCTCCGAGGACGGACATGCGGATGTTGCCCCCTGCTTTGATAAAGCCATCTCCCTTAGCATTGCCGCGACATCGGTTGTGCCGTCATCAGTATATTCGATTCCGTTCGCAAGCCTGACTTTAAGAGGCGCTATGCTCGGCTTCAACTTTTGCTTAAGCTCCTGGTTAATATCACAGCAACTGTCAATAATAAGATGAATCATATTTTATTCCCCTTGTCATGTCCCCAAAATAATATTATTAAAGCCGGAATACATGGTTATTGTATTTGTGTTATATGGTATTGATTACAAGATTATCATATATAATATCCAATGTCAATTAAAATTATTAACCGAACGGCAAAAAGTTTTTCATCACAGCACTTCTAATTATGTTTTGTCAGTGTAAATGAAAATTATAACTTTGCAAAACAGAATAACTGTTTTCTTACATATTTTCTGTCAATGTTTTAAAATTCATTAATTTTATTTTACGGTTGATTTTATAATTTTAAGGTTGCTTTTATATGGTAAAAAACATATAATAATAAATGCACATAATGTAATACGTGGATTGTTAAATATAAAGGAGGCCAATAAAAGATGGTAGTAACTAAGGATACCTTGATAGGCGATATTCTTGATTTCGACCAGACAACCGCATCGTTTTTCTTTGAAATGGGTATGCATTGTCTCGGCTGCCCCTCATCACGCGGCGAAACAATCGAACAGGCGTGCGAGGTGCACGGGGTAAGCGTGGATGTCCTTATCGAAAGGATCAATGCACATCTTGCAAAATCATAAATCGGCTTGAGTTTAGCGCGGTTTGCCGCAAGGTACCGCGCTGTTTTTATATTTCTGCTGAAGGGGATGCAATTGCCTTGCGCCTTGATAATCGACTTTCGCTTGTCGCCTCATATGTCCGCCGCGGCAGTCGTATTGCCGATATCGGGACCGACCACGCCCATCTGCCTGTCTGGCTTATCGGTAACGGCATCTGCCCATCGGCAATAGCCACCGACATACGCAGCGGTCCTGCCGAACGGGCCCGACTTAATATCAAAAAAGCCGGACTCGAGTCTTCTATATCGGTTAGACTGGGCGACGGGCTGGACTGCGTTGCCCCCGACGAGGTTGACGATATTATTATCGCCGGCATGGGCGGCGAGACAATTGCCGAAATTCTCGGTTCGGCGGCATGGACAAAAGACAGCAGATATCATCTGATACTTCAGCCGATGTCAAAGCCCGACTTCCTGCACGAATTTCTGTTTACCAACGGATATGCCATCCATAGCGAACAAACCGCCGCCGAGGGGGCCCGCCTCTACCCCGTCATTTCCGCAGGGTATGACCCGCAGAAAGCCGCCCGTCAGGCGTCACGTCCCGCCTCTTATATCATCGGCGGACTGGACAGGCAGCGCGACAGTATCTATATCGAAAAGCAGAAAAACCGGCTTGTTAAGGCTGCCGGCGCGCTAAGACGAGCCGGAAAAATAAAAGAGGCCGAAAAGCTGGAAAAACTGATATATGAGCTTAGGTCTTAATTAATCGCGTTTACATAGAATCGTATGCTTATCCCA
>JAAYKB010000023.1 GCA_012522615.1 Clostridiales bacterium
CTCCCTTCCTCCGCCACCGGCGGCGGTCGCAAGTGTAGCCCGGCACGCTCCGCGTGCCTCGGGTTCATTATTCTCTCATAACCAAAGGAACGGACACCGCTTTTGCGGTGTCCGTTCCTTTGGCAGGGGCAGAAGGACTTGAACCCTCGGCACGCGGTTTTGGAGACCGCTGCTCTACCAACTGAGCTATGCCCCTATTTGGTGGACCATTCCCGCTTATATCCGAACCAGAAAAGTTCGGATAGGTCCTTAATGGTGGGCCTTCAGGGACTCGAACCCCGGACCAACCGGTTATGAGCCGGTTGCTCTAACCAACTGAGCTAAAGGCCCGTGCAGCCAACCGCATTTTTTATAAGCTTTTCCTGTTCAATACACCGTGGTTTGCCTGAGGAAAGTTTATTGTCAATGCTGTTTCGGCACGAAAGCTATTTTACCATAAAACGCGATAATGTCAATACTGAATTTATGGTATCGTATCTATTAATTTTTATCAAAGCTTATCTGCGGTTTGTTCGGGTTTTGCGGCCTTTTTCTGATATTCGGTCGGCGTCATGCCTTTATCTTTTCTGAACACACGCGAAAAATACAAAGGGTCGGAAAAGCCTACCGAACCGGCAACCTCCGAAACGGTCAAAAGTCCGTCTCTGAGCAGACTGCAGGCTTCATTCAGTCTGTATTTTTGAAGAAACTGGTTCGGGGATATGTTAAAATTCGAAACAAACGCGCGGTAAAGCTGGCTTCTGCTTATTCCCACATAGTCCGCAATATCCGAAACGCCGATTTGTCCCGCATAATTATACTGTATAAAGCGCAGCGCCTGTGCAAGATAATCCCGAAGTCCGTATTCGGCGCGTTTATGCTCGTTCTCATGAATCAGCCTGCCGAGAAAAAGATATAGATAGCCGGTCATCTTAGCCTCGGCGTCCGGCGTGTTTCCTCTGGAATTATATATGTTGAGCAGCAAGGATTTCACCTGATTATCGTCAGCTAGACGCAGGATGGGATTCTCTTTTGTAAATCCCGAAAGGTTGACGAGCCGCTTGGCTTCAGTTCCGTTGAAACCTACCCAGTAATATTCCCACGGGTCGTCGCTGTCCGCAGAGTAGGACGAAATTTCCCCGGGAAAAATCAGAAACAAATCTCCCGTTGCAAGCGTATATGAAACTCCGCCCGAATGTAAAAATCCTTTTCCGGAGGAAACATAGTGTATTAAAAAATGATCGCGCGTCGCGGGTCCCCACGAATGATTTCGACTGCACTTTTGATACCCGGTATTATAAACGGCAAGACCGAGGTTTTCGAGCGCCGTGCTGCGAAACGAATGCTTGAAGCTATCCATTAACAACCGACCTTCTGTTGGTAAATATAAAACCATCCGGCACAATTATAATCAGCATTGCAACAAATGTCCATATAAAAGATATAATATATAATTGTAATAGAATGGGTTTTAATATACAATAATATTGATTTACCTTAACTTCTGCTTAAAGATGTAAAATATAAAGGGATAAAGGAGAACGGTATGAATACGGTTGAACAAATGCTCCTGAAGATTGACGCCGGAGAATATGATTCGGCCTTTATACGTATGTACGGTTCAGGTTCGGTTTCAAAGCAGCGAGAGCGCTACAAAGAAGCGGTGCAAAGCTTTGGCGAGCTGTTCGGCAGGAATCGTCATATCACCCTTTTTTCGGCGCCCGGGCGAACCGAAATCGGGGGGAATCATACCGACCACAACCACGGGCGGGTTTTGGCCGCCAGCATAAACCTTGATGTAATTGCGGTTGCTTCCCCGTCTGGTAACAATGTCATACGTGTGCAGTCAAAGGGGTTTGAGCTTGACACCGTCGAGCTTGACGACCTGTCGGTAAAGGATGAGCAAAAGGGGCGTTCTTGTGCCCTGATACGCGGTATAGCCGACCGTTTTACCCAGCTGAAATTTAACATCGGCGGTTTTGACGCCTATACGGTTTCGAGTGTTCTCAAGGGTTCGGGCTTATCTTCATCTGCGGCATTCGAGGTGCTGATAGGTTCTATGCTGAACCACTTGTATAACGGCGGAAGGGTTGATGCCGTGGAGATTGCCAAGATCGGACAGTACGCCGAAAATGTGCATTTCGATAAGCCCTGCGGACTTATGGACCAGATGGCGTCCTCTGTCGGCGGCATCATCTCGATTGATTTTGCCGATCCGCAAAAGCCCGTTATCCATAAAGTTGACTATGATTTCGCCAGTTCCGGTTACCACCTCTGTATAGTGGACACCGGCGGCAGTCATGCCGACCTGACTCCCGAATACGCGGCGGTTACGGTTGAAATGAAGGCAATATCAAATTCGCTGGGCGTATCATATCTTCGCGAAACCACCATAGAAAAGCTGACGGAAAATATTGCGGCGCTCCGTAAAGAGCACGGGGACAGGGCTATCCTTCGGGCAATCCACTTTATGCGCGACAACCAGCGGGTTTTAAATCAGGTAAAAGCGCTTGAATCGGGCGATTTCGAGGAGTTTAAACGCCATATCATCGAATCGGGCCACTCGTCGTTTGAATATCTGCAAAATGTCTTTGCAACCGGCAATGTCGCCGAACAAGGGCTATCCCTTGCGCTCTGTCTGGCACAAGGCATGCTTAGCGGTCATGGCGCATGGAGGGTGCACGGCGGCGGTTTTGCCGGAACGACACAGAATTTTGTCCCCTCTGCCCTGCTTGACGAGTTCTGCGAAACGATGGAGGGCGTGTTCGGCAAGGGAAGCTGCCATGTTTTGAAGATTCGTCCGGTCGGCGGAGTATGCCTTGAATCGTTGATATAACTATTTAGCTGAAAGGAATAATCATAGATGGCTGAACTCAGAAAACACCCTCTTACAAATGACTGGATTATGATTGCGTCACATCGCCAAAGCCGGCCCCAGATGCCCAAGGACTGGTGTCCGTTCTGCCCCGGCTCGGGCAAGGTTCCGGATGATTATGACGTATATAAATACGACAACGATTTTCCTGCCCTTTCTCAGAATCCGCCCAAACCCGACCCGGTGGCCACCGATTTTTTTGAAACCGCTCCCGCATATGGCAAATGCGAGGTGATTCTCTATTCCCCACAGCATACAATCACGCTGTCCGAGCTTCCGACATCCCACATACGCAAGCTGGTGGAGCTTTGGGTTGAACGCTTTGAGGCCCTTCGCATGGATGAGAATATCAAGTACATCTTTATATTTGAAAACCGCGGGGATGTCGTCGGAGTTACAATGCCCCATCCGCATGGGCAGATTTACGGCTATTCCTTTATTCCGAAAAAGCTTGAGCTGGTGGTTGACAACGCGCAGAAATACTTGAAGGAAAAGGACAGATGCCTGTTTTGTGATATGCTCGCGCAGGAAGTGATGTTTGATAAAAGGATTATATTCCGCAACCGGCATTTCACCGTGTTTCTGCCATTCTTTTCGGAATATCCCTACGGGGTTTATATCATGAGCAACGCCCACCGCTCAAACATTTCCGAATTTACGGACGAGGAGCGCAGCTCGCTTGCAGAAACTTTAAGACAGACGACAGGAATGCTTGACAGCCTTTTTGATATGAAATTCCCATATATGATGTGCATGTACAATGAACCTGTAAACGGTGAAAACATATCGGAGTATTTTCACTTCCATATCGCCTTTTATCCTCCGATGCGCAGCGCGGATAAGATTAAATACAACGCTTCGAGCGAAACCGGCGCATGGGCTCACTGCAATCCCACATGTCCGGAAGAAACCGCGGTTGAACTGCGTGAGGCTTATCAGCGGTTTATCAATAAATAACACCTGCACCTCGCTATCTTTTAATACCCTTCCAGAACTCGTTTACAAACCATACATCCTCAAGCTTGAATTCGCGTCCGGTCAGGTAATCCAGCATGCCGTCGTCTGTTTTGTCTTGGTTTTGTTTAAAGTCGAATATCAGACGGTAGGAGCAAAGAGCCTGTTTGTCAAAACCGGTACCCTTGTTGAGCGCGTTGGTTCCGTATTTGCCGTCGCCGAGCAGAGGATGTCCGATTGACGCGAGATGTGCGCGTATTTGGTGGGTGCGGCCCGTCAGCAACTCGATTTCAAGCAAGGAAAGCCCGTCTTTCTCTCCTATCACCCGATATCTTGTGCGGATACTGCGGGTGCCATCCCCCTGTCTTCCGTGGATATATACGCGGTTGTTGGATTCGTCCTTTTCAAGAAAGGCTTCGAGGGTGTCTTCCTTTTTTTCGGGAACCCCGTGGACGATACACAGATAAAACTTTCTGATTTCTCGCGACCTCAGCTTGTAATTAAGGATTCGGAGTGTCGCCGCATTCTTTGCCGCCATTACAATACCGCTTGTGTTGCGGTCGATACGGTTTACCAGCGCAGGTGTAAAGCTGTTCTCCTTTTCAGGATCGTATTCCTGCTTTTCATATAAATAACGCTGGACGCGCGCTATCAGGGTATCGCGGAACTCCCTATCGTCGGGATGAACAAGCAGTCCCGCTTTTTTGTTGAGCAAAAGAAGATTCTCATCCTCATATACTATGTCAAGCCTGCTTGAGGCATTAAGAAAATCGTAAGCCTTGGGTGTTTCCTCTATGAATTCATCCTTGAGATAGAGGGAAATAATGTCGCCCTCGCGCAGCCGGTCGTCAATATGGCACCGCTTGCCGTTCAGCTTTATATTCTTTGTGCGTATGCCCTTATACATAATTGAAACGGGCAGGTTTTCAAAGGTTTTCTGCAGAAATTTATCAAGGCGCTGGCCGGCGTCGTTAGCTTTAACGGTTATGGTTTTCACTTGTAATCCACACTCTCATTTTTGAATATTCGGGCGAATTTTAATGTTGACATGCCTGTTATGTGATGATATAATACTCCTTGCGTTCACGCAGTATCGTGAGAAAAAGAGAATATGCGAGCATGCTGGAACTGGCAGACAGGCACGTTTGAGGGGCGTGTGTTGCATAACGTATGGGTTCAAGTCCCATTGCTCGCACCAAAAAGGCGGAGTCGGTACGGAGTGCCGATGACGTCTTTTTTTGTAAGAGCCGGGACTTGAACCTGTTCAACAGCGGAGCGGGTCCCATTGCTC
>JAAYKB010000166.1 GCA_012522615.1 Clostridiales bacterium
GTTCGGGCAAGTCCACCCTGCTTCGCTGCGTCACCCTGCTTGAGGAAATAGATTCCGGCTCGGTCGCCTATGGCGATTTGGTAATGGCGCAAACCCCCGTGAAGGACGCAAGGGCGGTTTACAGCGACGCCGCGACACTCCGCCAAATACGCCGCAGGTTCGGGCTGGTGTTCCAGAATTTCAACCTGTTTCCCCATTTTTCTGTCATGAGGAATATTACCGAGGCCCCTGTACGGGTTGCGGGCAAAAGCCGTACAGAAGCCGAACAGCAGGCTCGCGCCCTTTTGGAAAAGGTGGGTCTCGGCGAAAAAGCCGACGCCTACCCCTGCGAACTTTCGGGCGGTCAACAGCAACGGGTGGCAATTGCAAGGGCACTTGCCATGCAGCCTGATATACTGTTTTTTGATGAGCCTACCTCGGCGCTGGACCCTGAGCTGACAGGCGAGATTCTCAAGGTCATCCGCAACCTTGCCGAGGAAAAGATGACAATGGTTATCGTGACGCATGAAATGGCATTTGCGCGGGATGTGTCCGACCGCGTGATTTTCATGGACGGCGGCGTGATTGTGGAACAGGGTAAACCGCGACAGGTGCTTGAAAATCCGCAGAGCGAGCGTACAAAAGCATTTCTGTCTAGATTCAGTCAAGGCTGATTTGTTTCTATAAATGAGGTATAAATAAAACTACTCCTGCTGCTCCAGCATCTCAAACACAGCTTTATCGTCACGCTTTTCGATGAACCGCATCGGATCGTCCTGCTCGTGCCCGCAGACCGTGCGGTAATCGCACCATTGGCACGCCTCGACCTCCCCCGCGGCGGGTATGGCCGAAACATCCCCGCTTTTCAGGGTTTCCGCCATTTCGATAAGCAGGGCTTCGATACGCTTTTTAAGCCGCCCGAACTGCTCGAGTGAGGCGACGGACGAACCCCTTGCAAAATCGCCCTTTGAGGTGGTCCTTGCGGGGATAAAAAGCCCTGCCGCATCGGCCTCCATCGCCTGTATTATTTCGGGGTCGTCGAGAAGCAGCCCGTTCATCCTGAGCGCCCGAAGCTGCTCTCGCTCTATTGAATAGGAGTCTGCGCCGCGCTCGGTCTGGACGACCGGCAGCTTTGCGGGCAGATATAAAACCCCGGCGGGCGTGACCTCTCCGTAACGCCTGCCGCCGTTTTGCCATACCGCAAACAGATAGAGCAGCATCTGGACGTTGATACCCTCCACCACGTCCGACAGCCGGAATTCCTTTGCCCCGGTTTTGTAATCCACCACGCGGACATAGGAAATCCCGTCCCGCCGATAGACGTCGACCCTGTCTATCTTACCCTGAACCCGCACCCTGCCGCCGTCCGGCAGAGAAAGGACGACCGGCGGGATCGAGGGCTTGTCGTCCTCCGGCTGCCCCCCTACGCTGAGCTCGAAATCGACAGGCATAAACCGGCTTTGGCGCAGCTCGCGCACCACCTGCCAGAGCAACGCGCCCGAAATCCGCACCAGTCGGTTGAGCAGGGCGGCAAACCGCCCGGGCTTGTCCTCCAGCCCCCCCATGGTTTCGGCGACATATTGGTTTACGGCGTCCTCGGCGTCGGCCAAAACCCGCGTCCGGTCAATATTTTCAAACCCCTCCCGGGCATATTCCGGCAAAACCCGTTCCATCACAAAGTGGGTGAGCGTGCCGAAGGCAAGCGCGTCAAGGTCCGCGGTACGACGCGGCTCTGCTTTAAGCCCGTATTTGCAGAAGTATGCGAATTTGCATCGGTAATACGACTCGATACGAGAGGCGGACAGCCACATATCGTCTCCGAAAAGCCTTCTAGCGTTTGATTTATCATAAAAAGCGGCGGGCTTCCGTTCGGCGGCTCGGTCAAGCGCCTCAAGACGGCCTTGGTAATCCTCCCGTTCGGCAAATATATGACGCAGGGCAGCGGCGCGCGGGGTCGGATTTCGCCAGAGCGAGGCGGCATATTCAAATGCGTCGCGCTCGGACTCGGCGGCCCGCTCGTCCCGCTCTGCCGAAAGCCTGCACCCGGGAAGTATCTGCCGCAGGGAATCCACCAGCGCCGACGGCGAAAGGCTTTCGCCGGCCGAATCCCTTTTGACATAGCTTACAACAAGACTTTCGGAGGGGGCGGCAACCGCGGCATAGGCGAAATAACGCTCCTCGACCGCCCGCTCGTCGGCGGTATCGGTGAGCGGCAGTCCTCTTGCGATAAGCTCCCGCCTGTCGCTGTCGGTCAGTATGCCGCCGGGGGACGGATATGCAGGGAAGACCCCTTCGTTTGCCCCGAGTATAAACACCGTTTTGGGTGAAGAATAGCGTATGCGGTCTGCGGATCCCACCTGCACGGCGTCAAGACTCTGCGGGAGGGCGCCCATGTCAACCAGCCCCGCCGCCATACGGAAAAGCTCGGTCAGCCTTGCGGGGGCGGCGGTGGTTTTTTCGCAAACCACGGCAAGCCTGTCTAAAATCTCCATGGCGGAGTCCCATACCCGCGCCATACGCTCGGCCAGCGCCGGCTCTCCCGCCGCATCCAGCTTCGCCGCCCGCATTCTCGTAAGGCGGTCGGCGCGCACCTCGATAAGATAGCGGTAAATCGCCCTTGAGAAGTCCGCGCCCGAGGCGTCGGGGGCATAAATCGCGCTGTGTAGTCTTTCGAGCGGGCGCATCAGCCTGCGGCGTAGCAGGTTAAGATAGCAAAGCTGTTTTTTGGATGCCTCATCCGTTTCGGCAGTCAGCCCGTTCGGGTTCCCGGTCCATTCGGAGCGCCAGCGCGCCCCGTTCACCCGCCACATCAGGACATAGTTTTCGACAAGGGCGGTCGAATGGGTCGAAAATCCCGCAAGTCCGGTTTTCATCAGGGATATGAGGTGGTCTGTATAAAACCCGCCGGTCACGGCATCCAGAGCGGATATGATAAGCGCGATAAGCGGCTCGGTTCGGATATCGGCGCGCTCGTCCATTAAAAAGGGTATGCCCTGCTTTTCCATGGCGGCGTCCAAGACCCCGCGATAGGCGTTAAGGTCGCGCGCGACAACTGTGAAATCGCGGCACCTCCCGCCCTGTTCGCGCAGACGGCGGCGTATTTCGCGGGCGACAAAATCACATTCCTCGTAAATATCGGCGCAGGCGGCAACCGTAACCGCCTCGGTATCCTCGGTATAAGCAGTCGGGCGGGGGTCGAAGATCCCTGCCTCGGCGGCGATAAGCGCCGGATTTTTTGCCCGCATATTCTTTGTGAGATATTGTACGGTTGAAACCGCTACCCCGTCCTCGCGCGCCATATCGCGCAGATGGGCTGCGGTTTTTATAACCTGCGAAAAAAGACCGTAACCCCCCGTGTTGTCATTGATTCCGTCGGCGCAAAGCGCAACCGTAACCTGCTTTGCCTTCCTTATCAGAACCCGCAGCACCTTCATTTCGGGGGCTGTAAAGCCCTTGAAAGAATCGACAAAAACATGTGCGCCCACAGCAAGCTCGCTTTCTGAAAGACTGTCGGCAAGGGCGGTGAGGTCGTCGGCGGGGTCGATATATCTAGACCGGTCATTGTCGTCCGAGACGTCCGCCGCCGTGGCTTCATATGCCCCCATGATAAGCGCCAGCTCCTGTGCTTTGCGGCGCAGGGAGGTTTCCTCCATTTCTGCCGCCGTCCTCTCGAGTTCAAGGGGGGTAACCCCGCATTGCTTGAGCTCGGAAACCAATGAAAGCACCGTGCCGACAGCCCCGGGCTCGGTGGCGGCGCGGCGGTAGAGCACAAGTCTGTCGGCGGCCGTTTCCAGCGCACGGCTCATCAGCAGCGCCCGGGTGACCTCATCCATCCGCCGTCCCGCCAGCCCCCCGACCTCGCGGAAAACCTGCTCGGCCATACGGGTAAAGCTGAGAACCTGCACCCTCCCCGCCATACGTGGGCCCAGCCGTTTAAGCAGAGTGCGCTCGCTTTCAAACGAAAACTGTTCGGGGACAAGAAGAATCAATCCCTGCTCGTCTGCCCAGGCAAGGTCGCATAGTCTTTCATAGACAGCATGTGTTTTCCCGTATCCGGAACGTCCCAAAATAAGCTGAAGCATGGGCACCTCCGATATGTAATACTAAATCTTACAATAAATATATAAACCATAAAGTAGACGCGCATTTGGAATTTTTCAAGGTGCGTTTATTATAACATAAATATTAAAAATTGTCTTTGGCGTTATGTTTTTATGATATAACGTTCACTAAGTTTTTTCCCGACACACCTTGAAGGGTCAATAAGCATAGATTGGAATGGGCGGATAACAACCACAGGTCTTTCGTCCTCCGCTGCGGGCGAAAGAGATCTGCCTATTCTGCTGCGGAGAAAGGGAAAAGCCATGACGATTTATCAAGGTGTGGACGCCTCTTCATATCAGGGAACTATCGACTGGCGGCGAGTCCGGTCATTCCACACCGATTTTGCAATACTGCGTGCCACAATGGGATGGGGAAAGCCCGAGGTGCAGATTGACCGCCAGTTTCACCGCAACATACATGATGCAACCGAGGCCGGCTTGCTGACCGGCGCGTACCATACCACCCTTGCCACAAGCCCCGACGCCGCGCATCGTGAAGCCGAGTTTTTCATAAATACCATCCGCGGGTATAAGCTGGCATATCCGACCGCAATAGATGTCGGGGACCGTTCTCACAGGTATCTTTCCAACCAAAAGCTAGATGGGGTTATCCGCGGATGGTGAGGAGATCTGCGTGAAGCGGGATACTATCCCATGATATGCGCCGATCTCCAGACGGCAACCGAGCGCCTTTATCCCGAAACAATCGGGGAGTATGACCTGTGGCTGATAAAGCCGGGCGAAACAACCGACTATGACGGCGATGTGGGGTTGTGGCGGTATTCGGTGTCCGATTCGGTTGACGGGGTTCATACCCGTATCGGGCGAAACCGTTCGCTGCGCGATTTCCCCGCAATAATGCGCCAACGCGGTCTCGGGGGGTTCGCGGCGCCGGAAAATCCTGTTCGGGTCGAGGAGCCTGCATCCCTGTTTTCGCCGTCCTCACCTCTTATGCAGGCGTTTGAAACCCTTTCCGGTCTTGCCTCGTTTATCGATATTATGAAGCTTCTTTTCGAGAACGACGAGCTTGCGAAAAAGCTTTTGTCAAACCAGCCGGTATCGGTACATACCCCGCCGCCCGAGCCTGTACCCGATACGGCGCTGCCCGAGCCTGCCGAGGAGCTGCCCGCCAAGCCATCCGAGCCTGCTGTTATGCAAGAAGAATACGAACAGACTGCCGAAAAGCCGGATGACGAATCTGACGAGGACGATACCCCTCCCCCGCCGGAAGGTTCCGACGATTCGGGCGGGTTTATCAGCGGGGAACAGTCGGCTCTTTTGGATAAGGTGTTGGAGGATGAAGCCGTGCCGGACAGCATGACGGACCAACAGGATATCGCGGCGCCGGATTACCCTCAAAGACGCAGAAGGTTCAAAAATCCCGAGGATGACGACATTCAGGACGAGGTTGAGAACAGGCTGGAGGCCCGATGGATTCACGGTCGCTGGGCGTGGCTGCTTGCCTGAAGCTGTGCCGTACGGTAATTCATACCCGCAATGTCGCGCTGCTCTGTATGCTGACGGGGCGGCGCTTTATTATTTTTGCGTTTTATCCGAGTCGTGCTGCTCTCTTTTTCGGTTAGCAAATCTGGAGTACGCCGTCATGCCAGCAAGGCTCACCATTCCGGTCACAGCAAACAGGACGGCGGCGGACAGATAGTTTTTCGAGCCGATGATATGTCCGCCTATGGTGGAGGAGATGACCGACGGAATACGTGCGATAATCGATATCGAAAGGAATTCGTGCAGACGGATTCGGGTAAGTCCGAAAAAATAGGTGAACAGATCCTTTGGGGTTCCGGGGATGAAAAACAGGATAAAGGTCATCCGCTTGAGCTTGCGCTCGCTGTTGATAAACCTCAGCTCGTTTATCTTTTCCCGGGTAATAAAAAGTTCGGCAAGCCTGACTCCCCATCTTTTGGTTAAGGCAAATACAATCGAGGAGGCTATCGCAACCCCGGCCATGCAAAGCAGGGTTCCCTCGATGGGGCCAAAGGCGTATCCTGCCCCCACCTCGATGATTTCGCCCGGAATCAGCGCCACGATTACCTGAAGACACTGAAGTCCCAGATACACAAACCGGCCTTTCCATCCGAAGGATTCGATATATGCCTTGAATTCCTCCGGCGAATCGATATGCCGCAGCAAAACATGATAGACAAAGTAAGCGATCCCGACAGACAGCGCCAGAATGACAGCCAGTGAAAACAATCCGAAAACCCGCCTGCGTCTGATATATCCCTTTGTGTCGTCCGCCTTTATTCTCTCGCTCATTAACAAACCTCCGCGTCTGCCCTCTTAAAATTAAAAGCGCTGTATAAGGTTAAGTATACATTATAATAACTGAAAAATGCAGAAACAATCATGAACTCTTTTTTAAGTTTCTTTCAAAC
>JAAYKB010000167.1 GCA_012522615.1 Clostridiales bacterium
CTCAAGCCCCTCCCCCGTTTTTTCGGCCTGGCCGATAACATCCGCTCTATATATAAAAAGACCAACGCCGAGATTACTGCATTGCTGCTTGACAAACGCCTCATCCCGGTCAGATTCAGAGCCGCGGATACCATGATTAATATGCGCGGCGTATAACCTGTCGATACCGAGCTCGTTTTTAATCTGCAATAACGAATTGAGCAGCGCCATGGAATCGGCGCCGCCCGAAAGCGCAACAATAATGCTATCGCCGCGTTCAATCAGATTTTCGCGTCCGACAGCGGCAATAACCTTGTCAATAAAGCTGCCGCCCTTCTCATTCACTGCGATGCATCTCCAGACTTGTAAACTGGGTGTATTCTCCGAACCACGCAAGCTTGACGGTACCCAGTTCCCCGTGCCTGTTTTTGGATACGATGACCTCGCAAATTCCGGTTTCCACCTGGGACGGGTCGTCCTTTTCGTTTTTATAATAGTCGTCGCGGTACAGGAACAACACCTGGTCGGCGTCCTGCTCGATTGAGCCGGATTCGCGCAGGTCGGCAAGCGCGGGACGGTGGTTTGACTGTCTTTCGGTTCCGCGGGCAAGCTTGGCGCAGACCAAAAGCGGTACATGCATCTCTTTTGCCATAATCTTAAGGCTTCGTGTAATCTCCGAAACCTCCTGAACGCGGTTTTCGGTTCGTTTGGGCGCATGCATAAGCTGGAGATAGTCGATTATAACAAAATCGACCTTTCTAAGCCGGCGCAGTCGCGCCTTCATCTCGGGAACGGTGATATTCGAGGTGTCGTCAAAATACATCGGAGCTTTGCACAACACGCCGGACGCGGCGGCTATCCGCGCCCATTCGTCGGGCGTCAGATTGCCCGTGCGGAGCTTTTTGCTCGAAACCTTGGCCTCGCCCGAGAGCAGTCTGTTCACAAGCTGTTCCCTCGACATCTCAAGCGCGAATATTGCCACTGTTTTATTCTGGTTTACGGCTACATTGCGCGCAAGATTCAAAGCAAAGCTGGTTTTTCCCATACCGGGACGCGCCCCCACAATAATGAGGTCGGAGCGGTTGAGACCGGTCGTGATTTCGTCAAGAGCCGAAATGCCGCTCGGAATCCCTACAAACTGGTCACGTTCGTCCGAGGCAAGCTTGTTAAACACCTCGTAGTTGCTTGCCAAAACCTCCTGAATGGGTATAAGTCCTCCGGTATTTCTCTCCTGCCGTATATCGTATATCTTCTGTTCCGCCGAATCGAGCAGCATAGACGGCTCGATTGCAGGATCCATGGCGTCGTCCATTATTTCGCGCGCGGCAACGATAAGGGATCGAACATCATGCTTTTCCCTAACGATGCGGGCATAGTTCGATACGTTTGATATCGACGGGACAAGCTGGGCGAGCTTTAAAAGATAGGCCTTGCCCTCCTCCCCCGAGAAAAAGCCTTCCGACTTCAAGGCCTCAAGAACCGTGATAAAATCGATGGTCTGGGACTCAATCATTTTAACGCTCATTACCCTGTAGATGGCCTGATGCTCGGGCAGATAAAAATGATCCGCGCGCAATAGGTCGGCAACAGTATACATACAGTTGGGATCAAGGAGAATAGAGCCTAAGACAGCCTGCTCCGCCTCAAGACTGTAAGGCAGACTGATACCGTCCTGATAATCGCCGGGGCCGCGGCCCTCGCGGTTTAAATTTAAGTCCAGGTTAACTGCCGATGGCATATATTTCTTCCTTTCCCTATCCTGATTATATGTTATATGCAAAATTTATTCTTCGACAACAACGGTTATTTTTGTACCGACATTTTGCGCAAGCTTGATTTCGGCGGTATATGACCCGAACGATTTAATATCGTCCATAGAGATTTTTCTCTTATCCACAGAAACATGATACTGCTTTTCAATCTCTTCCGCAACCTCCTTGGTTGTAACAGAACCGAAAAGCCGTCCGTTTTGACCTCCGCGAGCCTTTATTTTAAGTGTTTTGCCCTGAAGAGCCTCGGCAGTGCTTTCCGCCTGCTTCTTTTCCTGCTCCATACGATAAGCGGCCGATTGTTCACGATTTTTAAGCTCGTTCATAGCCGATGCATTTGCTTCTATAGCCAGACCGTGCGGAAAGAGATAGTTGCGTGCGTAACCGTCCGAAACATTGATAAGATCACCTTTCTTGCCTTGTCCTTTCAAATCCTGCTTCAAAATAACCTTCACCTAAAATCATCCTTTCCGAAAACAACCGTATATTCAATGTCAAGTTTTATTACTTTACAGCGGCTTCATGCGTGTTTACGGCAGGCCTGCCGTTCTCCCGCCTGTATCTGTCAATCGCCTCTATCAAAATTGCTTTTGCCTGCTCGGGCGAAATATCGGCAAGCTGCGCTCCCGCCATGGTAAGATGCCCGCCTCCGCCCAGCGCCTCCATCACAAGCTGGACATTAAAGCCGCCGAGCGAACGAGCGGATATATTTACGCAATCCCTCTCGGAAAACAACACAAAAGACGCCTCTACGTCCTTGATATACAACAATTCGTCGGCAGCCTGCGCGGCGGCAATCCTGAGATGCCCGCCCCCGCCCGATTTATCAACGGCAATCGCGCACCCCTCGTAAAGCTCCGCTCCGGATACAATATCGGCCTTATCCTTGTATGTCTGGATGCTGCCGGCAAACATCCGCTTGACCTCAACCGTATCGGCGCCCAGCCGACGGAGGTATGCGGCGGCTTCAAAGGTTCTCACACCCGCCTTTATAACAAAGCTGCGGGTATCCAGCATAATTCCCGCCAAGAGGGATTCGGCGTCAATTTTCGACAGCTTAACGCCCTCGATATACTGAACCAGCTCGGCCACCATTTCGCAGGCCGACGAGGCATAAGGCTCATGATAGAATATAACCGCGTTTTCTATATGGTCAACCATCTTTCTGTGGTGGTCGATTATCACAACCGTATCCGCATTATTCAGTACTATATCCGATTCAATCATATGCGGATTGTGCGTGTCGGTAATAATGAGCAGGGTATTTCCGGTCATCAGCTCAATCGCCTGCTCCGGCTCGATAAACAAATCGCCGAGTCCGGCATCCCCGTACCTTTGGATAATCTCGGGCGCGAGAGACTGTTCCCGACGGACAACCGCATTCGCCGTCTTGCCAAGTCCCCGGATGCAGGACGCAAGGGCCGAGGCCGAGCCGAGACAGTCAAGGTCGGAAAAGCGGTGACCCATAGTCAATATATTATCACTGGCTTGAATCAGCTCCAAAAGGGCCGAGGCAACAACACGGGTACGAACCTTGGTCCTCCGCTCGACCCCGCGTGAGAGTCCCCCGTAAAAATCAAACCCGTTTTGGGTTTTAACGGCGGCCTGGTCGCCTCCGCGTCCCAGCGCCATGTCCATAGCCTGTCTTGCCATCCTCTCGGATTCACGCAGGTTAGAGCCCTGCCCCACGCCGATTGACAGGGTTACGCTGATACCGGCCTCGGTCTGTATAGCGCGTACACGGTCAAGTATATTGAATCTGTCAAGTATTATCGGCTGAAGATGTCGCTGCTCGACAATCAGCAAAAAGCGGTCGCTTGCATATTTCCGTAAAATCCCGCTTGTCGCAGAGGTCCAGTCCTCAAGCAGGGTTTCCACCTTGCCGGAAATCTGCGCCCTCTCGCTTTCACGGGCGTTCTGCATAAGCTCATCCATATTATCTATGTAGAACAGAATTACCGCCGGACGGCTCAGTACGTATTCCTCGGAGATCTGCTTAAAACGTGTATTCTCTATATAATACAGCACAAACAGATCGAATTCGTCTGATTTTACGCGGCTGATATATGCCGTATAGCGCTTGCTGCCGTGATTAATCTCAACCGTCTGGCTTTCTGCAATGACCGAAATGTTTATCCCGCCGGTCACTGAGGTCACCGCGTCTCCGTAGACGTCGCTGTCTTCAAGAACTTCATCTCGGAAATTTTGATTATACCAGAGAATCTCCCCGTGTTCGGAGCAAACAACGACCGGCAGGGGCGAACCCGAAAGGGAATCCCTTTCGGTCTGGTCAAGATGCTCGGCAACGCTGGCGAGGGTGGATTTAATGCCGTTTCTTGTATAGACAAACCAGCCTATGGCGACCGCAATCACCGAAACGGTTAAGCAGAGCTCGGTATAGAAAATAATGAGGTTGAAGAAATACATGACTCCGACCGATAGCAGCAATGCCGTTACCAGAATCACAATCGGCGGTATTACGCTCCATATCTTGCGTCTTTTCATAAGCGGCTGATCCTTTCACGGGCAGAAAACCGATGTTCACGAATACAAGCTTTGAAAGGACCGGCTTTCCGGATAAGCTTGGTCCGCATAAAACCCCCGAGTCCTCTCAAAGATAAAACCTGAATCTATTATATACCATATCGGCATTTTTTTAAATATCCATAATTATGGGCAGTATCATCGGACTTCTTTTTGTTTTCTGGAAAAGCATATGAGACAGCTCGTCGCGCACCTTCGTCTTCATTGTGGTCCAGTCATAGGCATGCTCGCGGCAGCAGCTTTCAAGCACTTCGCGCGCCAATGTCTTTGCCTCCTCGATAAGCTTTTCGGACTCACGCACATAAACAAACCCGCGGGACACGATATCCGGCCCCGATACAAGCTCGCCGCTTGACGTATCGATGGAAGCCACCACAACGATAAGACCGTCCTCCGCAAGATGCTTTCTGTCGCGCAAAACGATGCTTCCGACATCGCCCACCCCTAGACCGTCCACAAGGATGCGTCCGGCGGGAACAGAGCCTGTAACCTCCATTTTATCGGCGGTTATCTCAATCACCTTGCCTATATCGGGAATGATTACATTGTTAGGCCCCATGCCCATTGAACGCGCCACCTGAAAGCTCTTTCTCATATGCTTCTGCTCACCGTGCACCGGAATAAAGAATTTAGGCCGTGTCAGGGCGTGTATAACCTTTAATTCTTCCTGGCATGCGTGTCCCGAAACATGGACGTCATACATCTTTTCGAACACCACGTCGCAGCCGCGCTTCATCAGCTCGTTTATAACCTTGGTTACCGTCTTTTCATTTCCCGGAATCGGGGTTGCCGAAATGATAATATAATCATCCGGCCCAACCTCAACCTTGCGGTGGTCGGAAAAGGCCATGCGTGTTAAAGCCGACATGGGCTCGCCCTGACTGCCGGTCGTTATCAGTATAATCTTATCCTTAGGGTAACGGTTGATGGTGTCAATATCAATGAGCACCCCTTCGGGCACCTTGAGATAGCCAAGCTCGCTCGCAATACCGACAACATTTATCATGCTCCTGCCGGACAGGGCGACCTTCCTCCCGTCCGCCACCGCAGCGTCGATAATCTGACGTATACGGTGGATGTTTGACGAGAAGGTTGCGATGATAATCCTCTTGTTTTCCGCCTTATGGAAAAGGTTTGCAAAGCTCTCTCCCACCAAGCGCTCGCTTTGGGTAAATCCCGGTCTTTCGGCATTGGTGGAATCGGCGAGAAGGGCCAGCACCCCCTGATCTCCGAGGACGGCAAAACGAGGCAGATCAATCGTTTTACCGATAATGGGCGTGAAATCAATCTTAAAGTCGCCGGTGTGGACAACATAACCCAGCGGGGTTTTGATACCGAGCGCCACGGCATCCGGAATAGAATGATTCACATTGATAAATTCTACCGAAACACTGCCGAACGAAACCACCTGTCCCGGCTCTATGATATTCATTTTCACCTTGCCGGAAAGCCCGGCCTCCTTGAGCTTGGCTTCGACCAATGCAAGGGTGAGCCGCGTGCCGTACAGGGGTATATTCACCTCGTTGAGAAGATAGGGCAACCCGCCTATATGGTCCTCATGCCCGTGCGTGATAACAATACCCTGCAGGCGGTCCTTGTTTTTGATTACATGTGTGAAATCGGGCAATACAATGTCGACGCCCAGCATTTCATCATCGGGGAAGGTCATTCCGCAATCAATCAAAAACGCATCGTCGCCATACTCGAACATGGTCAGGTTCTTGCCGATTTCGTTTACCCCGCCTAAAATAGTAAGCCTTACGGGCAAGGCGGAAGCCTCCGCTTTGGTCTGACGTCCGCGATACCTCGCCTGCGACCTTGCGCCATGGCTGTCGGCCGAACCGTTTGACAAAGGTTTAGCTGCGGCAGCGCCCTTCCTTGCGTTTGAAGGGCGGGTATCCTGCCTTTGGGCGACCTGCCTTGAGGTTCGCTGTTGTCCTTCGGTCTTGTTCCTTTGAACCGAACCGCTCGCTCCGTTTATTCTTTTGTCTTGGGTTGTCACAAAAAATCCTCCATTTCAAATTATCGTACCGACCGATAAACCGAACAATAGCCGGCACATTAAAACCCATCCTAAAATGGGATATTTCCATAAATAACAATCCGAACTATCTGTTTATGATTCAGAAATCGACCGGCGAAAAGGTGTCCGATACACCCTTTCGCCAGAGCCGGTCTCAGACAAGTCTATTCTGCGAAAAAACGTTACAGCCAAAAACTGTCTTTTAAGTGCACAGGAATAAAGCCTCACGCTTGTGAAGCCGAGGTTTAAAACCTTTCAAATAATTTAATTGTTCCGGACACGTTATATGACATAAACGCCGCAAAGCCAAAATAATTCCGACCGCTCATCGGGCTTGCCAGAACAATGGCAAATCCCGTCACTTCTATTTATATTACTTGTTTTCCCTTTCAATGTCAAGTAAAACAGCGGCAAGTTTTTGTTCAAGCTCGCCGCACATCTCGGCGGCGATTTCGGTATCGGCCGCCTCGGCAATCAAAACCAGATTGCGTCCGCGCTTGGAAGGCCGCACAAGTACCACGCCGCTTTTTGTCTTAATCCGCGCGCCTTCACCCTCCCCCGCCTTGTCGGAACCCGACAGCCGCCGCAGAACACGGCCGGGATTTACCGTACAGGAAATCGTCTTTGTCGCTATTCCGAATCCCGGCAGCCTTTGAATCATCTCGGAAAGGCAAACATTGTTTTGCTTCATATAATACAAAATCCGAACCGCCATCATAAGACCGTCTCTCGCCCAGAGCTGACCTGCCGCCAAACATCTTGCTTCGGCGTCACAGTCGTCGGCCGGACAGTTAAGATACCTCTTAACCCTGTGCCCGTACTGCTCGGCAAGCCTTTCAATCGCCATGGGCGCGTCGTAAGGCAGCGCGATATCGTTCCCTTTTTCAAGCTCAATCAGGCATGAAAGGGCAAGTGCCTGCTCGGGCCAGACATACCCCGCCTCGGGTTCAAACAGGGAAAGCCTTCTCCCTCCCGCCCCCAGATGAAGCCGCAGTTCGCCGTCGGGCGAAGCCCCGAGGGTGTTCAGTACGGACGCAAGCAGCTTGGTGGGCTCATAGTCCGAGCCGCGCACCGTCGCCGAAAGACCCGACAGTCCCATGGGAGCCATACTTATAAGCTCCTGCTTGTAAAGCTGTCTCATGCCGCTCATATCGGTGACCTCGCGTATGCTCTCCCATCCGACACGTTTAAAATCGCCGGTAGCCAGCTTGGATTCAATGTTGCGTTCAATACTGCGGGCGGCGGGAAGCCCCCCCGCGGCGGTCAGACGTATACACGCCTTATGCCCGCCGCTTATATATACTCCGGCATGTATCCTGCCGAAATTCACAAAAAAGTCGAACTGGGGTTCGATACACGCCCCGAAATCCCATACGACGCTGCCGGTAGACAGCACGCCGGAAGCCAGCGCCATCTTCAGCGAAGCCGCCGCCAAATCGTTGCTTGACCCTATCGCCACCTTTTCGCCGTGCGCAAGACTGCCGGCGGCCGCACCGACGCGCGCGCAAAGCTCGGGCGTCAGCTCCACCCCGGTTTCTCCGGTAAGTCCGGCGTCGTCGAACACCACAGCCGCTCCCGAACCGTCCCGCAGGTTATCCCTGAGCACCCTGTTATTTTCAACCTGCTTGTTCGGCCATACCTTAACGTCGGGAAAGATTGTTGCATACTCGCCCACAATACTCCCCGACCCTATTGCCGAGCCCTCAAACAGCGAGGCGCCGCGACGGACCGAAGCCCCGTGGCACAGCAGCGTACCGGTCAAAGATGTCCTGTCGCCCGCATATGAGGAGCCGAGAAGCACCGAGCCTCTTATTTTAGCCCCGTTGCCTACCCTGCACCCGTCCTCCAGCACGGCAAACGGCCCTATCTGCGCCCCTGTTCCTATGCTCACATCCCTGCCTATATAAACCGGCGGGGTTATGGTATATCCGCCCTGAGGACGTTCCGAGCGGCATAACACGCCCCCCTCCGGCGGGGGTATGGTGCACAGCCTGCCCTCGAGAATATCGCGCTGACAGGAAAGATATGTGCTCAGGTTGCCGATGTCGCACCAGTAGCCCGTCGCCTCATATGCAAAAAGCGGGATTCCCTTCCTCAAAAGGAGCGGAAACAAATCCTTTGCAAAATCAAACGCCGTATTATCGGGAATATGGGACAGCACGGATGGGGAAAGTATATATATACCGGTATTCGCCGCGTCGGTCACCGCCTGCGCCCAGCCGGGCTTTTCGACAAACCCCAGCACCCGCCCCTTTGCGTCGGCACGCACAAGCCCGTATTCCCGCGGGTCGTCAACCTGCGTGACGATCAGGGTCGCGGCGGCCCCTCTCCTTTTATGAAATTCGGCGGCGGCGGTCAAATCAAAATCCGTAAGCGAGTCTCCGCTTATGACAAGTATATCGCCCTTATCCGACGGGTCAAACCCCTTGGCCGCGCCCTTGACGCTTCCGGCTGTTCCGAGCGGCTGCTCCTCGACGATATATCTAAGCGATATATTGCCGTACCTTTCGCCGAAATGGTCGGAAATGACCGAGGGAAGATAACGCAGGGTAACGGCGGCATTGTCAATATGGTGAGCCTCAAGCAAATCCAGTATATACTCCATCATCGGCCGGCCGCAAAGGCTGGCCATGGGCTTTGGAATATCACAGGTCAAGGGCCTGAGCCGCGTACCTTCCCCGCCGGCCATAATCACCGCTCTCATTTCATAACCATTCCCTTCACATTTAGTGTCTCTTGTATGTCTAGTATTGACCGCGAACGGATGATTTAGGCTTACATTTGAAATTTTCCGAAGCTTTTTCTTGTGAATTATACGGAATTCGTATATAATGCAATGAGTATAGGTGTAAGTTTAAAAAATAAAATTTTCGGACTATCCGAAAGGAATGGTCATAAGCATGAAAAAGGTAGAGCTGTTTACCGACGGCGCATGTTCGGGCAACCCCGGACCGGGCGGCTGGGGCGTCGTACTGCGTTATAACGGGCAGGAAAAGGAGCTTTCGGGCGGACATCCCGAAACCACAAACAACCGCATGGAGCTGACCGCCGTCATTGAAGGTCTTTCCGCCCTGAAAGAGCCCTGCGAGGTCACCCTGACAAGCGATTCCAGATACGTTATCGACTCGATACAAAAGGGATGGGCAAGGTCATGGAAACAAAACGGATGGAGAAAGGCCGACAAAAAGCCCGCCCTCAACGCCGATTTGTGGGATACCCTGCTCTCGCTCCTCGATGTTCACAAGGTCAATTTCGTATGGGTGCGCGGCCACGAAGGACATGAAGAAAACGAACGCTGCGACAGGCTTGCCGTCCAAGCGTCGATGAGTTTTAAAGACTCGGATATATGAAATGTACAAAATAAACTTTAATATAGGTTTAATAATTTGCATATTTTCTATTGTATTATAGACTAATTTGGTATATATTAATTTCAAGAGGATTTTTTCTATTTCTTCTTAATCATCCCACGGTGAAAGCGGTGATCTGAATGGATCGTTTCATATATGCGGACAATGCCGCGACGACCCGTATCTACCCCGAAGTACTGGAAAAAATGATGCCCTTCCTTACCGAGCAATACGGCAACCCCTCCTCCCTCTACAGCTTCGGTCAAAACGCGCGTCAGGCGATCGACGAGGCGCGCGACACGGTTGCCGAGTGCATGAACTGCAGATTTGACGAGGTATTTTTCACATCGGGAGGAAGCGAAGCCGACAACTGGGCGATACGGATGACGGCGGAAGCCCTGGCAAAGAAGGGCAAGAAGCATATCGTATCGTCGGTTTTTGAGCATCATGCAGTCCTGCACACCCTCAAGGCCTTGGAAAAACAGGGCTTTGAGATAACCCTGCTGCCGGTTTACGAAAACGGTCTGGTACGCGTCGAGGATGTGCGCAACGCCATCCGCCCCGACACCTCGCTTGTAACAATCATGTTTGCCAACAACGAGATCGGAACCATCCAGCCGATACCCGAAATCGGGGCGGTATGCCGTGAAAAGGGCGTATTGTTTCACACCGATGCGGTACAGGCTGTCGGACACATTCCGGTTGATTTTGCGGGCATGAACATCGACATGCTTTCGATGTCGGCCCATAAATTCCACGGCCCCAAGGGGGTCGGCGCCCTGCTGATACGCAGAGGCCTGCGGTTCCCGAGTCTGATAGAGGGCGGCGCACAGGAAAAGGGACGCAGAGCCGGCACCGAAAACACGGCCGGAATCGTCGGCCTTGCCCACGCCCTGAAAATGACCTGCTCCGAAATGGAAAAAATCACCCCCTCCCTGATTGAAAGGCGGGACAGGCTGATTAATGGACTGCTCGAAAGGGTGGAAAGAAGCCGTCTTAACGGCGACCCCGTAAAGCGTCTTCCCGGAAACCTGAACATCAGCTTTGAGGGGGTCGAGGGCGAAAGCCTTCTGCTGCTTCTCGACGACAAGGGAATCTGCGCCTCCTCCGGTTCGGCCTGCACGTCGGGTTCACTCGATCCGAGCCACGTGCTTTTGTCCATCGGACTTCCCCACGCCATCGCGCACGGCTCGCTCAGACTCACCATTTCTGGCGACACCACCGACGAGGATGTCGACACCCTTCTCGAGGTCATCCCCCCGATAATTAATCGGCTGCGCTCATTTTCGCCGGTATGGGAAAAGATAACCAAGGGCGAGCATTACGAATAAACCTATTAACCGGATTAAGAAAGAAGGACTTTATATGGCACAGTATTACAGCGATATGGTGATGGAGCATTTCACAAACCCGCGGAATGTCGGCGAGCTTGAGGACGCGGACGGCGTCGGCGAGATCGGCAACGCAAAATGCGGCGATATCATGAAAATGTACATCAAGGTCAAGGACGGACATATTTCGGACGTCAAATTCAAGACCTTCGGCTGCGGTTCGGCCATTGCGACAAGCTCGATAGCGACCGAAATGATTAAAGGAAAGACAATCGAGGAAGCCTTGAAGCTTTCCAACAAGGCGGTTGTCGAAGCCCTCGGCGGACTGCCTCCCCATAAAATCCACTGCTCTGTTCTCGCGGAACAGTCAATCAAGGCGGCTATTGCCGACTATTACCGCCGTCAAGGGGTCGACCCCACCCCGCTAGTAGGCGAGCTTCACGACCCTGACGAAAAAATCTGCGAGCTTTAATATTATAACGGTCATATCCGCAAAAAGACCGGAGGAATAGGCTTCCTCCGGTCTTTAGTCTTGTTAAATTATATTGATTAGTTGCAGACTGTGCGCTCGGTATCCTTATCAAAGATGTGAATCTTGCTGTTGTCTATAACCGCATCGACTCTGTCGCCGGGACGGGCAACCGAAGTCGGCTCGACACGGGCGGTGAAGTTAATGCCCTCGGTATTGAAGTACAGGTAGGTTTCGGAACCCATCTTTTCGACAACCTCGATATCAGCCTTAATAATGCAATCGGGCATATCCTTGATGTAACGGGGCTCGTCGTGGACGTCCTCGGGACGGATACCCATGATTACTTCCTTGTCGATATACTCGTCCAGCTGACCCTTTGCGTTTTTGGACGCGGGCAGTTTAATCTGATACTTTACGCCGCGGGTGGTTTTGGTGTCCTCGGAGCCGAATTCGACAAAGAGGTCATCACCCTTTTTGATCAGCATGCAATCCACAAAGTTCATCTGCGGGCTGCCGATGAAGCCTGCAACAAACATATTGCAGGGGAGATCATACAGAACCTGAGGCGAATCGACCTGCTGAATCAAACCGTCCTTCATAACAACAATGCGGTCGCCCATTGTCATAGCCTCGGTCTGGTCGTGGGTAACATAGATAAAGGTGGTACCGAGTCTCTTATGAAGCTTTGAAAGCTCTGTCCTCATCTGGGCGCGGAGCTTGGCGTCAAGGTTGGACAACGGCTCGTCAAGAAGGAAGACCTTGGGTTCACGAACAATAGCACGTCCCAAAGCAACACGCTGACGCTGACCGCCTGACAAAGCCTTGGGCTTTCTGTCGAGAAGGTGAGATATATCCAGGATACGCGCCGCCTCTTCGACACGGCGCTTGATTTCATCCTTGGGCGTCTTGCGAAGCTTAAGTCCGAACGCCATGTTCTCGAACACCGTCATATGCGGATAGAGAGCATAGTTCTGGAACACCATGGCAATATCGCGGTCTTTCGGAGCAACATCGTTGACCAGCTTATCGCCGATGTACAATTCTCCATCTGTGATTTCTTCCAATCCGGCGATCATTCGGAGTGTGGTAGATTTACCGCATCCCGAAGGACCGACAAGGATAATAAATTCTTTATCCTTGATTTCAAGGTTGAAGTCCGAAACCGCAAGTACGCCGCCCGGATACTTCTTATAGATGCCTTTCAATGATAAACTAGCCATTATAAAACCTCCCAAAATTTAGCGCGCGAATAGTCGATTCCTCAAACTATTCAAATTCCCATGTAAATAATATAACAGATTTTCATCCCATTAACCATGTTTTTAATCAACAAAGATTGCATATCCGGTTTATCTATATTACCCAATGTCAAAATAACCAAAAGGCCTTATTTCAAGCAAAAATCAGGTCGATTTCCTCTCGCGTCAGCCCGCGGCAGCCCCCCTCCTCAAGATTTTCATCAAGCTGCAGCCCGCCGATGGAAATGCGCTTGAGCCACAGCACGGTTCTGCCTACCGACGAAAACATACGCTTAACCTGATGGTATCTCCCCTCGCTAATCGCGACCTCGACAAGCTGATACCGATTGTCTGTCCCGCCGCAGCCCCTTACAACCAGCTCGGCCGGCCGGCATACCGTCCCATCACCAAGGCTTGTCCCCTCGGAAAATGCTTTTATCTCCTCATCCCCGACAGGCCTGTCTATCAAGGCGAGATATCTTTTCACAATCCCTTTTTTAGGCGAAAGCATTTTGTGGGCAAAATCGCCGTCGTTGGTTATAATAACAAGCCCGACGGTATCCTTGTCCAGCCTGCCCGCCGGGAAAAGACCGGGGCGACGCATTTCCGCCGGAAGCAGTTCCATAACGGTCGGAACTTTAGTGTCGCGCGAAACGCACAGCAAGCCCGCCGGCTTGTTCACCATGATATAAATATAGCGGCTATATCTTAAAATATTACCGTTAACCGATATTTCGCAGCGGTCAGGTTCAATCTTTGCGGACGGGTCGCGGCAAACCGCCCCGTCAACCGTCACCTTACCGCTGCGAATGATGCGCTGCGCCTCGCTGCGGGTCGCCCTGCCCTGGGACGACAATATTTTATCCAGCCGTTGTAACATCCTTCAGCTCAGTTTCCTTTCCTTTGCGGCATATCGGGTACGGTTTACAGCTTTTTTGCGTCCGAAGCCGTGGTAGTAGTATTCCGCGGGGCGGTGGTTGAATAAATCTGCGGATTGTATTTTACCAGCCCGTGCATAAATCCGTCAAGCGCGGTGGATGATATATCCCCGCCGATGATTTTATTCTTGTAAACAAAGATGTTCGCCTGCACCAAGCCCTGCGCCGGAACGTTCAGAACGCGGTATGTCCAGCATTTCACCCTCTTGCCGTGGTAGGGTTTTAGGTTCATTCCGGCCTCCTGCTGGATTTTGTTATACCTCTCGAAAACCTCGTCAAACTCGTCGGGAATAAGCACTTCCTTGACCGTAGGCGACTGGGAATCTATATCATATCCGAGATTTTTTAAAAAAGCTGTCCTTTCGTCATTGTTGCTTCCGTCAACCGGCTTAAATGTCTCGGCCGACGCGCTCCCGAGCGGCCATAGTATCGCAACCACCAAAACGGCGATAAGCATCACAGCGCAAAGTATCATTGAAATTATCTGCCGCTTGGAGGCTTTGAATGAGTAGACAAACATTATTCCAACTCCCCCGTATTGTTGATACTAATTTATATGTATCATGGTTTATCAATATGAGGGCGTCGAACAATTTACCGGGTTATTAACAGTCCCCGTGTCAGGGCGATACCATAAACACAGGGACTGCAAAATATATTATTCGTCAAGAGCGCGCTGCAGCCAGATTGCCCCGATGTCCATTGCGTTGTAAAGGCCCTTCTTCTCGGTTTTTTTGGATATCCTGTCCTTCATACGCAAATCCGGGTCGGTGGAGAGAAGCTGCACCTGAACCTTATCGGCAACCGTCATGTCCCCGACTTCCTTTGTCGAGAGAATCTGCAGCATCACAACATACTTGTCGCTCATATTCCCGTAGTAAAGCACATTGCCGGAACGCACAAGAGGTTTTCCCTTATAAAGCAGAAATTCCTGTTTCTTATCCTTTTTCTTGGCTCCCTGCCCCTGCTTGCCGCCTGCGCTCTTTTTGCCGTCATCGGCCTTGCGTGCTTTTGCTTTACTCTCTTTATCCGCCTTGGCGTCTTTAACCTCTTTGGTCGCTTTGGTATCTTTATTCTCTTTAGCCTCTTTACCTGCTTTGGTATCTTTGGTTTCCTTTGCTGCTTTGGTATCTTTGGTTTCCTTTGCTGTTTTGATATCTTTGGTTTCCTTGGCCGCTTTGGCTTCTTTACCGGTCTTAGCCTCTTTGCTCTCCTTGGCCGCTTTGGCTTCTTTACCGGTCTTAGCCTCTTTGCTCTCCTTGGCCGCTTTGGCTTCTTTATCGGTCTTAGCCTCTTTGCTCTCCTTGGCCGCCTTTGTCTCTTTTTTCTCCCCTGTAGTTTTTGTCACTTTGGCCTCTCCGCTTTCTTTATTTGCCTTGGTTACCTTTGTCTCTTTATTCGATTTGCTCTCTTTAGTCACCTTTTCACCATCTTTAGCAGTCTCAGCCTTCGGCTTGCTGTTCTTATCCTTTTCCGCCACTACAACCATCCTTTCCCGCCAAAGCGTTACGAACCAATATCGTAAATCAGTATAATCAACAACGGCAATTTTAACACATTTAACGGTTTCTGTAAAGCCCGTTAGATTTAGATATTAGGAGCTAGGTACTAGATGCCAGCCCCCGGTTCCCAGCTCCTATCTCCTATCATTCATTCTTGTTTCTTATATATAGTGGTTTGGTTTCTGCCGTTGTATTTGGATTTATAAAGCGCGTCATCCGCACAGCTGATCAGCTCGTCCAGGCTCTGACGATGATTTTCCAGCTCGGCAACCCCCAAACTGACTGTCACATGTATTTTCTGTCCGTTATACTCAAAATCCATCTGTTCTGTTTTTATCCGGAAATCTTCTGCTTTTGCATAAGCTTCATCAGAACCGGAATCCGGCATGACGATAGAAAACTCCTCTCCGCCAAGCCTGCCTATGATGTCGTTCTCTCGGGACAGGGACTTCATAAGATCCGATACCGCCCGAATGACCCCATCACCGCAGCTATGTCCGTATTTGTCATTGATACTCTTAAATTCATCAATATCCGCCATAATCACAGAGTAATGCTCGCCATAGAGCTTAGCCTGTTCTATCGCTGCCTGTGCCTGTTCCACAAAGTATCTGCGGTTATAAAGTCCGCTCAGCTGGTCATAACGTGCCATCACCAAAAGCTTACGGTTAATCAGCTCCCGCTCCGTCACATCCTCCATGGCAAGCAGAATACCGACCGTTTCTTTTTTGCTGCGGATTTCTTTAGGAGCGACAGACATAAATCTTTCTTTCCCTTCAACCGTAAATTCAAAGGTTCCCTCTTTTCTGTTCATAACGCATTCGACTACCCCGGGATGGTTTTTTAGCAATTCATCCAGCTTACCCTTCTTGAGAGTCGCATTCATCCAGCTAAAGAACCCTATACTCGCCGGGTTATAATCCATAACCTGCAAATTCTTGTTCAAAATAATCAAACCGTTATGGCTGTCCTCAAACACCCTTTCTCTTGCCATAAGCTTGATCTCAAGAAAATTGTACCAGGTTAAAGCGATATTGATTAACAGAACACAGAGTGGAAGTGCAAGCGCTGTGTAATCTATCCCGATATTTCCGAGATTTATGACTCCCAATACCATGGCTGCATAGGGAAGCACGGTCGACAGCAAAAACAGTCGGAACTGAATTTTTTCCTCATTGCTGCTTTTAACGTAACGCCGGTAATAAAAACCGGTACAAAAAATCAAGCATATTAATACATAGCCTATATGAACATAGTACCATGGTCCTTTGGTAAGGAGCATCATCTGTGTTCCCCCAAATTCCCTCAGCTCGATTTTGGTATAATATAAGTAGTGGAATCCATTGGTCAATCGAAAACCGAAAGTCAGTATCGGTATTATAAAAATCAATACAAACTTCCACTTCCATAAACCCTTTGTATGACCTGTATAGAGCATACTCATGATAAGCCACAGCGCAGGAAAAAACGGAATGCCGAAATACTGAATCTGGTTCCAAAACAACATCTCGCTCAGGGTTTCCGAATTTATCTCCATAAGATATCCCATAAGATAGATATCAAGCGACAGGCTAAGCAGCCCTAAAGCCCTAGCAAATCCGGATTTCCCTCTGTATAAAGAATAAACAAACGTGATTGAAAGAAACAAAACCCCGACAAACAGGTATAAAGTTAAGATTTTTGCAACCATATATAATCCTCGATTTCACACTTATTTTCACAATTTATATATTGGCCGAGCCGCCCTCCGACGTTTGGCATCATCTGCCGCCGGAGTTCTGAATGGTCTTATTTTCAATCTTTGTCATAAATGCTGCGCACTCAAGGTGAAGCTATAGGCTCATCCCGATGTCTTGGCTGTATTTTTCATTTGTCCGTGTTTGGCTCCGCGCACACTTTGTTCCGTCCCGAGCGCTTAGCAGCATAAACGGCCTTATCGGCTTGATCGATTACATTTTCATAATTTTTGATTTGTTCTTCGCCGCAGTAAGCAACACCGATACTGACGGTAGTGCTATGCCCGTCAATATCTGTGCCTTGCACAGCAATCCGCAGACTTTCTGCGATGGAAAACAGTTCTTTCTCGCCGTATCCATATGCTATTGCCACGAATTCCTCGCCGCCGTAGCGATAGAAATGCATCCGGAAATTCTGTGAGAATTTTGCAAATACTTCTCCCAATCTACTCAGATATTTGTCACCTGCGGCGTGGCCGTAAGTGTCGTTAAAGTCTTTGA